>NZ_LQXG01000004.1:0-56795 GCF_001924955.1 Maricaulis sp. W15 | reverse complement strand
ATTGGTGATCCGGGGGCGTTGGGAGTACGGAGCTCGTCCGGTTGCCTGGAAACACCGCCAGACCAACCCGGCGTGGCCATCGATGGGACGGCGGCACAAAGCTCGACCGTTTGTTCCTGTCGGTTTCGAGACGGGGCCGGCAACGGCCCTGACCAAATCTCCGTGTGCGGGGTGCCCCCGGCGCCACCCACAAAACGTACATAGCAAGGCACCGGCAAGGCACCTCGCACCCCTCAACGACCCAAACCGCCAGGCGTTCGCGCCGTGGCGCGGACGGGCTTGTCCTTCACTCAAATCCAGGAAAGGAGACCGTCAGTCAGACCGCCTTCCCGCCGGCCGGACCGGGCTTTCCACTCTGGCGCATCCGCGCCGCCGGTCGGGCGGGAAGGTGGCTGCAGCGGGAGACAGGCGGCATGTGCGCCGGGGCGCTTTCCCCCAACACAAACATGTCGTCATCCCTGATGGACGCCCGGCGAAGGCCGGGCGAAAGTCAGGGACCTATGTGATTGCAAAGAGTTAGCTCCCCGCCTTGCGTCCGGCCTTCGCCGGACATCCAGCGGGGATGACAAGAATAGGGTGCTGTCCCCACTTGGCTTAGTGCGCCACCCGGCGCGCAGAGAACCATAAATCGCTTGTCAGCCAGCAGGCCGTCTCCGCTTCTTCAGCTCAAGGGTGAAACCGCGAAGCGGCGCCTGCGGCGCCCTTGACCTGAAGAAGCGGAGACGGCGAATTCTCGGCAAGCGGTTTAGGGCGGGGTGTGCGCCGGGGCGCGAATGTCGTCGGACACTGCCCGCCTCAAATGACAAATCAGGCCGAAGTGATTTCAACAATCCGGTCTTTTTGCCGATGGAGACGCGCCCTTTGCGGCGCCTCAAATAGTCAGTGAATTCCGCTCGCCCGGAAGGAAGCGCAACCCGTCCAACCCGGATCATCGATCCAATCGCCATAAGCGCAATGATCCTCAAAGTACGCGATCTCGAGACGTCGCTCGCCGACCTCCATACGGGCTTCAACTTCCACCACAGAGCCAGCAGAATCGAAGCTGACGTCCGGCCTCGCGCCAACACATTCCGCCACAAGCCAAGCAAACTCGCCGAGCGAAAGGCTGTGCGTATAACGACTTAGGCCCGCATACATCGCTCGATCCATCTCATCAGCGACACAACTTTCTGGCGAACACACGGACATTTTCGCCCTCATAGCGATCACGTCTCCCGAATGGGCCCAATCCCAATTCGCGACTCGTTCCACGCGACTTCGCTCTTCTGTCCATGCGAGGAGAGTTCCGCAATCATCGTCGGCAATGTCTATCGACGGATGTCGCACCGACTGACAGCCGATCAAAACCAGACAGGTCAATACCGGGGCGAGAACGCGCACACCTAATACTCCACCACAGCCCGGATGCTCTCCCCGGCATGCATCAAATCAAACCCCTTATTGATGTCGTCCAGCTTGAGCTTGTGGGTGATCAGGCTGTCGATATCGATGCGGCCTTCCATATACATGTCGACGATCTTGGGCACGTCGGTGCGGCCCCTGGCGCCGCCGAAGGCGGAGCCGCGCCAGACGCGGCCGGTGACCAGCTGGAAGGGTCGGGTCTGGATCTCGGCACCGGCGGGGGCGACGCCGATGATGATGCTCTCGCCCCAGCCCTTGTGGCAGCATTCCAAGGCCGCCCGCATGACCTCGACATTACCGATGCATTCGAAGGAATAATCGGCGCCGCCGCCGGTCAGCTCGACCAGATGGCCGACGAGGTCCTTGTGGTCCTTGGGATTGACGAAATCGGTCATGCCGAACTGGCGGGCGATGTCCTGTTTGGCCGGGTTCATGTCGACGCCGACGATTTGTTTGGCGCCGATCAGTTTGAGTCCCTGGATGACATTGAGACCGATCCCGCCCAGACCGAAGACGACGGCGGTGGAATTGGGCTCGACCTTGGCGGTGAACATGACTGCGCCAATGCCGGTCGTGACGCCGCAGCCGATATAGCAGATCTTGTCGAAGGGCGCGTCCCGGCGGACGTTGGCGAGGGAGACCTCCGGCAGGACGGTGAAGTTCGAGAAGGTCGAACAGCCCATATAGTGCAGGATTTTCTCGCCCTTGTAGGAAAAGCGCGAGGTGCCGTCCGGCATTACGCCCTGGCCCTGAGTCGCGCGGACTTTCTGGCACAGATTGGTCTTGGGATTGAGGCAGTATTCGCACTCCCGGCACTCGGCCGTGTAGAGCGGGATGACATGATCGCCGACCTTGAGGTCTTTTACGCCCGGCCCGACCTCGCGGACAATGCCCGCACCCTCATGACCAAGAATCGCCGGGAAGGCGCCTTCCGGATCGGCCCCGGAGCGGGTGAATTCATCGGTGTGGCAGATGCCGGTCGCCTTGATCTCGACCAGGACTTCGCCGGCCTTCGGGCCGTCCAGGTCGACCTCGACGATTTCGAGCGGTTTTCCGGCCTCAAAGGCGACAGCGGCGCGTGTCTTCATGGATCATTCTCCCCGAACCAATGGCTTGAAACAAAGGTCTCGCATTGCGGCGCCGCGGCGTCAAAGCCCGGCACAGGCGTCTTGCGCAGCTGCGCAGGTGACGGGACTTGGTGCAGCCACTAAGTTGCGCGCCCTGACATACCCGTTTCGGAGTGAAGTTTATGAGCGCGGTGATCCGGTCGACCGGTCTTTGGACTCCCCAGGAGTCCGTCTCCAACGACGAACTCGTGGCCTGCTACAACGCTTATGTTGAGCACTTCAACGCCGAAAATGCCGACGCCATCGAGCGCGGCGCCGTCGAGGCGAAAAACCCCTCCTCCTCCGGTTTCATCGAGAAGGCGTCCGGCATCAAGTCGCGCTATACGATCGACAAGGAAGGCGTGCTGGACATCACCCGCATGCGTCCCCGGGCCGAGCCGCGCCCGAACGACGCGCTGTCACTGATGGCCGAAGCGGGTGTCGCCGCCGCCAAGCAAGC
Source organism: Maricaulis sp. W15 (assembly GCF_001924955.1). Classification (NCBI taxonomy): domain Bacteria; kingdom Pseudomonadati; phylum Pseudomonadota; class Alphaproteobacteria; order Maricaulales; family Maricaulaceae; genus Maricaulis; species Maricaulis sp. W15. The sequence goes on along the minus strand of NZ_LQXG01000004.1, from coordinate 53,828 downwards.
ACTCGAACAAGCAGGCCGCGACGCCGCCGATGTCGACGCGGTGATCTGCTCGGCCACCTCGATGCAGCGCACCTATCCCTCGATGGCGATCGAGATCCAGGACGCGCTGGGCATTGAAGGCTTCGGCTATGACATGACGGTGGCCTGTTCCTCGGGCACGTTCGGCATCATCAATGCGGTCAACATGATCGAGACCGGCATGGCCAAATCGGTGCTCGTCGTGACACCGGAAATCACCACGCCGCAGCTCAATTTCCGCGACCGCGACAGCCATTTCATCTTCGGGGATGTCGCCGTGGCCATGCTGATCGAGCATGAGGATGTCGCCGGCGATCAGGGCTGGAAGATCATCGGTCGCAATCTGATGACCAAGTTCTCCAACAATATCCGCTCGAATTTCGGCTTCCTGAATGCCTCCGAAGAACCGGCGCCTGACTTCGAAGACCGCTATTTCGTGCAGGAGGGCCGCAAGGTCTTCAAGGAAGTCTGCCCGATGGTTGCCGAGATGATCCTCACCGACATGGGCAATTTCGGCCTCAAGCCGGACCAGATGAAACGCCTCTGGCTGCACCAGGCCAATATCAACATGAACATGATGGTGGCCAAGAAAGTGTTCGGCCGTGAGTTCACCGAGGAGGAGGCTCCCGTCATCCTCGACGAGTTCGCCAATACCGCTGGTGCCGGTTCGCTGGTCGCCTTCCACCGTCACCATGATGGTTTCGAGACAGGCGAGAAGGGGCTGATCTGCTCCTTCGGGGCGGGTTACTCGGCCGGCACGGTCTTCGTCGAGAAGCTCTAGCGGCGCCCACTCAGGGCCAGGGCCAGTCTGAATATCGCAAAGCCAACCCCCGTCACCGCGCTGGCAACCAGCAGGATCGTCATGTCCGGCTGGTAGAGATAGAAGGTGGCCAGCGGCGCGCCGAAGAGTTTCGGCATGAGGTCCACAAACACCCAGGCCATGGCCAGGGTCGAGAAGACCGGGAAAACCAGGCTGAACCAGCCGGAAACGCCCGATTTGGCGCGCAGACCAGCCCGGCCCCGCCAAGCGAGCATGATCCCCGCCATAAAGAGCACGGGCAGGACCAGCACCATCACATAGAGGCTCTGCGTCCCGAAATGCTGGCCGCCGGGCTCAGGGTTTTCTCCGAGCGCGAAAGCACTCATGCCCACCAGAATATCCCCGGTCACGCCAAACCCCATGCCGCTATTGGCGTTCACAAGCACCACCCCGCCCCGCTGTTGCGAGCGTGACAGGATGGCAAGGGTCTCGACCCCGGGGGTCAGCCCGGTGTGGTAGACGGCATCGGCCTCGGCATCGATGAACCAGCCAAACCCGTAAAATGGTGAAGCCGCGCTGGCCGGCCGCATCATCATCGCCTTGTGCTCGGCGGTGATCAGATCATCCTCGCCATTGGCCATCATCGCCAGATAAAGCGCCATATCGGCCGCGCTGGCGACGATACCGCCTGCGGCCGCCATGCCGCCTGACACCCCGCCCTGATCGGGAACCGGGCGCCGGCCGCCAAACCAGGGCTGATGGCCGGTTGCCATGCGGTCGCCGGCCGCGCCCCCGCCGACAGAACTGTTCTCCATGCCCAGCGGGGCGAGAATTTCCGTTTCGATATAGGCGTCGAACTCGCGGCCGCTGACCGTTTCGATGACGGCGCCGAGGATCAGGTAATTGGCGTTGGAATACTGCCAGGCGGTGCCGGGCGCGCGGGCCGGTGATGTCCCGGCCAGCTGGCGCATATGCCCGGTCTGGAAACTGTTTCCCTGCAAGGTGGAATAACCACTGGTATGGCTCAGCAATTGCCGGACCGTGATTACCGCACCGGGCTGCCCCTCGAAGCTGTCGAGATGGTCCGCGATGGCGTCGTCGAGATCGACCGCGCCCGCTTCCACCAACTGCATGATGGCCAGCGCGGTGAAGCTTTTCGAGATCGAGCCCAGCGCAAACGGGGTCTCATCTGTGACCGGCAGGCCGCTGCCCAGAACCCGCTCCCCGCGTCCACCGGCAAGCCAATCGCCATCGTCGAGAATCGCCCAGGCCAAACCGGGCGCGGACGCGGCCGGCATCGCTTCGTCGAGATAGGCATCAATCGCGGCGGCTTGCATATCCGCCTGTGGCAGGGCGGGCGTGGTCAGAAACGGAAGCAGAAAAAGTCCCAGATAGCGCCACATGTCTTGCCCCCGTGATATCCCGCCGACACGCGGCCCCGCGCGTATTGGCAGCCCCTGCCTTGCGGCCCGTCATCCAGAGATATCAGGCATCACCAAGGACCACCAGCGGTCGCCGTCTAGACGCGTCAGGCCGCGTGCTCGACACACAAGAGATCACCATCGGCGATGCTGAGCGTTTCCCCGAGCAGATTGCAGAAACCGCCCTGCCCTTCATCGCGCCCCGGCCTGTGGTGGCGACAGGTGTGACAGACGCCGAACGGACGCCCCTTCCGCTCCCTTATCAATGCGTCCAGCAACTCTCGGAGTCCTGCCTCCAAGCCGCGGCGGTTATCGTCCTGCAGGGCATCCAGGTGCGACGATATCCGGAGCAGGGGATCATCTTTCAGCGCAGTTCGCGCCTGTGATGAAAGGTCCAGCGTGACCCGGCGCCTGTCGGTCGCATCGGCGCGTTTGACGACAAGTCCCTTGGCTTCCAGCGCGTTGAGCGTCTGCGACACGGTCCCCTTGGTCAGATTGAGATAGCTGGTCACGGCCGAGGGCGAGCGCGAATACCGGTTCGCGACGTTCAGATAGCGCAAGACATCCCACTGCACCGGCTTCAGCCCGTGGGCATGCGCTTCATTGTGGATCAGCCGGCTCAGCCTCTCGAGCAGCCGGGCGGAGTGTGCGGACGTCGTCATGCGCTCACTGTATCGACTCAATACCACCCTTGCAATCATCGCCTCACCCACCTAAATACCAAATTGTATTGACTCGATACTAATGATCTCAGGAGACACCCATGCCGCACATTCCCCCCTTCGACCCCGCCCAAGCCACCGGTGAACGCAAAGAGCTGATGGATGCCGTCCGCAGCCAGTTCGGTGCGGTGATCAACATGTTCGGAACCGTGGCCCATTCGCCGGCGGCCCTGAAATCCATGCTGGGCAGTTTCGGCGCCCTCGGCAGTGGCCGCATCGGTGCCCGCCTGGGTGAGCAGATCGCCGTCGCCATCGCCAATCGCAATGGCTGCGAATACTGCCTGTCAGCCCACACGGTCCTGGGCAAGAACGCCGGATTGACGGCCTCACAGATGGACGAGGCCCGCAAGGGCCATGGCGAAGACAGCCGTAGCCAAGCGGCAATCGACTTCGCACTCGCTGTCGTCAATGAACGCGGGCATGTCGATCCGTCGGCGCTGGCTGAATTGCGCGCGGCCGGCTTCGACGATGAGGAAATTGTCGAGATTGTCGCGCATATCACGCTCAACCTGTTCACCAACTACGTCAATGTCGTGTTCGATGTCGATGTGGACTTCCCCAGCGTCAAACCCGTCAGCGCCAACTAGGCGTTCCGGCCCGCCGGCTCCGGCTGGCGGGCCGCCATCGCGGAGCAAATTCATGAACCTGAAAAAAGCCCCCGAACTCATCACAAGCGAATGGGTCAATGGCGATGACGTGCCGCCGACATTGGAAGGCCTGTCAGGGCGCGTCATCCTGCTCGAATGCTTTCAGATGCTGTGTCCGGGCTGTGTCTCGCACGCCCTGCCGCAAGCCCGGCGGGCCGACCTTGCCTTTCGCGACAAAGGCCTGGTCGTGCTCGGCCTGCACAGCGTGTTCGAGCATCATGAAGCCCAGGGACACCGCGCGGCGCTGGCCGCCTTCATGCACGAAAACCGGATCACCTTCCCGGTCGCTATCGATGCCCCGGCCACGACCGGATTTATCCCGCAAACGATGACCCGCTATGGCATGCAGGGCACGCCGACCACCCTTCTGATCGACGCCGGCGGACATATCCGGATGCAACGCTTCGGGTCCATCACCGACCTGGAACTCGGCGTCGCGATTGGCAGCCTGCTGAACGAGGCTGGCGAACCCGCCGCACCGACCACACCCTGACAGCTTCTGTCGCCCCGCCCTTCCATCCTGTGTCTCAACACGGGAGAGACAGCATGCGTCGCACATCACTATTCGAATTTGCATCCAATATCCTGGACGCGGTCGTTTGGGTCGGGTTTGTCGTCGCTTTGAGCGGACTATAGTCAGCACACACAGGCGAATACACACCATACAAATTTGCAAAATGCGGACAAAAAAGAGCCCGGCCCGCCACCCCCCACAACGCGGGGGCGACGGGCCGGGCCCAGTATACGTCACAAGCCGGGGAGGACTGGCCAGGACGAAATGTGTGTCGGCTATACGCTAGCCGCCAAATTCAACCAACGGACTCGCCGTGCAGCGTCGTATCGAGGCCGGAAATCTCACCTTCCTCGTCGACGCGCAATGTCATGATCTTGGATTGCACGAAAAGTATGACAGTTGTGACCACGCCGCAGTAGATCGCAGCAGCCAGTGCACCCCAGGTCTGTGTCCAGACCTGCAGCCAATTACCCTCAATGGCACCGCCCGCGCCGCCGATCGCTTCCGAGGCAAAAAACCCGGTGAGAACCGCACCCACCAAGCCACCCACACCGTGCAGGCCGAACGCGTCGAGTGTGTCGTCAATCTTCAGCACTTTTTTCAGGGCGGTGACACCCCAATAGGCCCCGAACGCTCCGCAGGCGCCGACGATGAAGGCTGCCCAGCTCGGCACAAAACCAGCGGCCGGCGTGATCGCGACGAGACCGGCGATGGCGCCCGACGCTGCTCCCAGCACACTGGCCTTGCCGCGCAGGATCCATTCCAGACCGATCCAGACCAGAACCGCGCTCGCCGCTGCGATCTGGGTGGTGACAAAAGCATGGGCGGCAGCACCGTCGGCGGCCAGGGCCGAGCCGCCATTGAATCCGAACCAGCCGACCCACAACATGCCGGCCCCTGTGACCGTGAGCACGAGATTGTCGGGGGCCAGATTGGCGCCGGGATACCCCTTGCGCGGACCGAGGAATTTGGCCAGCACCAGGCCGGCAACACCGGCATTGATGTGCACGACGGCACCCCCGGCAAAATCGAGCACGCCCGCTTCGCCGAGGAAGCCGCCACCCCACACCCAGTGGCAGATGGGCGCATAGACCAGGATCAGCCAGGCCGCGCCAAACACCATGAAGGCCGAGAACTTGATCCGCTCGACCGCCGCACCGGCGATGATCGCGACGGTGATGATGGCGAAGGTGAGCTGGAACATCAGGAAGAGGTTTTCCGGCAGGTCGCCGGACATGGTGTCAGGCATGATCCCGGACAGGCCGACACTGGCCAGACCACCGACAAAGGCATTCACCGGTCCGCCATTCGTGAAGGCCAGGGAATAGGCGATCAATGCCCACAACACCGTCACCACGGCGGCCGCACCCAGGCTCTGCATCAGGGTCGACAACACATTCTTGCGCCGCACCATGCCACCATAGAAGAGCGCCAGCCCGGGCAGCGTCATCAGCAGGACGAGGGCAGTCGAGGTCAGTATCCAGGCATTGTTACCACTATCCATGGGGCTCTCCGTGAACGGGCCTTGGTGTTCTTGCGATCGCCATGAGCTAGGCCGGGGAATCGGCGAGAGTCGACTTTTCAGGAGAGTTTTTGCCGGATTGGCAGCAGCGCGCCGCGAAATTGTGCACACCTGCCTGTTTTCGAGGCGAAGGCGCATCTTCCTTGCAATGTCAGCGCGGATTGATCGGTAGCGCCCATGGTTTAGGCTGGACAGATCAGGGACAAGCACAGAGTCCGGCGCCGTGAAAAACAGCCTTATTCGATCAACGGGATACTGGGTCCCGTCCAATGTCATCTCGAATGATGAACTCGTTGCCAGCTACAATGCCTGGGCGACGCGCTTCAATACCGACCACGCCGCCGCAATCGCTGCCGGCGAGGCGGAGGAAGTGCCACTGTCATCCAGCGAGTTCATCCGCAATGCTTCCGGCATCGAGCGTCGCCATGTTTATGAAAAGACCGGCATTCTCGACATTGATCACATGACTCCGCGAATCCCGCCGCGCGGCATTGACGAAGTGTCGACCCAGGCTGAGTTCGCGCTCAAATCGGTGCGCATTGCGCTCGACAAGGCCGGTTATGACGGCAGCGACATTGACGGCGTCATCGTGGCGTCTTCAGCACAACAGCGCAATTTCCCGGCCGTCGCCTGCGAGATCCAGGAAGCCATCGGGTCGACAGGTTTCTCCTTCGACATGACCATGGCCTGTGCTTCGGCGCTCTACGGCCTGCACATGGCCAATGGCATGATCAAATCCGGGCAGGCCCGACGCATCCTGATCTGCTCGCCCGAGTTGATGACCTGCATCAATGTGCATTCGCGCCGCGAAGTACATTTCATCTTCGGCGACGCCTCCGCAGCGATGATCGTTGAGGCCGATGACGGAAGGCCGGGCGGCTGGGATGTGATCGGCAGCCATGCCGAGAACAAGTGGTCCTCGGCCCTGCGCTCGGATTACGGCTTCATCAATATCGCCGAACGCACGGTCGATCCCGAGTTTGCACCGCATCTCGACCAGGACGGCCATCGCGTCTTCAAGGATGTGGTCGGCTTCGCCCCGCAGGTCGCCCGCCGGATGATGGAATCGATCGAGCTGGCGCCGGCGGACGTGCGCCGCACCTGGCTGCACCAGGCCAATATCCGCATGGTCGACATGATCGCCAAACGCATCCTCGAGCGCGACCGCACCGAGGACAACGCGCCGGCCATCCTGCACGAGTATGGCAATACCTCATCCTCCTCCGTGGTGATGAATTTCGAGATGCATTCCGACGACATGGCGGTCGGCGAGACCGGCGTGATGTGTGCCTTCGGGGCGGGCTATGGCGTCGGCGCCGCAGCGGTAAGGAAACGCGCATGAAAACCTGGTGGCTCCGCCTGATCCCGATCGCGGCACTGGCCGCCTGCTCGCCGGCGCCACAGGCCGACGACGCGATGTCGACGCCGGATGAAACCGCTGCGGATACAAATGCCGACACCGTCGAAACCGAAGCGCAAGAGGAAGAGACCGCCGGCCTGCCCGGCACCGATATCCATCTGTTCGCGCTGGACTGGTCCGGCGAGGCACCCGTGCTCGGCGCATCCCTCGGGGGCGTCACCCGGGCCGGTTACGACAACCAGCCCTTTTTTGTCGATGATGGCAGCCTGCTCTACACCGCTGGCGACGAGACCGGCGAGACCGATATCTGGCGGTTTGACCTCGCCTCGGGCGAAACCACACCGGTCACCCAAACGCCCGGTGAGAGCGAGTACTCACCCCGCATCGCCCCCGATGGCCGGCTCAGCTATATCTACCAACCGCCCGGCGGCTATGCTGGCAATGCCTATCTGGCCAATCCGGACAATTCCGACCGCCAGCCTGCCGAGGCGCTGGCCCCGGTCGGCTATTACGGCTTTTCCGGCGATATGAGCGCCGTCGCGGTCTTCCACCTGGGCGAGCCGATGACGCTGCAGCTGATCGACCGCACCACCACGCCGGAAACCGTCACCCATGTCGCCGACAATCCCGGCCGCAGCTTCTTCCGCGCCGGTCGCGGTCCGGCGCTTTATGTGACGCTCGGTGATGAGGACGGCGTCCACACGGTCCATGCGCTCAACACGCAGACCGGCGAATTGCGCGAAATGTTCGCCCTGCCGGGCACGGTTCAGGACTTCGCCGTCGCCATCATGCCCGATGACCGCGTCACCTTCCTCACGGTCCATGAAGGTCAACTTGTCTGGCGCGCCTATGGCGGCTGGCAGCCCATCGGCGCGATTGACTGGCTCGACGGCGTCACACGCCTGGCAATCAGCCCCGACCTCACCACACTGGCCGTGGTGGCGGAGGAGTAGGGAAACGCCAGCTCCTTCCCTTGATGGGGAAGGTCGGCCGGCGCGAAGCGTCGGGTCGGAAGGCGTGAGACGCGCCAGCGTTCCGGCACCCACTCCACCTCGCCCATCAAGGCGAGGACGTGGACTTTGGCTCAACACTCACGCGCGCCTGACCCTGGACCGCAGAACCCTCGGTCACGCACTGGTCGGACTCCTGTCGCAGGACTGAGGCCCTCACCACAATCCACAGCCCTGTCATGCCAGCACATTGGTGCCGCCGCCGCTTCTCTGCTATCCCCCCTCCCCGCCCGAAGCTGACGAGATGGATGACATGGCTGCTGCCCCCCGGAAAAAAAGCAAGGACGCGCCGCGCGCCTGGCAGCGGATGATTTCCGGGCGGCGGCTTGACCTGCTGGACCCGTCACCCTTCGATGTCGAGATCGAGGACATCGCGCATGGCATTGCCCGGGTGGCGCGCTGGAACGGGCAGACCAAAGGCGATCATGCCTTCTCGGTTGCCGAACATTCCGTCGTGGTGCTGGACATACTGGAGCATCTCTATCCCGACATTGACGACAAATGGCGCGTCGCAGCGCTGTTGCACGACGCCTCGGAATACGTGATCGGCGACATGATCAGCCCGTTCAAGGCGGCGCTGGGCGTCAATTATCGCGAGTTCGAGGACCGGCTTGAAGCCGCCATCCAACTGCGCTTCGGCCTGCCGCCGAAACTGCCGGCCGAGGTCAAGCGCAAGATCAAGCGGGCCGATGTCATGTGCGCCTATTTCGAGGCCACCCAGATCGCCGGTTTCAGTCATGCCGAATCCGTGAAATTCTTCGGTCGTCCCCCGGCCGGACTGGAGATCACCATCGAACCCCTGCCCGTCAAACAGGCCCAACAGCTCTATCTCGACCGGTTCGAGACGGTGCTGGCAGCCTTCGAGGGGCGATAATGGAGAAGGCCGGCCTCGCGCTTTCCGTCGGCCTCAACGCGGTCATCCTGGCGGTCGATGGCGATGTGCCGCAGGTGCTCATCGTGCCGCAACCGGGGGGTGGCGAGGCGCTGCCCTTTGGCCCCTTTAATCCCACCGAACACCGCACCCTTGAAATCGGCTTGCGTCGCTGGGTCGATGAACAGGCGCGCTTCCAGCTCGGCTATGTCGAGCAGCTCTACACATTCGGCGATCGCGGCCGCGAAGCGCCCGTGGCCGCGATGACGGGGTCGGAGGATGATCGCATCATCTCGATCGGCTATCTCGCCCTCACGCCGGACGTCTCCGACCCACCGGAAGGCGGCGGTCAGTGGCGCGGCTGGTATCGTTTCTTCCCGTGGGAGGACTGGCGCGAGGGACGTCCGGACATCATCGACAGCCAGATCCTGCCCCGCCTGTCGGCCTGGGCCGATGAGGCCGGCGGCCCCGGTCGCCGCGCCTCCTGCCATGACCGCATCAAGCAGTGCTTCGGACTTAATCCCGGCGGCTGGCAGGAAGGGCGGGCGCTGGACCGCTACGAACTGCTCTACGAGGCCGGCCTCGTCGAGGAGGCCGCCCGCGACGGCCAGACCGAGACACGGCTGGTCGCTCCGGGATTGGGCCAGGCCATGGCGTCGGACCATCGCCGCATACTGGCGACCGCGATTTCACGACTGCGCGGCAAGATCAAATATCGTCCGGTGGTGTTCGAGCTGATGGACGACGTATTCACCCTGTCGGCGCTGCAACAAGTGGTCGAGGCGGTGGTCGGTTATCGCCTGCACAAACAGAATTTCCGCCGCGCCCTGGACCGGACGGGCTTCGTTGACGGCACCGGCAAGGTGGAAAGCGCCACCGGCGGTCGCCCGGCCGAACTCTTCCGCTATCGCCGCGAGGCGCTCGCCGGCCTGCCATCGCTCGGCCTGGCGACACCCAGATTGCGCGACGGGTAGAGTTTTCCCTGCCGGTTTAAGCGGATGGGAAGTTTTCCCGGTCAGTCTGCGAGGCGAAATTGAGGGAGTTCTTCATGATCCGTGCCTTCGCACTCATCCTGGCCGTGCCGGCAACGCTTGGCCTGTCCATTGCCGCCCACGCCCAGGACGCCGTACCTGCCGGCACCGTCAACTCACAGGTCGACGACAGCATCAGCCAGACGAATACCGAGGTGCTCGGCGATGCGCCGGCTTCCAGCATGGGCAATCAGTCGTCTGCGGAGCCCATGTCTGCCGAGCTCGGGTCGGCGCACAATGCGACCTCCGGCCAGCAAAACGCCAACACCGTGCTTCAGGCCACCACGACCCAGGGTGTCCAGCTGCTCGCCGGCTTTGGAGCCGCGGCTGAAGACGGCAATACCGGCGATGGGGAGGGCGATCCAGACAACTGAGCGCCGACCGGCCCCTGCAGCCAGTCCGGGTCAGGTCGGGCAAAACCCTGTATGGACCCGGCCCATGCCCGGAGACACGCCCCGCCCCTTCATTTATTCACCGCCGCCCGCCGGGCCGCTACCGGTCATCCATGCTGACGACCATATCCTGGTCATCGACAAACCGTCCGGCCTGCTCACCGTGCCCGGTAACCGGCCGGAGCGCGCCGACTGCCTGGAAGCACGTGCCCGCGCTGACTTCCCGACCGCGCGCATCATCCACCGGCTCGACATGGATACCTCCGGCGTCATCGTCCTGGCCCTGACCGCACACGCCCAGGCGCATATCGGCAAGCAGTTCGAGAAGCGTCAGACAAGCAAGTCGTACATCGCGCGGGTCCAGGGCGAGATGACGCAGTCATCCGGTCGCGTCGACCAGCCGCTCATTACCGATTGGCCCAACCGTCCACGGCAGATGATCTGCCATGAGCGCGGGCGCCGTGCGGTGACCGATTGGGAGGTGCTGGACATTGCCGATGGCGTCAGCCGGGTCCGTTTGGCGCCGCTGACCGGCCGCAGCCACCAGCTTCGTGTCCACATGCTGCACCTGGGCCATCCGATCCTGGGCGACAATCTCTACGCGCCGCCGGATGCACTGGCCGCTAGCGACCGTTTATGCCTGCACGCGCGGGAGCTGGGCTTTCGCCACCCGGACGGGGGTGCGCCGGTCAGTTTCGAGAGCCGGCCCCCGTTCTGATCTCCACATCAGATATTGTCGCTTGAGGTGTGATGATATATCTGACCATCTGTGATTGGAGCTTGTGTTGTTGGGGGACAACGTGTCTGAGCGTTTGAGTTTTTCAGATTTTGTTCGCGCAGCCGCCCTGTGCACCGTGGTCGCGCTCGCCCTCCTGGCCATCAAATTTTCAGTGTTCGGCTGGATGGGAGCCATTGTGGCCATACTGCTCATGGTCACCCTGTTCAGTGCCGGCCAACAGCGGGTACGTTGGCGCCTGATTATTCCGGCCCTTGCACTTGGTGCCGCCGGTTACAGCGCTGCCTCGGCCACTGTTGCGACCAGCTTGCTCTGACCCCTTGCGCAATGCTCACTATGAGCATATATCTCACTCACGGTTAAGCTCATTTCGAGCATAAGCCGCGTTTCCGGTGATGGCCCTTCCGCCATCGCCTCTTTTCAGACCCCAGATATGCTCGAATTGAGCAAAAGTGAGGGAAAAATGGACCGGATGAATATGGACGGCACGCTTGCGGGCTTTGATCAAGATCAGCCTGAACTCGCCTATACGGACGAGGTCAAAGCCGCGACGGACCATCTCTACGCCAAGGTCAGCCATGTCGTGACGCCGATGGAGTGGCCCGCCAAGGCCCCCCTCATCCACGCCATCAACCAGCTGAAAAAAGAAAAGAACGCGGTCATCCTGGCGCACAACTACATGACGGCGGACATTTTCCACTGCGTCGGCGACCTGATGGGCGACAGCCTCGCCCTCGCCCGCATGGCGGCGGAAAGCGAAGCCGATATCATCGTCCAGGCTGGCGTCCACTTCATGGCCGAGACCGCCAAGGTGCTCGCCCCGGAAAAGACCGTCCTCATCCCCGACACCCGCGCCGGCTGTTCGCTGGCCTCATCGATCACGGGCGAGGATGTGCGCCGCATCAAGGCCGCCTATCCCGGCATCCCGGTCGTGACCTATGTGAACACCTCGGCGGACGTCAAAGCCGAGTGCGATATCTGCTGTACCAGCTCGAATGCCGTGCAAGTGGTCGAGAGCCTGGGCAGCGATACCGTCATCCTCCTGCCCGACCAGTATCTGGCCAAGAATGTCGCCGCCCAGACCGATGTCAAAATCCTGACCTGGGCGGGGGCTTGTGAAGTCCACGAGCAATTCACGGCGCAGGACATCCAGGACCTGCGCGACGCCCATCCCGGCGTGGTCATCATCACCCATCCGGAAAGCCCGCTGGAGGTGGTCCAGGCCGCCGATTTCGCCGGCTCGACCGCCGCCATGGCCGACTGGGCCAAGGATTCAGGCGCCAAGAAGGCCGTCCTCCTCACCGAATGCTCAATGAGCGACAATGTCGCCGCCGATGTGCCCGAGGTCGAGTTCATCCGCCCCTGCAATCTGTGCCCGCACATGAAGCGGATCACGCTGGAAAACATCTATGACTGCCTGCGTCTGGAACAGCATGAAGTGACCGTCCCCGACGCCGTCATCGAAGGCGCCCGCCGGTCGGTCCAGGCCATGCTCGACCTGCCCAAGCCGGACAAGCCTGCCAGCTTTGACCCGACCAAGCCGGAGAAGCGCGTGGATCTGGTTGTGATTTGATCCCATGACCCGCCCCACCCTTATTTGCGGCGCTGGCATTGCCGGACTTTGGGCAGCTCTCAAGCTCGCCCCGCGGCCTGTGGTTCTGCTCACCGGTGCGCCGCTGGGCGATGGCGCGGCGTCCGGATGGGCGCAGGGCGGGGTTTCGGCGGCTCTGGCGGGTGATGACAGCGCGGCGCTGCATGCCCGGGACACGATTGCGGCGGGTGCCGGGCTGGTTGATCGCGAGGCCGCGCGCGCCCTTGCCGAGGGCGCGGCGGCGGAAGTTGCGGAACTGGCGGCACTCGGCGCGCCGTTCGAGCGCGACGGCGAGGACTGGTCGCTGTCCCGCGAAGCGGCGCATTCGCGGCCGCGGGTCGCAAGGGTGAAGGGCGATGGGGCCGGCGCGGCGATCATGGCAACCCTGATCGAGGCGGTTCGCGCGGCCGCTCATATCGAGATCCGCGATGGCTGGAGAGCGGTCTCCCTGCTGGGTGACGCGAACGCCTGCAGGGGTGCCATTGCGCAAGGCCCGAACGGCGAGCTCGAGGCCCTTGAGGCCGACACAACCCTGCTTGCCATGGGCGGCGCAGGTGGCCTGTTCGCGCTGACCACCACTCCGGCGATCGCCCAGGGCCAGGCCATGGCCATGGCAGCCCGTCTGGGTGCGGAAATCCGTGACCCGGAATTCGTGCAATTCCACCCGACCGCGCTCAATGCCGGCCTCGATCCGGCGCCCCTGTGCACCGAAGCCCTGCGCGGTGAGGGGGCGATCCTGGTCGACCAGACCGGTCACCGCTTCATGAAGGCGATCCACAGCGATGCCGAGCTGGCCCCGCGCGATGTCGTCGCCCGCGCCGTGCACCGCCAGAATGCATCGGGAAAAGGCGCTTTCCTCGATTGCCGTGAGGCTGTCGGCGAGGCGTTCCCGGAGCGATTCCCGGCAGTCTTCGCAGCCTGCCAGCGCGCCGGCATCGATCCGCGTATCGAGTCGATCCCGGTTGCCCCGACGGCGCATTATCACATGGGCGGGGTGGCGACGGATACTAACGGACGAACCTCGGTGCCCGGCTTGTTTGCCATTGGCGAGTGCGCCGCCACCGGCCTGCACGGCGCCAATCGCCTGGCGTCAAACTCGCTGGCCGAGGGGCTGGTGAGTGCGGCCAGGTTTGCGCGTGTAGCGACGTTTCTTCCCCACACCGTGGGGAAGTGGGCCGCGGCAAAGCCGCGGGTCGATGGGGCCGCGGCCGCAGGCCGCCGTGAGCCACTTGGGATCGACATCGGCGTGCTTGCGCACACCGACCCCTCCACCGCTTCGCGGTCCCCCTCCCCAGCAAGCTGGGGAGGAAACCTCCCTCCCCTCGCCCTCCTGCGACTGCGTCAGGCCATGTCGCGCCATTGCGGGGTAGAGCGTAGCGAGACCGGGCTGAGTGAACTGGCGGCGCTGATCGATGCGATGCGGCGCGAGCATGGCGAGGCGGATGCGCTGATTGCGGCGCGCTTCATCGTCACCGGCGCGCTGAACCGGCGTGAAAGCCGGGGTGGTCATTTCCGCACTGATTGCCCACAAACACTCAAGGAGGCGCGCCATAGCGCGCTGCGCCTCGACGATCTTGCCGCGCCGGAACTGGCGCCCGCGGCCCTCACCGGTCCGGCTGAATAGGACGACCGCCATGCCCGCCATCCTGCCCCTGCCCCGCCATGTCGTCCGCGATGTGGTCGCCCGCGCCATTGCCGAGGACCAGGGCGGTCGCGGTGATGTCACCTCGCTGGCCTGCATTCCGGCCCGGGCCGAAGCGAAATTCTACGTCAATGCGCGCGAGGCCGGCGTGGTCTGTGGTTTCCAGCCGGCGCTGGAAGCGATCTGGCAATGTGATCCCGAAGCCCTGGTCAGCCCTCAGATGGAAGATGGCGACGTGGTGAAGCCGGGCGATGTGCTGATCTCGGTCACGGGACGCGCGCGCGGCCTCTTGGCCGCCGAACGCATCCTCTTGAATTTCATGGGCCGGATGAGCGGGATTGCGACCTTCACGCGGGCTTATGTCGATGCGGTCAAGGGCACCGGCGCCCGCATCGCCCACACCCGCAAGACCACACCGGGTTTCCGCGCCTTCGAGCTGCAGGCCGTCCAGGCCGGCGGCGGCGCGCTGCACCGTTTCGGGCTCGATGACGCCATCCTGATCAAGGACAATCATGTCGCTGTCTGCGGCGGGGTCGCCGAGGCTGTCAAAGCCGCGCGCTCAAACGCCGGTCACATGACCCGCATTGCCGTCGAAGTGGACCGGCTCGACCAGCTCGACGCTGCGATCTCCGCTGGCGCGGAGAGCGTACTGCTGGACAATTTTTCGCTGGATGACCTCAATGCCGCCGTCGCGGCGGCCAAGGGCAAGGTGACGCTGGAAGCCTCTGGGGGGGTCAATCTGACGACCGTGCGCGGCATTGCCGAAACCGGCGTCGATGTGATCTCGGTCGGGGCGCTGACCCATTCAGCGCCCAATTTTGATATTGGCTTGGACGAGGGCTGAGATGTTGCTGGGTCCGCGAGGTCAATCCAGTTTTCCCAGGAACGACAACCACACCAACACCCCCATCACGACTGTCTGATAGATGAGGCTGACATAGCCGTTCAGGGCAAAAAGCTCGACACCGTTGAAGCCGGAGATCAACCAGTCGACCTTGGTCAGGAAAACACCCGCAGCATAGGTTGCCAACACCCAGATCGAGCGCTGCAGCATCAGGTAAACGCTGACACAGGTCGCCGCCACGGCTGAAAAGAAGACCAGTTCCTGCAGCCAGCTGACTGACTGGATGAACGCCACCTCGGCCGGATTCATATAGGCGTGGCTGCCCGGCAGGAAACGGATGATCAGATCCTTGCCAGCGTTGAAGAGCGCATAGCCCGCTTCCAGGATGATCAGGCCGAAGGCAAACCAGAAAATTCGCGGTATTTGTGACGTCATGCGCGTCTACGCTCCGTCCTTGGTCACCACATCGTTCGGGGGAAGCAGGTCTGCCGGCAGACCTTTCGCGGCCAGCTCATCAGCGCCCAAACCGCAAATCTCATGCGGGAAAACAAGCCAGTCGTCGCTTTCATGGACGAAATAATCCGGCGTCAACTCGGTCGTGTTGCGCAGCGGCTTGTAATAGACGGTCGCGATCCGGGCTTCGGCCGGGAAGTTGCGGCGGCATTTGGCGCGAAGCGTCTCCAGCACTGCGGCAATCGACCGACCACTGTCATAGACATCATCGACGATCAGCAGCCGGTCCTCGGCCTCCAGCGTGTCGACGAGATACCCCTCGCCATAGACGCGGACATTGCGGTCCTGCTGGTCGATCCCGGTATAGGAGGCGGTGCGGATGGCGATATGATCCGTTTCCAGCCCGCAATGGGCCAGCCATTCCTGGACCGCAATGCCAACCGGCGCGCCGCCACGCCAGACACCGACGATATGAGTTGGCCGGTAGTCGCTGTCGAGAATCTGCCGCGCGAGGCGAAAACTGTCCTCCAGCAAGGCATTGGCGGTGATGTAGTGTTTGGTGCTGCTCATGCAGAAGACTTGCCCGCTTTGTCGCCGCAGCTCAACCATTTGCGCCGGCGACGGCGCAGCCTAATGTGCCGTGACCACAACCGGGGGAAAGATCATGCGCCGCGACCACAGCCTGCCGGAGGGCCGGATCCACACGCTTTTCATCGACAGCCAGGCCGTGGCCTGCAACCGGCTCGGCGACCCGACCCGGCGCCGCGTCGATGTCTATGTGCCGCATGGTCATGACGGGACGGACCTGCCGCTGCTGGTCGACCTGGCCGGTTTTACCGGCTCGGGTCTGGGCCATGTGAACTGGAAAAACTTCGGCGAGAATGTTCCCGAACGCGCTGACCGCCTGATCGCCAGCGGCGTCATGAAGCCGGCCGTGATCGCCTTTCCCGACTGCTTTACCCGGTTGGGCGGCAACCAGTATGTCAACTCGCCGGCCATGGGGATGTGGGAGGATTTCCTGATCGCCGAAATGCTGCCGGTGATCGAAGGCAAGTTCGGCTGCGGCGGCACCGGCAAGCGGGCCGTGTTCGGCAAATCGTCAGGCGGATATGGCGCCATGGTACATGCCCTCAAATATCCCGATGTCTGGGCCGGGGCGGTGTGCCATTCCGGCGATATGGGTTTCGAGCTGGCATTCGCGACCGACTTCGCCCTGGCCCTGCGGCGTATCGGCAAGCATGGCGGCACGATCACCAGCTTTATCGAGGCTTTCGAAGCCGCCCTGAAACCGGCCGGCGAAGACATGCATACGCTGATGACGCTGGCCATGGCGGCCACCTATGACCCTGACCCCGATCCGAGTGTGCTGATGGGCATCCGCCTGCCGGTGACGATGGACACTTGCGAGCTGATCCCGGAGCGCTGGGCTGAATGGATGAAATGGGACCCGCTGGAACTGGTCGACAGCCATGGCGAGGGACTGAAACAGCTCAAGGCGCTGATGATCGATTGCGGCGATGTCGACCAGTACAACCTGCTATACGGCGCCCGCCGCATGACCCGAAAGCTGACCGCCCTGGGCGTCAAGCACCGCTATGAGGAATTCCCCGACACCCATTCCTCGATCGATTACCGGATGGACGTCTCCCTGCCCTTCCTCGCCGAAGCACTGAGCGCGTGATGGCCACCTGGATCAGGCGATGAGGCGATCGCAGCGGGCCTGCTCGGGACCCTGCTCGTTTTCCACGACCAGGATCCGGTCAGGACGGGTCAGACGCATCTGGGTCTGGTGATAGACGTGAACGACCACGCCATCAGCGTCACGAACCTGGATCGGAACCTGTCGGACCGCCCCAAAGACCAGCACACGCCGCCCCAGATAATGGTCCACCGGATCCTGGCCGTTAAGCGCGGCCAGCGCTGAACGAAGTGCCGGCACCAGCTCGACATTCAGGGAGCGCGGGTCGCGGTAATTGTCATAGCTGTTGAGAAAGGCGCTGCCGTTGGCCGCGCCGGACCCGCAAACATCCAGGCGGACCCACATGTCCTCAAGTGGCCGGAACGGTTGCGCGCGCGAGGCCGCGACCACGTCATCCGCGCTCGCCGCCTCTTGGGCCTGGGCCGACGCCATGCTGACCAGACACCAGGCCAGCAAGCCCGGCAGTATTGCTCGATTGCCCCACATGACACCCACTCCCGCTGCTGGGCGCTTGATGCCGAAGCGGGCGGTGGCACGCAACACAAGCTTTCATGTCAGGACTGACCGGGCCGACGGCTGACCAGACACGCCTGGGAACCGTCAGCTGTTGGCGTTGGCCTTCGCCTTCGGCGCAATGATCTCCGGCTTGTCGCCGCCACCGACCGCGCGCGTGACGGCCGTCGCGACCAGCGCGATCAACAGGCGGGCGATGATGGTGAAGAACAAAAGCACGATCTTGTCGTCGGAGACCGCAAAGCGGACCCCGGCGCGCCAGCGTCCGCCGATCGGCAGATGGGCAATCTGGTCTTCGACCCAGTCGGCCGCGTCCAGCAGGCTGTGCAAGACGCCTTCCGCCGCGATCGAGATCACCGCCAGCATGATGATGGCCACGATGAAGGACAGGAAAAGCGTCGCCATCATCGACGAGACCTGGCTGATCAGCCCCGGTTCCTTAACCCTGTAGCGATCATGGCCACCGGTCAGGGCGGTAAAACTGCTGCCGACGAGGGCCAGCAGGATGCGGGCGATGATGGTGAAGATCAAAAGCACGATCTTGTCGTCGCTCGCGAAGAGGCGGACGAAATTATTGTAGCGGTCTTCCAGCGGGATGGAGGCGATCATGTCCTCGATCAGGTCGGCGCCGTCCTGCACCCAGCTCAGCCAGTCGGCGGCGTAATACCACAGGCCGACCAGCATGATCATGGCCAGGATCATCGACACGAAGAGCGTGGCGGAAATCTTCGACAGACGCGCTAACAACATGATCTTCCCCTTGCCGCCGGAACTGGCCAGCGTGCCCGATCCGGATACTAGCGCCCATCGGTGGCGCCGTCCCGCCCGGACACGCGCGGCGCGAAAGCGTGACGGGCACACACCGCACAAGGCGACCGGCGCCCGTCACGAGATCGTATCAGCCGGCGATGATTTGAACGGTCAGCTGCGAGCCGTCAGCCGACCAGCCATCCGTCACCCAGCTTTCACCCGGCGCCAGGGTTTCATTCCAGGGCCCGCAGTTTTCGTCGGGACCGGCTTCGGTGGTGACCTGGATGCAGAGCTGGCCCTCATAGGTCCAGGTCCCGGTGAGACCACGACTGTCACTATAGCTGCCATCGGCACTGAACCAGGCGTCGAAGCTTTGCTCGCCCATGCTGACACGCACGGCATTCCCGAACGCATTCGACATGCCTTCGGCCAAGGCCGGCGTGGCCAGACAAGCAGCGGCCAAGCCGGCCGCAATCAGATGTTTCATGGATTACTCCCCGATAAGCAGACCCCACGGGTCCGCAAGCGCCCCCTTGCGCGAGGAGAGGCTAGCAAACTCGCCTGATCGGGGAAACCAGAATCGGATCAGATATCGTCGACCGGTTCGGCTTCGCTCTCGGTCGACGGCACTTCGACGATCTGGACCCAGTATTCGCCGATCGAATTGACCACCCGCATCAGACGATCCAGCGAGATCGGCTTGACGATATAGGAAGACGCGCCCAGCCCGTAGGAGGAAAGAATGTCGTCCTCGTCCTTGGACGTGGTCAGCACAATGATCGGGATGTGCCGCAGCTGGGCATCAGCCTTGATCTCCTCAAGCGCCTCGCGGCCATCCTTGAGCGGCATGTTGAGATCAAGCAGGATGATGCCCGGAAAGGGCGTTCCGTCGAGATCGGCATATTGCCCGCGGCGTTTGAGATAATCGACCAGCTGTTCGCCATTCTCGAGGAAATCGAGCGGATTGCGCAGCCGCACTTCCTCACACGCTTCCTTGAACAGCAGCCGGTCGTCCGGATCATCGTCGACCATCAGAATGGTGAAAAGCCGGTTTTCGTCGCTCATGATGACAGCCTCAACCCGGTTAGAGCCTTGATTTGGGTTCGTCTTGTTACAAACTCGCCTTTTGGCGCGGCAAGATCAAGGTGAAGACGGCGCCAATTCCCATTTCTCCACGCGCCAGCAGTTGTCCGCCGTGTCGTTCCGCGATTTTGCGGGCGGTGGCGAGGCCGATTCCGGTGCCTGGATAGGCGTCCCGCGCATGCAGTCGCTCAAAAGGCAGGAAGATGCGTTCCGCCTTGTCGTCATCAAAGCCGATCCCGTTGTCGGCGAAGCGGATGACGACGCCCCCGTCGGCAGCGACCTCGCCGGCAACCGACACGACCAGCGGGCGTCCGTCAGACGCATACTGGATGGCATTTGCCAGCAAGATTTCGAACAGGATCTTGCATTGACGACGGTCGGCGTGAATATCGGGCAATTCACCAAGCTCGACCCGCCCCCCGCACGCCGCCAATGGTTCGCTCGCACCGGCAACAAGCGGCTCAAGGACCTCGCGCACAGCGACAGGCTCCATCGTCGTACTGGCGTCATTGACGCCCGCCCAGATCGTCAATTCATCGAGCAGGCCCCGCATGCGCCCGGCCGCATCGGACATCCGCTCCGCATAGCGCGCCACTTGCGGGTCGTCTGGCAGCGGACCGAGCCGTTCGGTCAGCCGGTCGCCAAATGCGATGATCTTGCGCAGCGGCTCACGCAGGTCATGGCGCGCGGCGCTGGCGAATATCCCGACGTCCTCGACACGGCGCCGCAGGGCCTCGGCCTCGCGCCGGGCCAGACCCGCCTGCCGCAGGCCGTACCCCGCCAGCCAAGCAAGTCCGGCAGCGGCGACCGCGCCCAGCGTGATCAGAACGGTCTCGGCGGCGCCTGGCCACGGCCGAGACAGGAAGGGCAGGGCCAAGACGAGGGCCAACACGCCAACCGCGGCGCCGATGAAGATCGGCGCAAATCGATGCAGCACTTGCCCAGCTTGCCTCATGCCTGTCCTTCGCCCTGCGCGTTAAGCGGGCTACATCACATTGCCCTGCCGGACCGGCAGGAGCAGTGTGAAGACTGCGCCGGCATCGGGTTCGCCCCAGGCTGTCAACTCGCCGGCATGCCGCTCGGCGATCTTGCGGCACGTGGCCAGGCCAACGCCGGTCCCGTCAAACTCGTCACGTCCGTGCAGGCGTTCAAATGCGCTCCGCATGACGCGGCTCGAAACCGACGCCATTGTCGGCCACGGCAATGCGCGCCATGGCACCGTTCTCGCCCACCTCGACACTGCCCTCGATGGAAATCGATGGCTGGACACCAGGACGGCGGAATTTCAAGGCGTTGGCCAACAGGTTGAGGAAGAGCTGGTGCATCTGCCCCGGATCGGCTTCGATCGCCGGCAATTCGCCGACCCGGATCTTGGCATCCTCGGCATTGATGCGCGGCTCCAGATCAGACAGGACATCCGCCACCACTGCCGACATGTCGACCGGCAGGAAGCTGGTGGTTTTGGAATTGACCCGCGAATAGCTCAGCAAGTCGTCAATCAGGCGCCGCATCCGGGTCGAGGCGTCGACCATGCGCTCGAGATAATGGCGACCGGTGTCATCGAGCGCGTCATAACATTTATTGTTCAGGCGCTCACCGAATGCCTGGATCTTGCGCAAGGGTTCCTGCAAGTCATGCGAGGCCGCGTAGGCGAATTCCTGCAATTCCGAGTTCGAGCGCTTGAGCTCCTGGGCATAGCGGCGCAGGGCCAATTCGTCGCGTTTGCGGTTGGTGACATCGCGGAAGGTGACCACCGCCCCCACCGATTTGTCGAGCGGGTCGATCGGCGACGATGCGGACTCGATCGGAATCGGTTGGCCGTTCTTGGTCCAGAACACGTCGCCATCCGGCGATTCCGCCGGTACGCCTGCACAATGGATCGGACATTCCTCGCGCGGATAGATCGAGCCGTCGCGCCGCGAATGGTGCACCACGGCGTGCATGTTTTTGCCGATCAGCTCATCCTCGTGATAGCCCAGCATCGCGCAAGCGCGCGGATTGATGAAGGTGACAACACCATCGCCATCAATGCCGTAAATCCCCTCGGCCGCTGTCATCAGGATCTGCGACAGACGCTGATTGGCCTCATGGGTCGCCTGGGCGCGGCGACGGGTGATCGAACGGTGGGCCGAGAAGAGGACCGCCAGCAGGATGAAAGACAGCGCCATCGCCACGGCAAAGACACGCAGCACGGCACGGGCATTGTTGGCGCCCGCCATCGCCTCGCCAAGCTCGACCTCGGTGATGATGCCGATATCGCGGGCCGGATCCCAGTCCCAAGCCCCCATCACCAGTACGCCGCGAACATCGCGATAGCCTTGCAAGTTATGCCCCTGCCCGTCGGCAATCACACCGCGCGCGGCTTCGGTGAGCGGCCACTCGGCATAGGGCCGCGAAGGGATGCCGCCCATGGTCACATCGACACCCGGGTCGCGCACTTCGACATGCAGGATCGAGGGATGCCCCTCGACCAACAGATCCGCCGCCACCAATTCTTCGCCATAACGGGTCTCGGTCAGCAGGCGACCGTCACGATCAATCGCGAAAGTCTCGCCGGACACCCCGGTCCGACCGACCCGGAATGTCGCCGTATATTCAGACAGCGGGTCGATCCGCAGCGCGAGATAGCCCAGTAATTCACCACCGTCGCGAATGGCCGCGACCGCGTACATCAGGATTTCCTCGTCGACCGAATCAACGCCGTTGGCATCAGTGATGTCCACGAGATCGACGATATGCGGCCGGGTCAGCACGACACCCGTGGTGGCGAGCCGATCAGCATTCACCAGGTCGAGCACGAGCGAGGGCTGTCCCAGATCATTGTCGCGCATCGCCCCCAGCGTGGTGCCGTTCGGCGCCAGCAACAAGAATCCGCGATAGCCGTATTCAGTCAGCCACGGCCCCAGCGTCTCGCGCAGCCATTGCTGTTCCGGCGAGGATGCCAGCGCCGCCGGAACCGGCATGTCGACCAGCCCCTCAACCGCGGCCTGCAAACGGCTGTTTTCGGCCCAGACGCGGGCATCATTCTCACGCGATTGCGCCCATAATTCAAAACGCTGACGGGTGTTGCTGCGAACGGTTTCGAGCGTGCGAAGATTGGTTTCACGCGCCGAGGACATCAGCCTCCCCTCGCCGGCCATGACCGCGAGCGCGACGATGAAAATACAGGTGACCGCAACCAGTCCGGGCAGGACCTGACCGATCCAGCCATCGGTGTCGGTCAGCCGCTGGAGCGCTGATTTCGGTTCGTCGGCGTCCGAGGACGTCCGCAAATAGGTATCGCCGCTCGGCGTCGTGGACATTCGAATCGATCCCGATCCATCACCGCATCTGAGGCCATCCTAGTGATTTTGCCGCACTTGTCCCCACTTGAAGCCACATTCAGGGCAAAAATGGGTCATCGCCTGTCAGCTCGGGTTCAGACCGGCCCGCCTAATGTCGTCAGCGTGCGCCCCGCGGTGTACCGGATGGGTTGGCCCGATATCCCTCGCTTCGTGTCAGCTTCGTCCGGTACACCGCAACTTCCCAAGAGCGATTTCTTGCCGCCCGCAAGCCTACCAAAGGTCGGACACCGGCGACCGGCCGAGGAACTCCGTAATCCGCGCCCGCGTCGCATCCGTGGTACCATCGGGCAGTTGTTCCGGATCGAACCAGTCCGCCGCCTCGATCTCGCCAGCCGCACCGCGTTCACAAGGTTGCCAGTCGCGAACCACGCACACCACGACATGATCACCGCGAAAGCGCCGGTGGTTGGCATGCACGCCCTGGATTGATGTGTCGCCGCTCACCTCGACACCGGCCTCGTCGCGCAGTTCATGGCTGAGGGCATCGCGCACGCTTTCGCCTTTTTCGACGCCTCCGCCCGGCAAGTGCCAACCGCCAACATAGGTGTGGCGCACCAGAACAACGTGTCCGTCGGCACGTACGACGATGCCGCGAACACCCAGCGTCGTGCCCCGTGACAGACGCCAGAATGCCTGCAGGAGCGGCCGGACAAGCGGTTCGGCCCGTTGCCGCCAGTTCATGCCGCATCCCCGGCTAGCCAGTGCCGCGCGGGCAGGTTATGTACGGGCGAATTGTACGCCGTTTTGGGGATATCTCTCATGTACGCTCTGGTTGCCATCGGCTCGGTTGCCGTCATTTTCGGACTTCTCAATCTCATCGAATACCGCCGTCTCGACTAGTCCGCGCACCATCCGGACGGCCCTGAAATGGCAGCTCCCGCTTATATCGCCCTGATTCTTGTCGGCATCATCATCCTGCTGTTCGGCGGGGATTTGCTGGTGCGCGGCGGCGCCGCCCTGGCCAAGGTCTGGCGCCTTCCCCCGTTGCTGGTCGGCCTGACGATCATTGCGTTTGGAACGTCGGCGCCGGAACTCGTGGTCTCGATCCAGTCGGCCCTGACCGGCGCGCCGGGCCTCGCCCTGGGCAATATCGTCGGTTCGAACACCGCCAATTTCCTCCTGATTCTCGGCCTTCCGGCCGTTTTCGGTGCCATCGCGACGACCACGCCAGGCGTGCGTCGCAATGCCATCTTCGCCTTGGGCGCGGCGGTCATCCTCATCGCCGTGAGCTGGGACCGGCTGATCTCGCCGGTCGAGAGCTATGTCCTGTTCGCGCTGATCATCGCCTATGTGCTGCTGCTGGCTTTCCTGGCGCGCGGCAAGACCGACGACCCGTCGATTGCCGAGCTGACCGATCTCGAACACATGGACGGCCTGCCGAAATCCATGCCGACCATTCTCGGCGCGCTGCTGATCGGTCTCGTCGGCCTTCCGATCGGCGCCCACATGATCGTCACCGGCGGCACCGCTGCTGCCGCAGACCTGGGTGTAGACGATGCCCTGATCGGTCTGACCGCCGTCGCTTTCGGCACCTCGCTGCCGGAGCTGGCAACCGTCGTCATGGCGTCGGTCCGGCGACAGGCGGAACTCGCCATCGGCAATGTGCTTGGCTCCAACATCTTCAACGTCTTTGCCGTCGGCGGTGCCACCGGCATGGCAGCCTCGGCGATCGGTGTCGACCTGCCGGTTCCGGAGTCCTTCTTCGGTCTCGACCTGTGGGTCATGCTCGGCGCCAGCATCATCATCGCCGGCGTCATCATGGCCAAACAGCCGATCAGCCGCCTTCTCGGCGGCCTGCTCTTCGCCAGCTATATCGGCTATATCGTCATTCTGGCCCGCAGCGCGGTCGGCGGCTAGCCAAACACCCGGCGCAAGATGTCGGTGGTCCGGTTAACCGGGTCGCGGCGGATCGCCCGCTCCTCCTCACCGACATAGTGGAAGACGCCGGCCATGGCCCGGCGCGAGGCGTCGTCAGTCAGTTGGTCCTGCAGGGACCCGCCGCTGGAACGACCGCGCAGGAACCGGCCCAGCATGCCGCCCTGATTGTTCAGCCGCTGTTCGATCGGCTGCAGTGTGCGGTAGGCACCGGACGCTTCCAGCGTGCTCGCCATGCGTGGCCGGATCAGCGCGAAAAGCGGGTCGGATGTCCGCCGTTCGAGATAATCCGTGGCCGAGCGGTCGCCACCACGGACAATGCCGACTGCATCTTCCAGCGTGATCGAGCGAACCGCGTTGACGAAAATGGTCTGCACCGCCGGCATCGCCGCTTCGGCGGCCCGATTGAGCTGGCGTTCGAGATCGTCGAGCTGTTGCGACATCCCCACCCGACGGAGCATCGACTGGACGTCGCGGACCCGCGAAGGCAGCGGAATGCGAACCTGCGGATCACCATAAAAGCCGTTGGTTTGACCAAGCCGGGTGGTCGCCAGTCGGGCTGCCTGGCTGAGCGCCGAGCGGATACCGTCGCGGGCCTGGTTTTCGGACAGACCAAACTGGACAGCCGAGACCGGCGCGGTGATGGCCAGGGCGCTGGCGCCAAGGCCGAGCATGACAGAACGACGGTGCATGGAAGTCTCCGGACAATGATTTCCTGAGTTTCGCACAAGCCGCCGCGCACGGACACACCTGATCACCCCGGTCAACATCAAAAGGGGGAATTGGCGACGGCAATGTCCCGGCGACATTCCGTTCCGGCATGCCTATAGTTTCGCCGGACGACAATTGGGGGGAGCACCATGTCAGCACCAAGGACCGATCGCCTGGTCTCGATCGACGCGCTGCGCGGCATCGCCGTGCTGGGCATTTTGATGATGAATGTCCAAGGCTTCGCGATGACGCCGATGGCCTATGACAATCCAACCATGCAGATCGAGGCGGGTGCGGCGGGCCTGTCAGTCTGGGCTTTCGCCCACACCTTTTTCGCCTACAAGTTCATCACGATTTTCTCGACCCTGTTCGGGGCCGGCATCGTCCTCATGGCGGGAGACGGGCCGGACAAGGGACCGCACACCCGGCGCATGCTGTGGCTGCTCGCGATCGGCGCCATCCACGCCTACCTCTTCTGGTGGGGTGACATCCTGGTTCACTACGCCCTGCTCGGACTGATCGTGGTCGGGGCGCGGCGATGGTCGGTGCCACGCCTGGTGTTGACCGCCCTTCCCCTGCTCGCGCTCGGCGCACTGTTGTGGGTCGGCGGCAAATATATGGGCGCCGCCTTCGCGAGCCCGGAGAGCGCGGCCCAGGAAGCCGAGATGATGGCCGGATTGATGACCGGCATGACCGAGGCCTACCAGGCCGGCTTCCTCAACCACATTCCCTGGAATGCCGGCTTCGCCGTCTTCGGCCAGATTTTCAGCTTCCTCATGCTCGGACCGCGGACGGCCGGCCTGATGCTGCTTGGCATGGCGCTCTACAAGAGTGGCTTCCTGTCCGCCAGTTGGGGCCATGTGCGCTACGCCATTCTCGCCGTCATCGGCATCGGGTTCGGCTATTATCTCTGCCAAGCCTCAACCAATACGCTGATTGCCGGCGAGTTCGAACCGGGCGCGCTGGCTGACGGCAATGCCTACATGTATGGCGGCAGCATCCTCATGTCCTTCGGCTACGCCTCGGCCGTGATGTTGCTCTCGAAGATCGGCCTCTTCAGCCTGATCATCAAACTCTTCGCCGCAACCGGGCGGATGGCCTTCACGAATTATCTCAGCCAGACCCTGATCATGACCGTCATCTTTGTCGGCGCGCCGGGCCTCGGCCTGTTCGGCACTGTGGAACGGGTCGACCAGGCCAAGCTGGTGGTGATGGTCTGGGCCATCCAGCTGATCTGGTCACCGATCTGGCTCCACTTCTTCCGCTTCGGTCCGCTGGAATGGGTCTGGCGTTCGCTGACCTATGGCAAGGCGCAGCCGCTGCTCAAGGGCAAGCCAGCCGAGGCGGCGTAGCAGGGCGAAACAACGGATCGGCGATTGCGCTTTGCAGACCGCAATCGTCGATCCGGCCTGCTGACGCTTGCGATCGACCCGCCCTGTACCGCCTCTATCGTGCTCGAGCCGGGCCATTGAGTGTCGGCGCCCACACGTCCAGCAAGTGATCCACAAAGGCCCGCCGGAGCGGTGAGTCGGTGCGTGATGCCGGCCAGACCGCCTGCAATTCGATCGGCGGCGCCTGCCAGCCCGGTGCGAGCTCGACCAAGGCACCGGTCGCGAGATGGGCACCGACCAGATGCGCCGGCGGCGTTGCCACGCCCATACCGGCCAGGGCGAGTTCGATCATCGCCTCGATACTGCCGACCTCGGCATGGGTCGGCGTCGCCAGTTCGACCATGTCGCCATCGGGTGCCACCAGCTGCCGTCGCGACGACATGCTGGACAGGCGTATCCAGCGCAACCCGGCCAGGTCATTGGCATCGCGGATCGGCCCATCCGACTGAAGCAATGTCGGTGCACAGACCAGGGCACGGCGGATGGCGCCAATCCGGCGACGCTTCATGGCGCTGTCTGCAAACCGGCCGGCGCGAATGCCCAGATCGAAACGGCCGGAGATCAGGTCGGCGGCGGAGTCGGAAACATCAAGACGCAGTGTGATGTCCGCATGGCGGCGGGTGAACAGGGCGACGGCCTCGCCAAAACCGGCACCAATGACGGCGGATGTACAGGTCACGGACAACAAGCCGCGCAGCAGTCCGGTCTGTTCATCCACCAGTCGCAATGCGCCATCGACCGAGGCGAGCATGGCTTCAGCCTGGATACCCAGCGTCTCGCCCAGGGATGTGGGAGAGAGCCGCCGTGTCGAGCGGTTCAGGAGTGGGGCGCCAATGAATTCCTCAAGCGCTGTCACGTGATAGCTGACCGTTGACGGCGCCATGCCAAGGCGCTCAGCCGCGCCGCGAAACGACCCGGCGCGCAGGACCATGCCGAAAGTGGCCAAGGATTTGAGATGCTCAAGCATTCATCAGAATTTTCGAATAATGAAATTTAATTGTGCAATCTAATAAAAACCGGCTGGCAAAGCTACCTCTCCGTCAAAGGAGACTGCGATGGGAAATCTGTTGGCCATGGGGGCATTTGCCCTGACCATGTCGATCTCGCCGGGGCCGGTGAACATGATGACGCTGTCAGCCGGCCTGCACCACGGGCCGGTCCGGGCTTTGCCCTTTGTGGTCGGTTCGACGGCCGGATTCACAGCCCTGCTGGTGACCGTGGGACTCGCCGCCAACCTGGTGGCCGCGCTGGGCGGCTGGTGGATGCAGGCGCTGTCAGTGATCGGCGCTGCCGTGATTATCTGGTTTGGTATCAGGATCGCCCTCGCCCCGACCGGTCTTGCCGAGACCGACAAGCCGGACCTGCCCCGGGCCTGGCAGGGCGCCCTGATGCAGTGGGTCAATCCCAAGGCCTGGGCGGCTTGTCTGGCCGCGGTCTCGCTGTTTGAGCTGGCCGGTCCAAGCCGCGAGTTGGCGGTCTTCGCCAGCTTGTACTTCGCGCTTTGCCTGATCGGGGTCGGCAGCTGGGCCGTGCTCGGCGGCAGCATCCGCCGCTTCCTGGCCGAGCCGGTCCGCATGCGGCTGTTCAACATCGCGGTCGGCGGCACGCTGATACTGCTGGCGTTGGGCCTGGCGGTGGATAGCCTGGTCTAGCGTCGAGGGCGCTCGCACACGCTTTCCCAGTACATTCTGAACGTGAGTGCGCGACGCGCAGACGGGTCCATACATCACTTGGCAGCCAGCAGGCCGCATCCGGCAAGGAGTGTATGGGTGGGTGTGCGCAAATGCGCGGCAGGGTCTTGGAATAGTGCGAGTTGCACCTTCCACCTCGGCGTCGGCATGGAAACAATTGGTGGCTTCCGCCATGTATGCCAGCACAAATTGGCAACCTTTGTCAGATTATGCCATATTTCCGGAAGACTGGAGCTGCCGATGGCCACGATGAACATCTCCCTGCCCGACGCCATGAAGCTCTGGGTCGAAGCCCAGAGCGCTGACGGTCGCTACAGCAATGCCAGCGATTATGTGCGCGACCTGATCCGGCGCGACCAGGACCGGCGCATCCGCATCGCCCATATACAGGTCCGGGTCGACGAGGCGAGCGAGAGCGGCGTCACCGAGCGCAGCATGGCGGACATCCGGGCCGCGGCCCGATCGCAGCTGCGTGTCGCGGAAGACTGAGGCTGTCGATGGCCGCGAGGCGTGGGTGATCGGTGGTCAGAGGATGAGCGCTCACGCATCGCACCCATTCCGGCCCTGCAGGCCAACTTCCCCATCAAGGCAAAGGACCTATTGCGCTCTAACCCCTCCCCCTCTCACTCCGTCATCCCACGGGGAGCGCACAGCGCTCATCCGGGGGACCCCGTCCCGGACGGCTGGCGGATGGGTGAGGTCCCCCGGACAAGCCGGGGGATGACGGTGGATAAGTAGAAAGAGGGTTATGTCCCAGCCCTCGACGAGCTTGCCGCCATAGGGACAGGCATAATTAGCGACGCGCGCTAATTGTACCTGTCGCGGATTCCCGCGCCTAAATCTTCCGCCGGAACCGCGTCAGGCCCACCGCTGCCGCATCCGCATAGGCGTCGACCTTGCGCGTCGTGACCTGGGCGGCGGTGACGACGGCGGGTTCAAGGGCGATATCCAGGACCGTCCCGCACAGGGTTTCCTGGAGGTCGAACTGGCGGGTTTCCAGCGCCTTGATGCCGTGCAGGATATAGTCGTAATCGACCACGGTGCCGATATCATCCGAGCCGCACCATTCCTTGGACACCAGGGTGATGACGTCGATCAGGACGCGTTGTTTGACGCCGCGCTCATAATCGTGAATGCCGATCTCGACATCCAGCTTCACGCCTTCCAGCCGGTAGATGAAGACATCCTCGCCGGACGCGCTGGCGAGGGCGTTCTCGATCACATTGTCCAGTCTCATGAGGCATCGTCCTGCGGCGGGTTGGCGGCATACATGACGTCGCGATTGCGGGCGTCGAGATGCTGGCCACCATCAATGGTGATGGTCTCACCCGTCATCGAGGGCGTCGCAAGGATGAAGCGCACTGCGCGAATGATGTCCTCGGGTGTCGAACCGCCGCGCATCGGGTTCATCGTGTGGGCGCGGGCGAACTCGTCCTCGCTCTGACCGCCTGATGGCAGTGTGATGCCCGGCGCAATCGCATTGACGCGGACGGCGGGCGCGAAAGCCATGGCCATGGTCGTGGTCGCGCCCAGAAGCGCATGCTTGGACAGGGTATAGGCGAAGAAATCCGGATTGAGATTGAAGAGTTTCTGGTCGAGCAAATTGATCACACAGCCCGAAGCGCGCCCGCTGTGACCGGTCGCCATGGCCTTGGCCAGCAAGACCGGCGCGGCGGTATTGATGCGCCAGTGCGCTTCCAGCGATTGCGGACTGACGTCTTCGGGTCGATCCATCTCGAAAATGGAGGCGGAGTTGATCAACACATCGACGCGCCCCACATCAGCCATGAAGGCTTCGACGGCCTGCGTGTCAGACAGGTCGAACTGAACGGCGCGGGCCGAGCCTCCTGCCGCCATGATGTCAGCAGCAACGGCCTGTGCCCCGTCAGCCGAAGCATTGTAATGAACGATCACATGCCAGCCATCCTCGCCGAGGGCGCTGGCGATTTTGGCACCTAGGCGCTTGCCGCCGCCGGTTACGAGCGCAATCCTGTCCGACATGACTTCGCAAACTCCTCAATCCGGTGAGATAGATGACGCCTCCGCCGCGCCAGCGCAATCTCTGGCCGGTGCGAAACTCATCGCCGACTATGTCCGCAACCTGCCGCCCAAGCCGGGCGTCTACCGGATGTTCGGGGAGGATGGGGCGGTCCTGTATGTCGGCAAGGCCCGAAACCTGAAGAACCGGGTCTCCAACTATGCCAATGGGCGCGGCCATTCCAACCGCATCGCCCTGATGATCGGCCTGACCCGCAGAATGGAGTTCGTGGTCACCCAGACCGAGACCGAAGCCCTGCTGCTGGAAGCCAACCTCATCAAGTCGCTGAAGCCGCGCTTCAATATCCTGCTGCGCGACGACAAGAGCTTCCCCTATATCCTGATCCGCAAGGACCATCCCGCCGCCCAGCTGACCAAGCATCGCGGCGCGCGCAAGGCCAAGGGTGATTATTTCGGTCCCTTTGCCTCGGTCGGGGCGGTCAACCAGACCCTCAACACGCTGCAGAAAGCCTTCCTGGTCCGCACCTGCAGCGACAGCGTCTATGAGGGCCGCTCGCGCGCCTGCATGCTGCACCAGATCAAGCGTTGTGCCGGGCCCTGTGTCGATCTGATTGAACCCGCCGCCTATGACGAGCTGGTCGGCCAAGCCACCGACTTCCTGCGCGGCCGCTCGAACGCCCTGCGCCAGGACTTGCAGGCGCGCATGGCGCAAGCCTCCGAGGCGATGGACTTTGAAAGCGCCGCCAAGCTGCGTGACCGGATCCGTGCCA
The DNA here is from genome assembly GCF_001924955.1 of Maricaulis sp. W15. Taxonomy (NCBI): domain Bacteria; kingdom Pseudomonadati; phylum Pseudomonadota; class Alphaproteobacteria; order Maricaulales; family Maricaulaceae; genus Maricaulis; species Maricaulis sp. W15. Next base: position 22,469 of record NZ_LQXG01000004.1, on the reverse strand, counting down.
TCGCCGCCGTCACCACCGACCAGGGCATCAATCCGGACGGGGTGGAGGAAGCCGATGTCGTCGCCGTCCACAGTGATGGCGGCAAGTCCTGCGTCCAGGTCTTCTTCTTCCGGGCCGGCCAGAACTGGGGCAACCAGTCCTTCTTCCCGCGCCATGACAGCGAGGCCGAGCCCGCCGAGGTGCTGGCTGCCTTCGTGGCGCAATTTTATGACGACAAGCCGGCGCCGGCGCTGATCCTGCTATCCCACGAGATCGAGGAAGCCGAGCTGCTGGGCGAAGCGCTGAGCCTGCGCACCGAACGCAAGGTCTCCCTGCACACGCCCCGTCGCGGCGAAAAGCGCAAGCTGGTCGATCGCACCCTGACCAATGCCCGCGAAGCCCTGGCCCGGCGGATGGCCGAAAGCGCCTCCCAGACCCAGCTATTGAAGGGCGTGCAGCGCGTCTTCGACCTGCCCGAGCTGCCCCAGCGTATCGAGGTCTATGACAACTCGCACATCCAGGGCACCAATGCGCTGGGCGCCATGATCGTGGCCGGACCGGAAGGCTTCGAGAAGAACCATTATCGCCGCTTCAACATGAAAGGCGATGACGCCGCCACCAATGACGATTTCGCGATGATGAAAGCGATGCTGAAACGGCGCTTCGCCCGCCTGCTGAAAGAGCGTGATGACGGCGCGCCGGTGCCGGATCTCGTCCTGATCGATGGCGGCAAGGGGCAATTATCCTCGGTCATGGAGATCGCCGAGGAGTTGGGCATCACGGCAGAGACCGGCATCACCATCGCCGCCATTGCCAAGGGACCGGAACGCGATGCCGGCCGGGAAGCCTTTTACCTGCCCGGAAAACCACCCTTCAAACTGCCGATGAAGGACCCGGTCCTCTACTATCTCCAGCGCCTGCGCGACGAGGCCCACCGCTTCGCCATTGGCGGCCACCGGGCCAAGCGCAAGAAGCAGATGACCGACAATCCGCTCGACGGGATCGACGGGATCGGTCCGTCACGAAAGAAGGCGCTGCTGGCCCATTTCGGATCCGCCAAGGCGGTGCGCAATGCGGCCCTGGCCGATCTGGAAGCGGTTGACGGCATCTCCAAAGCCATGGCCAAAAAGATCCATGACTGGTTCCAGAAGTGACGGACTGCCAACAATGACCTTTGCTGCCGCCCTCCTCCGCCTGATCCTGTGTGTACTCGGTCCGGTCGCAATCTGGTTTTCCTGGCGCTGGACCGGTTCCGCCGATGGGCCGGTCGCATTTGCCGGCTTCATCGAGGCCGCGCGGGCCTTGGCCGCCTTTGGCGCCGCAGCTTTTTTGATCGCCAGTGCAATTGCCGTCCTCCGGCTCGGCGGTGACACGTTGATCGCGCGCCTGGCCCGCGCCGCCCATGCCAGCGGATGGCTCATCCTGTTCGTGGTCATGATCGGCCCGAACGCTTATCTGATTGCCCCGCTATTGGGCATTGCCGCCACCGACATCCATGACCTGCTCCGCCCCAAGCCGCACGATGGCCTGTCGGCTCACGGCAAGCCGATGGCCGTGATCGGGCAAGTTCTGGCCCTCGCCGCCGGCGGCCTGCCCCTGCTCGCGGCACTGTTGGACTGGACCGGCAGCGAGATCGCCCTGACGGTCTGGATCGCCCTTCTGTGGCTCGCGGCGGCCTTCAAACTCCATCGCTTCCTGCCGCGCCGATTGACCGATTGAGTCTTTCCGCGCCCGGCGAGACTTGTATTATCCACCGGTTGCATCGGGGGAGTGTCGCGTCGTGTTCAAGAATTTCATCCAACTCGCCTTCACGGTCGCCATCGGCGCGATCTGGGTCTATCTGGCCGGCGCCACCGCACCGGAGGGGACCTGCGAAGCGGCCCGCAACGGTCTGCAATGCATGGTCCTGGAAGTCAGCGCTGTGCCCAAGCTGATCACCATGCTGGGCATTTACGCGCTGGCCGTCCTCTTTTTCGTCATCACCGCCCTGCGTCAGAACCGCAAAGTCGGGCACAGCAAAAAGGGACGCATCCGGCGCTATCGCCATGCCGAGGAATACCTGGTCGAGAAGGGCAAGCTCTCGCACGAGGCGCTGATCGAGTATCACCGCGAATACAAGTGGGAAGCCTATTCCGGTATCGCCCTGTCGGCGGCCATGGTCGTCGCCGCCCTCGTCATCCAGGGCGATGCCACCGGCGTCGCCCCCTTCGCCGAGGCCGAACTGGCATTGTGGAATGCCGGCATACTGGCGATTGCCGGCGCCATGATGGCTGCGGCCGAGATCGTGCACACCAACACACTCTCACCCATGGTGCCGATCCGGACCCGGCTGAAAGTGGTCGGACGCTCGATCGTGGTGGCCGGGATCGGGGTCAGCCTGGCGGTATCCTCGGTCTTCGCCTTCATCGGCCTGGCCGCCCCCTTCATCGCTGTTCTGGGGACGCTGCTCTTCTTTTTCCTCGGGCTGTGGCTGCAATCGGCCCGCTCCATTCCGCGCGACGAAATGCTAGAGCAGTTCCAGCTTGATGAGGATGAATGGAATGAACTCGTCAAACGGGTCGATACCGGCAAGCGGAGTGACTGACGACGCCCTCGCCGGGGTCAAGGCCTTTCTGTTCGACCTCGACGGCACGGTGACGCAGGACGGCCGCGTCCCGGCCTCCAGCCTCGCGGCAATGGAGTTGCTGCAGGCGGCCGGCATTCTCACCCTGGCTGTCACCGGGCGCCCGGCCGGCTGGTGCGACCTGATCGCGCGCTGGTGGCCGGTCGATGCGGTGATCGGCGAGAATGGCGCCTTCTGCTTTGCCCGCCGGGGCGATGGACGGATTACCCGCGACTGGTTCTGCGAGACCTCGGATGACGGCCGCGCCCGTCTCACCGCCATCGCCGACGATACACTCTCGCTGGCGCCGAACCTGGCCCATGCCGCCGACAATGCCTGGCGCGCCTGCGATATCGCGGTCGATTTCGCCGAAGATGTCGACGGTCCGACGCTGGACGATGCCGAACGCGTCCGGGCCCGTTTCGCGGAAGCCGGCGCGATCGCCAAGACCAGCTCGATCCACGTCAATGCCTGGTTTGGCGACCACGACAAGAAAACCACGGCCTGCCAGGTTCTCGCCACGCGATTCGGTATCGCCGAACCCGATCAGGCAGCCCAGATCGCCTATATTGGCGATGCACCGAATGACGAACCGATGTTCGCCGCCTTTCCGTTGAGCTTCGGCGTCGCCGGCGTGCGTCGCTTCCTGCCGGTCATGACCGCGCATCCGGCCGAGATCGCCAAGGGTGATGAAGCCGCCGGCTTTGCCGAGATCGCCAACCGCCTGCTCGCCGCACGAAAGATCCGACCGGCATGATGACCTGGCCCAACCTGCTCACCGCCAGCCGCATTGCCCTGGTGCCCTTCCTGTTTCTGGCGTTGTCCATGGACAGCACGACCGGACTGGTCTTCGCACTGGCACTCGCGATCACGGCCGAGGTCACCGACATGCTGGACGGCTGGGTCGCCCGCCGCTTCAACCAGCAATCGGATTTCGGCGCCCAGTTCGACCCGTTGGCCGACAGCCTGTACCGGATCGGCGCCTTCACGGCACTGGCAGCCGGCGGGCTGATCCCGGTGTGGACGATCATCGTCTTCGCCTGGCGCGATGTGCTGGTCAGCTATGCCCGCCTGATGATGCAGTCAAAAGGCCGCGCCGTCGGTGCCCGCCTGTCCGGCAAGTTGAAAGCGATCGTCCAGGGCGTTGCCATCATCGCCCTGCTCGCCGTGCCGCTGGTGCCGGCATCCCTGGTCGACCCGGCACTCGTGGCCAGCCTCGCCCAAGCCAGTTTCTGGTTGGCGGTCGCGGTGACAGTCTGGTCCTGTGTGGACTACCTGCTTGCGGGCTTGCGAGCCGGGCCCGACAAGGCTTGAATGCGGCATGTCATTACCGCCACAAGCGCTTGAAATTCTTCACCATCGGTCCCTGAACTCGCCGCGCGCCTTTGACCGCGGCCTGACACTGGCCGGACGGCTGCCGGAAGCCCGCCACGCCCATGAGGCCGATATCTGCTGGGTCGCCGATGGCGAGGGGCCGCCCCTGCTCTACACCCGCCATCCCGCGATGATGCTCGACCGGCTCGGCCGACGCGCGATCGCGGATGGCTGTGCCAACGGCACACTCTGGCGGCTCGAAGACGCGCTGGCGGCGGCGCGCGGCCATGGCGTGGTACTGGAAATGAAGATCGGCATCGGCGACCGCGAGGCGGCGCTGGCCGAACTGGTCCGCCTGGCAGACTTGCACGACGCACCGGTACTGATCGACGCCTTCTCGCTCGACCTGCTGGACATCGTGCGCGGGCTGGCGCCGGCAGCGCGGCTGAGTGTGCACACCGGCCGTTACGCCGCTGATCGCACCACGATTACCGCGCCTGGCTGGCCGCCGGTTCATAATGTCGCCAGCGCCCGCCTGCCGGTCAATGTGATCTCGCTGCGCCTCTATGGCGGCTGGCATCGCATGTGGCCGCAGATCGAGGCCGTGCAGGCGGCTGGCCTGACGCCGCACATGTCGCGTCTTTTGACACCGGAGGAGCTGGTCGAGGGCGCCCGCGCGCCCCTCGCCGCCATCTATGCCGATCCGGAACCTTATGAAGCCGGGCTCGACGTCCTACGCGCCGCCTGCGCCGAACGGCTTCAGCCGGCTGCGGCCTCCGACAAAGCACCTTGAGCCGACTTGCACTGCGGTTCATGATCACGGCTCGCAATTTGGCAGGACCAGATGGCCCAGACGCAAGGCGATGACGCGCACATTCTCGTCGTCGATGATGATGACCGTATCCGCAACCTGCTCAAACGCTTCCTGCAGGAGCGCGGCTATCGCGTGTCGACGGCGCCGAATGCCGACAAAGCCCTGTCGACCCTGAACTCCCTGGCCTTCGACCTGCTGGTGCTCGACGTGATGATGCCTGGCATGAACGGGTTCGAGTTGACCGAGGCGGTCCGCAAGCGCGGCGAGACGCCGATCCTCCTGCTGACCGCGCGCGGCGATGCCGAAGACCGGATCAAGGGCCTGTCCCTGGGCGCCGACGATTATCTGCCCAAGCCTTTCGAGCCGGAAGAACTGGTGCTGCGCATCAATGCCATCCTGCGCCGCGCCAAGCCGGCCCAGGCCGCCATCCAGCGTGTCAGTTTCGGCGATTGGAGTTTCGACATTGCCCGCGAGAGCCTGACCCAGAACGGCAGCCCGGTACGCCTGACCGGGGGTGAATCGGCGCTTCTGGGCGCGCTGGCGGCCTCGGCCGGCCAGACCGTCTCCCGTCTCACCCTGTCGGAACGCACGGGCGGCGGCGAACGCGCCGTCGATGTCCAGGTCACACGCCTGCGCCGCAAGCTGGAGACCGACCCGAAGGAACCGATGCACCTGCAGACCGTGCGCGGTGAAGGTTATCGCCTGCTCGCCGATCCGGTTTTCGAGGACTGATCCGGCGTGTCGGTTCTCAAACGCTTCCTGCCCAAGGGCCTGTTCTGGCGGACGCTGCTGATCATCGTCCTGCCGGTCGGGCTGATGCAGGTCGCCGTTGCGTGGTCCTTCTTCGAGGAACACTGGGAGACCGTCACCAGTCGCCTGTCCGAGGGCGTGGCCGGCGAGATTGCCATGGCAACCCGGCTCTATGAGGAGGAAGGCGGCGAAACCCCGGCCTTCCAGCGCCATATCGAGACCGCGCTGGGCACGACACGCCTGTCGATCGATTTCCGGCCCGGCGACACCTTGCCGACCTCGCGCCGCTCCTCCTTCTTCCGCACGCTCGACATCACCCTGCGCGAGGCCTTGTCGCAACAGCTCGACAATACGGTCTGGTTCGATACCACCCGCTATCCCAGCTATGTCGATGTCCGCGTCCAGGTCGAGGGCGGCGTGTTGCGCTTCATCACCCCGCGCGACCGGGTGTTTGCCACGACCGGCCATATCTTCCTGTTGTGGATCATCGGCGCGACCACCTTGCTGACCGCCGTCTCGGTCGTCTTCATCCGCAACCAGGTCAAACCGATCCGCCGCCTCGCCGATGCCGCCGAGCAATTCGGTCGCGGCCAGGATGTCGCCCATTTCCGCCCCGCCGGCGCCACCGAAGTGCGCCAGGCTGCTCATGCCTTCCTGGAAATGCGGGCAAGGATCAAACGCCATCTCGAACAACGCACCGCCCTCCTCGCCGGGGTCAGCCATGACCTGCGAACGCCGCTGACGCGCCTGAAACTCCAGCTCGCCCTGATGCCGCAGACCGGAGAGACCGCCGATGCCCGCCGCGATCTCGACGAGATGGAAGCCATGCTGGACGAATATCTCGACTTTGCCCGCGGCGAGGCCAATGAGGACACCCAGCGCGTCGATCTGGTCGCCCTGACCCGTGACGCCGTGGAAGATGCCCGTCGTCATGGTGGTGAGGTCCGTTTCGACGATGCCGGTGAGCTTGATGCCGAGATCCGTCCCGGTGCCGTCCGCCGTGCCCTCGCCAACCTGATCGGCAATGCACAAAGTTTCGGCGACCAGGTCGAGGTCGCTGTCACCCGGGCCGGATCACGGGTCGAAATCCGGGTCGAGGACGACGGCCCCGGCATTCCGGAAGACCAGTATGACGAGGCCCTGAAGCCCTTCAATCGCCTTGATGAAAGCCGCAACCAGAACCGCAAGGGCGTCGGCCTCGGCCTCGCCCTCGCCCGCGACGTCGCCCGCAATCACGGCGGCGACATCAAGCTGGGCCGGTCAGAGCTGGGTGGTCTGCGAGCGGTGATCAGCTTGCCGCAGTAACGGGGATGCAGTGCCGCAGCCGGCACGGCGCTTCCTCGCTTCCATCCCCCTACATTTTTCCCGGAGGCGCGCAGCGCCAGCCGGGAAAAATGTAGGGGGATGGAGGGGAATGGCTGACAGGTCCTCGCCCAGACGCGGGAAAGACCTAGCGCTTGCCGGGCTCTTGGCCCATCTGCCTTGACCGGCGCTCGGCGGCGGCGACGGCCTGTCGGACCAGTTCGGGCAGTCCGCCGCCAGCGCCCATCAGGACATCGACAGCGGCTTGGGTGGTGCCACCCGGAGACGTCACGGCACGGCGTAACTCTTGGGGAGTTTTGCCGGATTTGGCGAGCAGGGCCCCGGCACCGATGATGGTTTCGCGGGCCAGCTTGTCGGCGAGGTCGCGCGGCAGGCCTTCAGCGAAGGCGGCACCGGCCAGGGCTTCTGCGAGCAGGAAAACATAGGCCGGGCCGGAACCTGAGACGGCGGTCACGGCGCCGATCATGCGCTCGTCGCCGACCCATTCGACCGTACCGGCGACCTTGAGCAGGCGGGTCACGGTCTTTTCCAGCGCTTCGCCGGCATCATTGGCGACGCAGACAGTGACGCCGGCCCCGACCGCGGCAGCGGTGTTGGGCATGGCCCGGACCATCGGTCGCTCACCGAGGGCCATGACCATGCGATTGATGGTGACGCCGGCCATGATCGAGATCACCCCGGCATTGTCGGGCAACAGGTCGGCAATCGTGGCCGAGACCTGTTCAAACATTTGCGGTTTGACCGCAAATACAACGAGGTCGAGCGCCGCCGCGGCGTCGGCGGTCAACTCGGGCAGGAGGGTGACACCGGACTTGTCGGCCAGGTCCTGGACGACATCGCCGGGTGCCGGATCGATGACGACGAGTTCGTCAGCAGCCACAGTGCCGCGTTTGGTCCGCAGCCAGCCAGCCGCCAGGGCGCCGCCCATATTGCCGCCGCCAATGAGTGCAATCCGAAAATTTTGTGCCATGGGAGGTGTCAGGCCTCGCCCGCAGTTTCAAACATCGCCGCCGCCGCCGCTTCTTCCACACCCTTGCCACCCCAGACCAGGAAGTGGAAAGCCGGATAGAAGCGCTCGCCGGCTTCACGCGCGGCCGAGATCATGGCCGCTGCCTGGGACGGGGACACAGCCTCGCCATTGGGCAGGGACAGGGCGTGGCGATAGACGATCGAACCGTCCTCGGCCCAGATGTCGAAATGGCCGAGCCAGAGCTTCTCGTTGAGCCGGGCGACCAGCTCGCAGACATCGCGGAAACGATTGGCCGGAACTTTCAGGTCCAGGCTGCCGCAAATGTGCAACGCCTCGAGATCGGGGCGCCACGCAAACCAGATCTGGTGATCACGCCAAGCGCCTGTGGCGGTCAGGTGGATTTCACCATTCTCGTCACGGTCGTAAGGATATTGCTCGGCGATGACCGCCTGTTCGACCGCATCAAGCGGATCGGTCACAGTCGGTGAAAACTCGTCTGACAGCAGGTCCATCGAAGTGGCTCCATCGTCTGCGCGGCGACTCACACCGTCCGGTGACGGTATGTCTGCGCCGCGTCAGGCGCAATAAAAAGCGCGTTGTGCGCGTGATTTCAGGATCAGGCCTTGGTCGTCTTGGCCTTGCTCGCCGGCGCTTTGGCCCGGCTTGTGGTTTTCGGCTTGGCGACCGCGGCTTCCAGCGCCTCGAGACGGCGGGTCAGCGCGGCGACCTCGTCCTGCGAGGCGTCGAGCGCTGCCTTGACGGCATCGAATTCCTCGCGCGTGACCAGGTCCATCTCGGCGACCATGCGGTCGGCCCGGGCGCGAAACACCGAACGCGCCTCTTCGCCCATCGCCTGCGCCGCGCCGAAGGCGTCGGTCATGAGATCAGCAAAATCATTCAGAAGCGGGTTGCGCGTTTGCATCAAAGAAAGCCATTAGTGGGTTCAACATCGCCTATATGCGGCTCCAGCCAGAAAAGCGCAACGCGCCGTTCCGTCACAGCTGCACCTCGCCGAAGAATGAGCCGAATACATCATGGAATACTGCCCGCCAAGCTTTGACCTGATCGACCCCATCCTGTTCACGATCGGTCCGTTCGACCTGTTCGGCATGGATTTCCGCTTCGACCTGCGCTGGTACGCCCTCGCCTATATCGCCGGATTGATGCTGGGCTGGCGCTATATGGTCGCCCTGGCCCGCCGCCCGGCGCTTTGGTCGCCGTCGGGCACCAAGAAGCCGAAAGCGCCCTTCACCGAGCCGCAGGTCGACGATCTCCTGCTGTGGGCGACGCTGGGTGTGATCGGCGGCGGACGGCTGGGCTTCGTGCTCTTCTACATGCCCGACATGATCTGGACCCGGCCGCAAGACATCATCCTGGGCATTACTGATGGCGGCATGTCCTTCCATGGCGGACTGATCGGCGTGTCGCTGGCGTTGTGGTGGTTTGCCCGCGGCCAGAAGCTGGACCTGATGCGGATCGGCGATGCCGCCGCCGTGGCGACCCCGATCGGCCTGTTGTTTGGCCGGCTGGCCAATTTCATCAATGGCGAGCTGTGGGGCCGCCCGACCGATGTCCCATGGGCGATGCGCTTTGCTGGCGATCCGGAATGCGCCCTGCGCCATCCCAGCCAGCTCTATGAGGCCGCGCTTGAAGGCCTGGCCCTCTTTGCCATCATCAATATCGCGACCTGGAAATTCCGCTCACTGGAGAAACCCGGCCTCAATACCGGCCTCTTCCTGCTGTTCTACGGCCTGTTCCGGACCTCGCTGGAGCAGGTGCGCGAACCGGACCTCTACATGCCGGAAGCGCTGCGCGGCTATATCACCATGGGCATGATCCTGTCGGTCCCGATGATCATCGCGGGTGCCTGGCTGATCCACCGTGCCCTGAAGACGGATGCGCCTGCCAAACCATGATTGCCGACACGCTTCGCGACCGGATCCGGACCGGCGGGCCGATCTCGATCGCCGCCTTCATGACCGAGGCCCTGTTCGATCCGCGCCACGGATTTTACGCCACCAAGGACCCAATCGGCGCCGGTGCCGATTTCATCACGGCCCCGGAAATCAGCCAGATGTTCGGTGAGCTGGTCGGTCTCGTGGCCGCCCAGACCTGGCTCGACATGGGCCGGCCGGGGGCCGTCAAGCTGATCGAGATGGGGCCGGGGCGCGGCACGATGATGAGCGACGCCCTGCGCGCGGCCCGGACCGTACCCGGCTTCATGGATGCTGCCGAGATCGTGCTGATCGAAGCCAGCGCTGCACTCAAGGCCGTGCAGGCCCAGACCCTGGGTCCCAGTGGTGCCCAGATCCGCTGGGTCGATCGGCTGGAGGCTGTCGCGCCAGGTCCATCTATCATTCTGGGCAATGAGTTTCTCGACTGCCTGCCGGTGCGCCAGGCCGTCCGCCATCAGGGACAATGGCATGAGCGCCTGGTCGGGCTGGACCCACAGGACGAGACCGGCGAAGCCTTCGCCTTCGTGCTCGGGCCGCCGCTGGCCGGCGACAGCGACCTCATTCCGGCACGCCTGCGCGACGCCGACGACGGTGCCCTGGTCGAGCTGCGTCCGGGTGACCGCCAGGTCATCGACCAGCTCGCCGCCCGCTTCGCCGACCAGCCGGGCCGGGCCCTCTTCATCGATTACGGGCCGGCGCAAAGTGAGATCGGTGACACGCTGCAAGCGATCCGCGCTCATAAGAAACAACCGCCGCTCGAGGCACCGGGCACGGCCGACCTGACGGCGCGCGTCGACTTTGAATCCCTAATCATGGCAGGCAAGTCCGCCGGTCTGACGTGTTACGGCCCGGAACCGCAGGGCGCTTGGCTGACAGGCCTCGGCCTGGAGGCGCGGGCGGCCGCGCTGAGCCAGTCTCAACCCGGCAAGCGTTCGGAAATCGCCCGACAAATCTGGCGCTTGACCGACAAGGAACAGATGGGCGAGCTGTTCAAACTGGTCTGTATCGACAGTGCCGATTTACCACCGCCACCGGGATTCTCCGCAGGCTGATCATTTCAGCTTCAATCCCCGGCGTGCCTCTGTTAAGCAGCCCGCGGTTTCTTGAGACTCGGGGGTCGAAACAATGAAGCTGATGTCAGGCACTGCCAATCCGGAGCTGTCGCGGTCCATTGCGGACTATCTGGACGCTCCGTTGACAGCGACCGAGATCGAACGTTTCGCCGATGGCGAGATCTTTGTGCGGATCGACGAGAATGTGCGCGGTGAGGATGTCTTCATCCTGCAATCGACCTCCTCGCCGGCCAATGACCATCTGATGGAATTGTTGATCTGCATTGATGCCCTGGTCCGCGCCAGCGCCCGCCGGATCACCGCCGTCATCCCCTATTTCGGCTATGCCCGACAGGATCGCAAAACCGGCGGCCGGACCCCGATCTCGGCCAAGCTGGTGGCCAATCTGATCGCCAAGGCCGGCGCCGACCGGGTTCTCACGGTCGACCTGCATGCCGGCCAGATCCAGGGCTTCTTCGACATTCCGACCGATAATCTCTTCGCCACCAAGGTGATGGAAGACGACATCCGCCGGAACTACCAGACCGACAATCTGCTGATCGTCTCGCCGGATGTCGGCGGCGTGGTGCGGGCCCGCGCCCTGGCCAAGCTGCTCGATGCCGAGATCGCCATCGTCGACAAACGTCGCCCGAAAGCCGGTGTGGCTGAGGTCATGAACATCATCGGTGAAGTCGAAGGCCGTCGCTGCATCCTTTTTGACGATATGTGCGACAGTGGCGGCACGCTGGTGAATGCGGCTGACGCCTTGCTGGAAAAGGGTGCTGTCGAGGTCTCCGCCTATGTCACCCACGGCGTGCTCTCGAATGACGCCCAGGGCCGCATCGCCAAGTCGAAACTGCGCGAGCTGGTGGTCACCGATTCGATCGTGCCGCCGCCGGGCTCGACCGAGACACCGAAAGTGCGCCGCCTCTCCGTCGCGCCGCTGCTCGGCGAAGCCGTCCGCCGCATCGCCAATGACGAGTCGGTGTCGAAACTGTTCGACTAGGTTGAGCAACGGACGACATGTGGCCAATCGCTGCGACTTCCCGTGCAGCGCTGTTGCGTGGGGCGAATGGATCGGCTATAGCCCGCCGCTCGAAATAACACTGTAGGCATGACGCCTGGATAGATCGCCGCCCGCCGGGGCTGAACCGGCTGGAGGCGGCGTTTGCATTTAAGGATCTGGACCGATGAGCTCCAACATCGTTCTCACCGTTGACGTTCGTGAAGGCACTGGCAAGGGCGCGGCTCGCGCTGCCCGCCGTGAAGACCTGGTCCCGGGCGTCGTTTATGGCGGCAAGCTCGGCCCGGTGTCGGTGAACCTGCGCGGCAATGAAATCCGCAAGGCCCTGCTGGGCGGTCACTTCCTGTCGAACATGATCGAACTCGATCACGAAGGTAAGCGCCAGACTGTCATCGCCCGGGACATCCAGTTCCACCCGGTGTCCGACAAGGCCATGCATATCGACCTGTTCCGCGTCGACGAAGACACCAAGATCAATGTCGATGTGCCGGTCCACTTCATCAATGAAGACGCCTGCCCGGCCCTGAAGCGCGGCGGCGTGCTGAACATCGTGCGTCACGACGTTGAGCTGCTCTGCCCGGCCGGCTCGATCCCGGAAGCGGTCGAAGCGGACCTGACCGGCCTCGACATTGGTGATTCGATCCACATCTCGGCGGTCACCCTGCCGAAGGGCGTCAAGCCGACCATCGCCGACCGTGACTTCACCATCGCGACCCTGCAGGGTTCGCGCGCCGTCCTGACCGACGCCGAAGAAGAGACGGACGAGGCTCCGGCCGAACCGGAAGCCATCAAGCAGAAGGGCGACGAGGAATAATCCTCACCGCTTTTCAGCACTGGAAATGCAATCAGCGAAGCCACACCATGGCTTCGCTGATTTCGTATCTGGCACTTGTTTTGGGAAAGCCCGCGCGATGAAAATCCTGGCCGGTCTCGGCAATTATGAAGCGAAATACCTGCGCAACCGCCACAATGTCGGCTTCATGGCGCTCGACATCATCGCCCAGGCCTGGAGCGCCGGCCCCTGGCGCAAACGCTTTCAAGGCCTGGCGAGCGAGCTGACCATCGGGTCCAACAAGCTGCTCCTTTTGAAGCCGACCACCTTCTACAACAATGCTGGCCATTCGGTCGGCGCCGCGGCGGCCTTCTACCGGGTCAAGCCGGAGGACATCATCGTCTTTCATGACGAGCTCGACCTGGCACCGGGCAAGTTCCGCATGAAAATGGGCGGCGGCGCTGCCGGCAATAATGGCATCAAGTCGATCACCAGCCAGCTCGGCCCCGACTTCCGCCGCGCCCGCATCGGCATCGGTCATCCCGGCGACCGCAATCGCGTTACCGGCTACGTCCTGTCCGACTTCGCCAAGGCCGAGGAAGACTGGCTGATCGACCTGCTGGATGCGGTCGCCGGCAGCCTCGATCTGCTCGCGGCCGATGATTACGACGCCTTCCAGACGAAAGTGACGCACAAGGCGCCGGCGCCGGACGTGGTGAAGCGCGGGCCGGACGCGGATTAAGGCGACCCCACTGACTCCATAGTCGACCCCGCGCTGCATTCTTCTTATAAGGCGCGCTCGAACCAGTGAGGATATTTCGCCATGGGATTCAAATGCGGCATTGTCGGGCTTCCGAACGTCGGCAAGTCGACCCTGTTCAACGCCCTGACCCAGACGGCAGCGGCGCAGGCGGCGAATTATCCCTTCTGCACGATCGAGCCGAATGTCGGTGATGTCGCCGTGCCCGAACCGCGCCTGGCCAAGCTGGCCGAGATCGCCGGCTCGAAGGAAATCCTGCCGGCACGGATGAATTTCGTCGACATTGCCGGCTTGGTCGAAGGCGCATCGAAGGGCGAAGGCCTGGGCAATCAGTTTCTGGCCACCATCCGCGAGACCGACGCCATCGCCTATGTGCTGCGCTGTTTCGACGATGACGACATCACCCATGTGAACAACAAGATCGACCCGCTCGCCGACCTCGAAACCGTCGAGACCGAGCTGATGCTGGCCGATCTGGAGAGCCTGGAAAAGCGCAAGTCCGGCCTCGAGAAGAAGGCCAAGTCCGGCGACAAGGAAGCCAAGGCCGCCCTCGTCCTGATCGACATCGCCCTGGCCCAGCTCAATGATGGCAAGCCGGCCCGTTTTGCCGACGTGCCCAAGGATGACCGCAAGGCCTGGCGCGGCCTGCAGCTTCTGACCACCAAGCCGGTCCTCTTCATCGCCAATGTCGATGAGGGCAGCGCCGGCACCGGCAATGCCTATTCCGAGATCGTGCTCAACCGCGCCAAGGAAGAAGGCGCCGAAGCAGTCGTCATCTCGGCCAAGATCGAAAGCGAGCTGGCGCTGCTGGAAAACGAGGAGCGCGACGAATACATGGAAGCGATCGGCCTGACCGAGCCCGGCCTCGATCGCCTGATCCACACCGGCTATTCGCTCTTGGGCCTGCAGACCTATTTCACCGCCGGCCCGAAAGAGGCCCGCGCCTGGACGATCCGCGAAGGCTGGACCGCGCCGCAAGCCGCCGGCGTCATCCATGGTGATTTCGAAAAAGGTTTCATCCGCGCCGAAACCATCGCCTTTGACGATTATGTCGCCTGCGGCGGTGAAGGTCCGGCCAAGGAAGCCGGCAAGATGCGCGCTGAAGGCAAGGACTATATCGTCAAGGATGGCGACGTGCTGCACTTCCGCTTCAACGTTTAAGACAGGACAGGTCCGCGCCACCTGCGCCAACCCGCCACATTGCGACGACCGGCCACGCATCCTACATCGCGGCCATGTCATCACCGAACCACGTCCGCGTCACCGAAGCCCGTCTCGCTGCCCGCTCCGAAGCAGCGGCGATGGGGGTTACCGCTGAGCTGATCTCCGATCTCGTCGAAACATTTTACGGCCATATCCGCAGCGACGAGATGCTGGGGCCGGTCTTCGCCGGCGCCATTCCCGGTGACTGGGGTCCGCACCTGGCGACGATGAAGTCCTTCTGGTCGGCGATCATGTTTCACGATGGTGGTTATGCTGGGCGCCCCATGCCCGCACATGTGAAGCTGAAAGCGCAGATCTCACCGGACCATTTCGACCGCTGGCTCGGCCTGTTTGGACAGACGCTGGACGAGATCGGCGCCACGCCCGCTGCCAAAGCGGCTTTCGAAGAGCGTGCCAACCGCATTGCCGCCAGCTTCCAGGCCCATCTTTTCTACGATCCATACGAAAACAGCTGATACCGCATTCGCCTGTGGGGTTGCACTTCGCGCGCTGAAGTCGCATTTGAAAACTCCGGCATGGGCCCATGCCGCATTCCCGGAGCAGGTCATGAAACAGCCACAGCAGGCGACCGGCACAGCCATGCCGATTTCGCTCACGGAACTCGTTGCATTGCTTGTCGCCATGACCGCCGTCGTGGCTCTGGCAATCGACATGATGTTGCCGGCATTGGACGACATTGCCGGGGATCTCGGGGTTGCCAACGAAAATGACCAGCAATTCGTCATCGCGGTCTACCTGACCGGATTCGGCGCCGCGCAATTGCTCTATGGCCCGTTATCGGACCGTTTCGGGCGCAAGATCGTCATCCAGTGCGCCCTTGCCTTCTTCATCGCAACCAGCCTCGTCTGCACCCTGACACCGACCTTCGAGATGCTGCTGGTCGCCCGTTTCTTCCAGGGCGCCGCGGCGGCCGCCTGCCGCGTCATCGCCACCGCAATTGCCCGCGACCTGACATCGGGGCGACGCATGGCCGAGGTCATGTCGATGGTGATGACCGCCTTCATGGCCGTGCCGGTGCTGGCGCCGATCTTCGGCCAATTGATCCTGACCGTGGCACCTTGGCGCTGGATCTTTGCCTTCCTGGTCCTGTTCGGCCTCGGCCTGATGGCGTGGCTGCAATTGCGTCTGCCGGAAACCCTGCACCCGGAATTCCGCGTCCCGCTGCGGGTGAAACCATTGATGGCGGCCTTCCGCGAGACCGTGAAACACCGGCTGATGCTGGGCTATACCCTTGCCGGCGCGCCCTTCTTCGGCGGCCTGTATGGATTCCTGGGCAGTTCACAGCAGATCTTCGTCGGCCATTTCGGCCTGTCCGACGACGCCTTCCCCTTTGCCTTTGCGGCCATTGCCGGCGGTATCGGCGTATCGAGTTATGCCAATTCGCGCCTGGTCATGCGACTGGGCCAGCGCCGCCTGTCACACGGCGCGCTGATCGCCTTCACCGCGATCTCGGCAGTACACGCAGTGATACTGTCCAGCGGCGTCGACAATTTCGTGCTCTTCCTCGTCCTGCTCGCCGCCGCCATGGCCTTCCTCGGCCTGATCGCCGCCAATTTCTCGGCCCTGGCGCTGGAACCGGTCGGCCATATCGCCGGCACCGCTTCGGCGGTCTATGGCTTCGTGACCGGAGTGATCGGGGCGGCCATCGGCTCCTATGTGGGCCAACTCTATGACGGCACCGCGACGCCGCTGATCGTCAGCCAGGCCCTGATGGCAGCCACAGCACTGGCGATCGTATTCTGGACCGAACGCGGCAAGCTGTTTCAGACCGGCGAGGATTAGCCCGGGGGAATCTTTCCACCAAACAGGATCGGCCAGGAACATGCCGACTGGCCCGTTTGTCCAATCCATCCCATCATGGCGGACACGCACCGCGCCTGAGGGGACATGCCTTGCCGTACGAGACCATTACCTACGCCGTCGAAGACCAGGTCGCGACGATCACGCTGAACCGGCCGCACCGGCTCAACGCCTTCACCTATGAGATGGGCGATGAGATCATCGCGGCGCTCGACGAGGCCGATCGCGATGACAATGTCCGCGCTATCATTTTCACCGGCGAGAAGCCGGCCTTTTGCGCCGGAGCAGACCTGTCGACCGGAGCCGAAACCTTCAACATGGTCGCGCAAGCGCGTGAGAGCGGAGAGTTCGACGAGAGCGATCCGAAATGGCGTGACAAGGGCGGCCTGCTCAATCTGCGCATCTGGAACACGCTGAAACCGGTGATCGGCGCCATCAATGGCGCCGCGGTCGGGATCGGCGCGACGATGATCCTGCCAATGGATATCCGCCTCGCCTCCATGGAGGCCAAATTCGCCTATCCCTTCGCCAAGCGCGGCATTGTCTGGGATGGGTGTGCCAGCTGGTTCCTGCCGCGCGTCGTCGGCATTTCCACGGCGATGGATTGGGGGCTGACGGGGCGGACCTTCTCGGCGGCGGAGGCGTTTGAGTCCGGCCTGGTGGCGCGGGTCGTCCCGGCCGATGACCTGATGGCCGAAGCGCGCGAGCGAGCCCGCCTGATCGCCGAACGCTGCGCCCCGGTCTCGGTCGCGATGATGCGACGCATGGCCTGGCGCATGCAGGGCGCGGCCCATCCGATGGAAGCGCACCGTGTGGAAAGCCTCGGCATCCTGCACGCCGGCATGGGGCCGGACGCCAAGGAGGGCGTGATGTCCTTCCTGGAAAAACGCGCACCGGATTTCCCGATGAAAGTCTCCAGTGACTTGCCACCCTGGCATCCCTGGTGGGACGCCGCCGAAGACGAGTACTGAGCGCCGGATTGACTTGTCCGGTCGGACCCGGTCTCGTGATCCCCGCGAGTTCGGGGATATCATGCGCCAGACATCAAAACCGGGTCCCGGCTATTATCTGTCCTTCCTGCTCATCGGGCCGCTGACCTATCTGGCGCATGAGCTGGGTCACTGGGCCGGTGGCGAAGCGGTCGGCGTCGATATGTGGATGACGCTGAACAAGGCCGGCGCCGTCGACGACAGCATGCCGGGCCGGCTCGAGGCGATTATCATCGCGGCATCCGGACCGGTCGTGACCCTCGTTATTGCGGTCATCGCCTGGCAGCTGGCGACAACACGACGGTCGTTCATTGCCTATGGCGTGCTCTATTTCCAGTTGATGTTCCGGCTCGTGGCCGGTGGCATCACCTTGGCCGGCAATCACCCCAATGACGAGGCTGCGGTCGGCGTCATGCTGGGCATTGGAGCCTACCCGCTGACCATCGCCATGAGCCTCCTCCTTCTCGCCCTGACCTGGGACACCGCCCGACGGCTAAGACCGGGCCTCCTGGCCAATTTCGCCGGCTATGCACTCAGCAGCCTGGTCATCACCGTTTTTGTCTTTGCGGACAGCTTGATGCGCGGCGCCGACATCCGTCTGCTATGACGGGGCGGGCGGCCACCTGCCCCTCTCGAACAACAATCTGTGCAAGCCATAGTCCAAGTGGTAGCCTTCCGACCAAATACGGGAGGTTGCAATGGCTGAACACGTCCTTCTGATCCATGGCTGGAGTGCCAGCGACAAGTCGATGGCCAAGGTCGGCGAGCTCCTCGCCGCGCATGGATACCAGACCCAGGACGTCTATCTGGGTGGCTATCCCTCCATGGATGATGATGTCCGCATCGAGGACTCCGGGCGCCGCCTGAACGCGATTGTCACCGAGATGCAGGCCGCCGGCACGCTGCCAGACAAGTTCCACCTTGTCGTGCACTCGACCGGGGCGCTGGTGGCGCGCTGGTGGATGGCCGAATATTATCCGCGCGGCGGCGCGCCGGTCGCCAATTTCCTGATGCTCGCCCCGGCCAATTTCGGCTCGCCGCTGGCGACCATTGGCAAGTCCATGCTGGGCCGCCTGACCAAGGGGTTTTCCAGCGGTTTCCAGACCGGCACGCATTTCCTGAATGCGCTCGAACTGGCCTCCAAATTCCAGGAAGATCTCGCCCTGCGCGACCGCCTCAGTGACGACGGATCAACCGACAGCCCGTTCTCGGAAGACGGCACCCGCCCCTTTGTCATCGTCGGTGCTGACCCGATATTCGGGACCGCCATACTGGGCGAAAAGGCGTGGGACGGGACGGTCCGCATCGCGACTGCCAATATCGATCCGCGCGGCGTCACGGTAGACTTCACCAAGGGCTCGATCCTGGAGCCGGAATTTCGCGCCTGGACCCGCCGCGGCCCCGAGGACACGCCTTTCGCCGTCATTCCCGACCGCAGCCATTTGAGCATTCTCAAGCCCGCGCCGAAAGACAGCGCGTCCAAGGACCCGGTTGTGTCACAGCGGCTGGAAAAGCTGATCCTGCAGGCGCTGTCCACGAAGACCGCCGCCGACTATCGCGCAGTTGCCGCGGACTGGACCGATATCTGCCTGGAAACCCGCCAGCTGGCCCAGGAGGGGCCGGAGGCCGACGCCCTGCGCGAACGCGTACTGGGCAAGGCCGGCGCAGATGCCAGCCGCTTCCGCGAATTCTACCAAATCGTGGTCGAAGCGGTCGATCACACCGGCCTGCCCGTCGATGATTTCACGCTCTGGCTGACGGCCCCGAAGGCGGTCAAGGAGACCCAGTTCAAGGCCGGCACCACGGTCACCAAGGTCGAGATTGACGCCCAGCTCTCACTGATCCAGGACGAGCACACCAATACCCGCAACAAAAACCGCCTGTCCCTGCACATTGATCGCCGCGAACTACTGGCCAATTTCCTGCGCGACCGGATACCCCGTGGTTATGAAGCCTCACTGGCGGCGGGCATCACGGCGGCCTCGCCGGGCAAGCGGATCGGATATTTCGATGTTGACGGCAAGGAGCATAGCGCCCTCATCCGCCTGCGCGCGCTCGATCCGGGCGACGAGGAAAAGGGCAAGCGCTTCCTGCGCCGCTACACGACGCATTTCCTGCGCGTGATCCTGCCGCGCGTCGCCAGCGACGACGTCTTCACGGTGCGCAAGCTCGGCTAGCGAAGCGCCTGCGAGAACAGTTCACCCTCGGCGATCTTGACCGCATCTCCTCCCAGCATGAGGTCGGTCAACTTGCCGTTTTCATGCTTGAGCCGGAGACGGATCAGGCTGGGCCGCCCCATCTCGACACCCTGATAAATGTCAACGCCATGCTCGCCCTCACCGAGACCGCCCTGCTGGCTGATCAGACCAGCAAAGGCCGCGGCCGCACCGCCCGTGGCGGGATCCTCGGCGATGCCCAGATGCGGGCCGAACATGCGGACGCGCCAATCGGTGGTGTGTTCGGTCAAGGTCGCCTTGGCGACCACGAGAGCACAGACCGGATCATCGCCGCCGAACACGTCTTCAAACGCAGACAGGTCGAGCTTGATCGCCGAGAGCCGGGCCGGATCGCGAACCGGAATGACGGCAAAGGGCACACCGGCTGACCAGATGCCGCCGGTGATCGGCGTGTCGAGCAGATCGCCCGTCTGCAGCCCCAGCGTTGACGCGATGGCGGCATAGTCCGGCAGCTCACCAACCTGTTCAGGAAGCTTGGGCGCGAAAAAGCGGGCCGAGCCATGGCGCGGGCCATTGACGCGGCCATCGGCTGTGACATCGCCCACCGTCTCTTCCAGCACGAAGCGCTTGCGCGTGCCCTCGGCTGCGCCGCTGGCCAGGGTCAGCGCGACCGTGGCACCGATGGTGGGGTGACCGGCGAAGGGCAATTCCTCGCGCGGGGTGAAAATGCGCAAGCCGTAATCGGCGTCGCGGCCCCTCGGCTCGGTGATGAAGACCGTTTCCGACAGGTTGAACTCGCCCGCGATCGCCTGCATGGCGACATCGTCCAGATCATCGGCCCCGAACACCACGGCGAGTGGATTGCCGGCCAGCGCCTGGTCAGTGAAAACGTCGAAGATCGCATAGCGATGGGTCACGGGATTGTCCTTACGTCTTCAGCCGATAGCCGGTTTTGAACATGCGCCAGACGATGACAACACACAGCGCGAAAAAGCCGGCGATAGCGGCCAGGGAGATGCTGATATCAACATCCGACACGCCGTAAAAACTCCAGCGGAAGCCGGAGATCAGATAGACGACCGGATTGAACAGGGTGACCGTCTGCCAGAAGGGCGGCAGGACGGAAATCGAATAGAAACTGCCGCCCAGGAAAGTCAGCGGCGTCACGATCAGCATCGGCACGATGTTGAGCTGTTCGAAATTGTCGGCCCAGATGCCGATGATGAAGCCGAACAGGGAGAAGGTCACCGAGGTCATGACCAGGAAGGCGATCATGGCCAGCGGGTGCTGGATTTCCATCGGCACAAAGAAGGCCGCCGTGACCATGACCAGCGCGCCGAGGATCAATGATTTGGTCGCCGCCGCGCCGACAAAGCCGATCACGATCTCCAACGCCGAGATCGGCGCCGAAAGCAGTTCATAGACCGTGCCGTTGAATTTCGGAAAATAGATGCCGATGGCCGCGTTCGAGACCGACTGCATCAGGATCATCATCATCACCAGGCCGGGCACGATGAAGGCGCCATAGCCCACCCCGTCGATCGATTCCATGCGCGAGCCGATGGCCGCTCCGAAAACGACAAAATAAAGCGAGGTTGAAATGACCGGGGCGAGGACGGACTGCATCAGCGTGCGACCGGTGCGGGCCATTTCCGCCTTGTAGATGGTGACTGCGCCGCGCCAGTTCATGATGCACCTCCCACGAGGTCGACAAAGATTTCTTCCAGCGAACTTTGCCGGGTTTCCAGATCACGTACCGAGACCCCGGCCGCATTGAGATTGGCCAGCAATGTGGTGATGCCGGTGCGGTCGGCCCGTGTGTCGTAATCGAAATGCAGGGCATCGCCGCTGTCGGACAGGGTCAGCCCCTCGACCGCGAGCGCTTCGGGCACCGCGTCGAGCCGCTCGGAAAGTTGCAGGGTGAGCTGTTTTCGGCCGAGCTTGGCCATCAGCGTGGCCGTCTCCTCGACCAGCACGATCTCGCCCTGGCGGATCACACCAACCCGGTCAGCCATTTCCTCGGCCTCCTGGATATAGTGCGTGGTCAGGATGATGGTCTTGCCGCGCTGGCGCAGTTTTTCGACCACTTGCCACATGCCCTGGCGCAGTTCGACATCGACACCGGCGGTCGGCTCGTCGAGGAAGAGAATGTCGGGATCATGCGACAACGCCTTGGCGATCATCACCCGGCGCTTCATGCCGCCCGACAGGGTGCGCAATTGCTCATTCCGCTTGTCCCACAAGGAGAGATCCCTGAGCACTTTCTCGACCCAGGCCGGATCGGACGGCTTGCCGAACAGGCCGCGGGCATAGGCCACCGCGTCAGCGACCTTGGTGAACATGTCGATCGACATTTCCTGCGGCACCAGGCCGATGCGCGAACGGGTCAGGCGGTAATCGCCGTCAATGTCATGTCCGAAAACCGCGACCTTGCCGGTTGTGGCCTTCACCAGCCCGCAGACAATGCCGATCAGCGTCGTCTTGCCGGCACCATTCGGGCCCAACAGGGCAAAGATTTCGCCCTTTTTGATGTCCAGATCGACCGATTTGAGTGCGGTAAAACCGCCGGCATAGGTCTTGGACACGCCCTTGATTGTCAGGACTGCCGGCTCGGCGGCGCCTGACGGCGTTTCATGCGTCATGGAGTTCCAGCCTCTTACGAGTGTCAGGCACGCTGCCCCGCGCGAAGCGCCAAAGGTGGGTATTTGTGCGCGAAATTCAACCCGTGCTCGAGGTGCTTGGGTGCGATGGAACCATCACCAAGGTCTCCAACGCCCCCTTTGTCATCCCTGGTGGACGCCCGGCGCAGGCCGGGCGAAAGTCAGGGACCTACCTGATTGCAGGCATATAGGTCCCTGTGTTTTGCGATGATGTAGGATGGTTGCGCGAAGGAGGCCGTTAGGTCCCTGGCTGCCTTGGCAAGCCGTGAGCGGGTTTGGCCCCTTCGCGCGTACCCAGCGTTTA
>NZ_LQXG01000003.1:0-89492 GCF_001924955.1 Maricaulis sp. W15 | reverse complement strand
CGACGCCGGAAAACCCAAAAAACTCGCCCTCATCGCCGTCGCCCGAAAACTCCTCATAACCCTCAACGCTATCATCCGAGACCAACGCCCATTCCAGGCCTGATCAAAACAGTTGCCGGCTCTGCAGCCCGCTTTCGCGGGCTATCCGGCCGGGATGACAAATGAGGTATGGACTGGTGGTCACAAGACTGCGTCCCAGACCAATTTAGTGCGCCTCACCCCAGGTCATCCCCGCCTTCGCGTCCACCACAAGCGGCACGCTCAGCTGCAGCGCCGGCGCACACGCCTCGCCCATCACCTTTGAGGCCAGCGCAATCAGGTCATCGGCCTGGGTCTCCGGCACTTCAAACACCAATTCATCATGCACCTGCAGCAGCATTCTGGCGTCCAGATTGGCGGCGCGCAGGGCGTCGTCCATGCGGATCATGGCGCGGCGGATGACGTCGGCGGCTGAGCCCTGGATGGGGGCGTTGATGGCCTGGCGTTCGGCGAACATGCGCATATTGGGGTTCTTGTCGCGAATGCCGGGGAAATGGCAGCGGCGACCGAAAATGGTCTCGACATAGCCGGTCTCGGCGGCCTTGGCCTTCATCTCATCCATATAGGCGCGGATGCCGGGGAATTTCTCGAAATAGGCATCGATGAAGGCCTTGGCCTCATCGCGTTTGACGCCGATCTGATTGGCCAGGCCGAAGGCGGAAATGCCGTAAATCACGCCGAAATTGATCGCCTTGGCCTTGCGCCGGACCATCGGGTCCATGCCCTCAATCGGAACGCCGAAGACTTCCGAGGCGGTCATGGCGTGAATATCGGTGCCGTCGCGGAAGGCCTGTTTGAGGCTTTCGACATCGGCGATATGGGCGAGAAGGCGCAGCTCGACCTGGGAATAGTCGGCGGCAACCAGGACATGGCCCGGCTCGGCGATGAAGACTTCCCGGATCTGCCGGCCGGCCTCGGTGCGGATCGGGATGTTTTGCAGATTGGGCTCGGTCGAGGACAGGCGCCCGGTCGTGGTTGCCGCCAGCGAGAAAGAGGTGTGGACCCGTTTCGTGTCGCGATTGATATGGGCGAAGAGACTGTCGGAATAGGTCGATTTCAGCTTGGCATATTGGCGGTATTCCAACAGCGCGACCGGCAGGGCATGACCCTCGGCGGCGAGCTGGTCGAGCACGGCCGCATCGGTCGACCAGGCCCCGGTCTTGGTCTTCTTGCCACCGGGTAAGCCCATCTCTCCAAACAGGATTTCCCCGATTTGTTTCGGTGACGCAACGTTGAACTCGCGACCTGCCGCTTCATGCGCTTCGGCCTCGGCAGCGGCCATTTTCTGGGCGAAGTCGGAGGAGAGCCGGTTCAACTGGTCCGGATCAACCTTGATACCGACCCGCTCCATCTTGGACAGCACATCGGCCATCGGCCGTTCCAGCGTTTCGTAAACCGTGGCCATCTTCTTGGCGACCATTGCGGGCTTCAGGATTTCCCAAAGCCGCAGCGTGATATCGGCATCTTCGGCGGCATAAAGGGTGGCCTTGTCCAGCGGCACCTTGTCGAAGGTGATCTGGTTCTTGCCGGTGCCGCAGATCTCCTTGAAGGGGATGCAGGTGTGACCCAGGTGAAGCTCGGCCAGCGCGTCCATCCCATGCCCGTGCAGGCCGGCCTCCATGACATAGGAGATCAGCATGGTGTCGTCATAGGGCGCGACATCAATGCCATAACGCGACAATACGCCGAGATCATATTTCAGATTCTGGCCGATCTTGAGCACGCCCGGATCTTCAAGCAGCGGCTTCAGCGCCTTGAGCGCCTGATCCATCGGGATCTGCTCCGGCGCGGCGCCGGTATCGAACATGTCGCCGGTGCCCTGCGGGTCGACATGGGCGAGCGGGATATAGCAGGCCTGCCCCGGTGCGGTGGCCAGGGAGATGCCGACCAGTCCTGACGCCGTCGAAGACAGGGCATCAGTCTCGGTATCGACCGCGATCTGCCCGGCCTCGAAGCTCTTGGCGATCCAGCGCTCGAGCGCCTCCATCGTGGTGACACACTCATAGGCGTCACGATTGATCGGTGCCGTGGCATCGCCGGTCTCGTCGGCCGGCGGGCCGCCCAGCGCCTCTTCCACCTTGCGGGTGAAGGAGCGGAATTCCATCTCGCGCAGGAAGGGGACGAGGATCTCCGGGTCCGGCTCGGCGAGACCGAATTCGTCCAGCTTTTCCGGCATGGGTGCGTCGAGCTTCAGGGTCACCAGATCGCGGGAGATACGGGCATCCTCGGCATGGGCGAGCAGTTTCTCGCGCCGGCCCTTCTGCTTGATCTCGCCGGCCCGCTCGAGAAGCGTGTCGAGATCGCCATATTCATTGATCAACAGCGCCGCGGTTTTCACCCCGATACCGGGCACGCCGGGCACATTGTCGACGCTGTCGCCGGCCAGGGACTGGATATCGATCACCTTGTCCGGCCCGACGCCGAACTTCTCCATCACTTCCGGCGCCTGGATGCGCTTGTTCTTCATGGCGTCGAACATCGAGACCTTGTCGGTCACCAGCTGCATCAGATCCTTGTCCGAGGAGACGATGGTGACATCGGCGCCCAGCGCCTCGGCCTGGCGGGCATAGGTGGCGATGATGTCGTCGGCTTCGTAATTTTCCAGCTCGATACAGGGCGTGCCAAAAGCGCGGGTGGCGTCGCGGATGATGGAAAATTGCGGGATCAGGTCTTCCGGCGCTGGCGGCCGGTTGGCCTTGTAGAGGTCGTAGAGCTCATTGCGGAAGGTCTTGCCGGAATGGTCGAAGATTACCGCCAGGTGCGAGGGCTGATCATCACCCTTCAAATCCTCCAGAAGCTTCCACAACATGTTGCAAAAGCCCTGCACCGCCCCGGTCGGCGTCCCGTCGGTCCGGGTCAGCGGCGGCAGCGCATGATAGGCCCGGAATATATAGCCCGACCCGTCGATCAGATAGACGTGGCTGGTCTCGTCGACGGGTTTGGTCGTGGCCATGGGGGGTGTCTCCGGGCGGATGCGCAGGTGCGCAAATCAGTTGATCCGGAGACTAGCGCGGGGACGGCGCGGGGTCATGGGGGGAGTGCGGTGGGGGTGCCGCTTGTTGGAGATGAGGCGCGCCGCAGCGCGGCCTGATCTATAAATCGCTTGTCAGCCAGCGGGCCGTATCCGGTTCTTCAGGTCAAGGGCGCCGCAGGCGCCGCTCCGCGGGCATGCCCCTTGAGCTGAAGAACCGGATACGGCTTTCTCTCGGCAAGCGGTTTAAGGGCGGGTGTGCACCTGGGCGCATTTTGGCACGAAATGGGCCGCGAGTGCCTAACTAAACACCCACATCAACGCCCCACCTACTGCCGCCGTGAACGGCGCCATCACTTGCAATGACCACGGTGGCAGGCGTCGGGCCCAGAACATCGCATAGGCGTGATGCCAGCGCCGGGGTGCGAGGGCGATGAGGGCGGAACTGGCGACAATGAACACGCCGGCCCACAGGAAATACTGCGGCCAGGGCGTAGCGTCGGACACGCCGATCAGGGCCAGGCCGACCAGGGCGCGCAGGGCATGTTCGCCAAAATGGATCAGCGGCGTCGATCCCATCGCGCCCAATCCCTTGAGGGCCAAGCGAGGTCGGACAAGGCAAAGCGCGGCGACGGCGATCAGCCAGAGGGCAAACAGCTGGACGATCAGGCGAGAGAGGTCGGTGGCAAGCTCGGTCATGGAGACAAGGTGTATCGCGGGGATGGTTGGGTTCAATGGGGTGGTGGTTTGTTTTGCCGAGTCATCCCGGGCGGATGGCCTGCGAAGGCAGGCCGCAGACCCGGGACCTATACGCCCGGTGCGGCCAGCTATCGCGCGAATGGGTCCCGGATCGCCGCCCGGCTCGAGGCCGGGCATATGTCCGGGATGACAAAGTTTTGTGTCTGGATTCAGAGTTTATCCCCGCTGTGCACCCCACATACCGTCATCCTGACGAAAGTCAGGATCCAGTCGCGCGCACACGATTTCGCCTGGCCTGGCAACAGCTTGCGTCGCATTCCGGGTCCCGGCGTGCGCCGGGATGACGGTGTGTGGGGCGGGGATAGGCGACAAACTCGGCCTTATGTATCAAACGCACCAAGGGGTGAGCGATGATTAGCGCGCTGATCGGGGCGTTATTTATCGCCCTCGCCCCACAATTCGACATCACCAGAGGTGGGCTCCATTTCTTGCCATTCGCCGAGCTTTCGGCGTTCGATTTCGCCCATGAAGACTCGTTGATCCGTCCAATCAACGTCGAAAACATCGGTGTGAATAACGTCCACGCAAACGTGGATATAGAAGGGCGCTTGATCGTCCGTCAGGGACAAAGCCTGAAGCTCGACGTCTGCCAGTGGGTACCCGTAAGTCGAAGACTGTGTCTCGCTTTCACTAGGGGGAATGGTGAAGCGATGGTGCCAGTTGGTCTTACGGCCCTGAGATACGTCGTGCCTGCGGCTCGACCGTTCGGCAAACTGCCCCTTGCCGGGGCCGGTGACAAACACGCAGAGATACTTAATTCGGGCGCTGTACCAACAGTTCTTTGCTGGGGATGCGCCGAAGTTCTTGAATTGAATTTCTATGGTCGGACAGACGTTTTTCCCGGCTTTGCGAATGGCCTGAATCTCATCCGCAGACGGCAGCTTTATCCGAGCTTTCGTCACGGTGACGTAGGAGCGCACCTGTTTCTGGCCGATGTCGCGAGTAACGCGAACGGCCTCATGAGCGGCATGGCTAGCCCACGCCGTGAGGACGACCGTAGCCAGCAACAGAACAGTGCCGAAACCGACAATCCATGTTTGGGCAGTGGCGGCGCTCGCCATCCGTTGCGATGCTTCATTCATAGCTCGCTGGGCAGCGAGGTCATCCGCTTGCAGTTGCAAGGCTTCGCGCTCTTGGCGCTGGCGGGCATCGCGCTCGGCCTCTTCCTCAAGGATTTGCACAGGAAGTGGTACCGGAAATCCGGTACCATCGTCGCGTTCTTCAGCGGCCTGATTGGTGGCTTCTGGTTGCTGTTCCTGGGCCTCTACGGAAGCGCATAGGACGCTTAGTCCAATTGCAGCGAGCGCGATCCAATAGCGTCTAGACATTGTAGCATAAACGCGGCGGTGAACGCGCCGCGACTCAACTTGTTGGCGAGACTGCGTTCGTTCTCGCCTACCTTTTCCGCCAAGTCACGCACAGAGACGCCCTTGCGGGTCATTTCACTTTTCAGGATCGCTTTTGCCCGCGCGGTCCAAACAGAATCGGCCATGAATCACTCCTGTTGATGCGATAATCACCATAAACGGTGATTTTCTCATTGCCAAGGATGATTGGTATCGCTATATTTGGTGACAAGTTCACCAGATATGATGATTTTGACATGACACAGCATTTTCTCCTCTCCGCACAAGCCCGCACCCTGTCCCTCAAGGACATCTACAAGGCTGGCGAGGAAGCGGCTTACGAGACGTTCCGCATGATGCGCTGGACGGAAACGAACGGCGAGGCTGTCTGCCCGCGTTGCGGCTGTGTCGAGACCTATGACATCGCGACCCGCCGCAAGTTCAAGTGCAAGGCCTGTCATCATCAGTTTTCGGTCACGTCCGGCACGATCTTCGCCAGCCGCAAGATGGAGTTCTGCGACCTGCTTGCCGCGATCTGCCTGTTTGTGAATGGCGTGAAGGGCATGAGCGCCCTGCAAATGAGCCGTGACCTAGACGTGCAGTACAAGACGGCCTTCGTGATGATGCACAAGCTGCGTGAAGCCCTGTCTGCCGAGTTGCGTGATATCGAGCTGTCAGGCGAGGTCGAGATTGATGGCTGCTATATCGGCGGTCACATTCGCCCGTCGAACCTGAAAGAGCACCGCATTGACCGTCGCAAGGCCAAGCACCAGACCGGCACTCGCCGCGTTGTGGTGGCTCTGCGCCAGCGTGGAGGCCGTACCCTGCCTTTCGTGACCATGCGCGAAGGCCAAGGCGTCGAGATTGCAGCCCGCAAGGTGTCCGTTGGCTCGACCATCTTCGCTGACGAAGCCGCACATTGGGATGACCTGTATCGCATCTTCCCGATGGGTCGGATCAATCACTCCGAGGCCTACAGCCTCGACGGTGCCCACACCAACAACGTTGAAAGCTATTTCTCCCGCCTTCGCCGCATGATCCGTGGCCAGCACCACAAGGTCAGCCCGCAATACCTGCACCAGTACGCAGGCGAGGCGGCTTGGAAAGAAGATCACCGCAGCGAGGCCAATGGCACTCAGGCGGGTCGTGTGCTGCGTAGCGCTATGACGTCGCCGGTTAGCCGGGCATGGGCTGGCTACTGGCAGCGGGCGGCGGCCAACTAAACTCAAGGTTTGATACGGAAAGCTTGCGCGGTAATAATACATTACCCAAGAGAATCACTTTCCCGTTGACATTTGTTCACACAAAACATAGCGTCCGAGGTATGAAATGTCAGATAGACCACGGCACCCGAACAAGGATGTAGAGGACGCCGTACAATATGCTGAATCTAAAGGTTGGCGCGTCAAAGTTAGTAATGGCCATTCTTGGGCTAGAATTTTCTGCGCGCAAGCGGACCGAAATGGATGCCAAATATCGGTTTGGAGCACCCCGAAAAACCCGGGCAACCACGCCAAAACCATTAAGCGGTGCGTAGCTAAGTGTGCCTGCGGAGAGGAGAACGATGATGAGTGAACACGAATTTACGCTTATCGTGTCTGGAGTCGATCCGGCGGCGGGCGAATTTGAGGAACGCTTTTTTGAGGCGGGATGCGACGATGCGACTCTGATGCTGCATCGCGGAGCTGTAGCAGTATGCTTCATTCGTGAGGACGAAGACTTTGTCCATGCGGTCATTTCTGCCTATCAAGACGTATCCAAGGCAGGCGCGATAGTTGAGCGGCTCGAGCCAGACTTCTTAGTTAGTCAAACCGAAATCGCGGCGCGAGCAAAGTTGACCCGCGCCGCAGTTTCCAACTATGCCAGCGGCGACAGGGGAACCGGTTTCCCGGCACCAAAAGCTCGGATTACGACTAAAAGTCCCTTATGGGACTGGGTCGATGTCTCCGGATGGCTTTACCGTAACAACCTGCTGAAAATGCAAGACGTAGTCGATGCCCGTATCACGCGAGCGCTAAATCTGGCACTGCAACATGATTCAAAGCGCGACGAGGGCCGCTTATCTGAGCTGTTGTCTGCGACCGCAAGGGAACCAGTAGCGGCATAGCCGCGAGGTCTCTGCAGGCGCCGTGCGGTCACCGGAACCGCTTCGTCACGTCCTTCACGCGCCGGGTACGTCCTTGACGCGCTCGTCAGTGGCTTCCCACCCCATTCGGGTGATGACTTCAAGGGCAATGGCGTGATTGCCTTCATGCCCCTCTCGCATGGCCTCGCAGACCATTTGCTTGAGCTTGCCGCGCTCGAATAGCCGGACAGGTCCAGTATCGGGATCAATGAGCCGGATGGCGGCTTCAATGGTTCTCAGATCGGCGCGGGCCTGAGTGATTGTATTGCGCAGTTCATCGCGCTTTTTGAGCAAGGCTTTCATGCCCGGCATTGTGCCGGATCAGCGCCGCGAAATCCTCATGACACTTGGTGCGTTTGATACATAAGGCCGGACAAACTTATCCGCCCCCCTTTACCCCATGAGATACTCCCCCCGGTTTTCGGGACGGGAGGCACGAGCTCAGTCACTTGTGCCCGGAAGCGAGCGGAGCCTGTCCGGGCAGTGGCGTGACACCCATTGGCGCTGGCAGGGCGTGCGACCAGGTCGCGGGGCACTAAACGACCGACCCCATCTACCTGGCGCATTGGAATCGGGGGCGAGAGCGTCCGGGAAAACTCCGCGAACGGGATGTCGGCGATGTCACGTTTTCAAATCAAACCGGTTATCGGCATTCGCCGACATCCCGTTCCCCTCTCTGCCCGAACCGCCAGGTGTTCTCGCCGTGGCGATGAAAGTGCGTGTCAGCCGAAGAGCACGAAAATGCCGGCAATGATCGCGATGGCGGCCAGATTGATCCGCACGCCGGCCTTCATCATCTGCAGCTGGGTCACGGCGCCGGAGGCGTAGACGATGGCATTCGGGGCAGTTGCAACGGGCAGCATGAAGGCCGTCGAGGCGGCGATTGCGACCGGGACGACGAGGTTTTCCGGCGGCACACCCGCTTCGACCGCGATCACGCCGAGCACCGGCAGGAAGGCCGTCGTGGTGGCGACATTCGAGGTCAGCTCGGTCAGGAAGACGACCAGGGCGACGAAAATCAGCAGCAGGACCGGCAGTGGCATGTCGGCGAGGAAGCCCATCTGCCCGCCCAGCCAGTCGGCCAGGCCGGTGGATGACAGGGCCGCTGCTAATGAGAGGCCACCGCCGAACAGGATGACGACATTCCAGGGCAGGCGGGCGAGACCGTCCCAGTCCATCAGCATTTCGCCCTTGCGCACGCCGCGGTCACCGGCCGGCACCAGGAAGGTCGCCAGCGCACCCATCACCGCGATCTGGGTATTGCCGAGTGACAGGGTGACGGTCAGGCCGAGTTGCGTGCTGATCCAGGCGAGCAGTGGATTCCAGCCCCATTCAGTGCCGGACTGGCCGATCAGTTCTCCGGGCAGCACCCGGCCCATCCACAGGATGGCGACCGTGCCGAACAGCAGGGCCACACGCCATTCCGGACGGGTCATCTTGCCCAACTTGGCCAGTTCGGTGCGCACGAGTTCCTTGGCCGCTTCACTGTCACCGCCGCCTTTCAGGTCGAAGGCGAGGCGGGTGAGGATGAACCAGGCGACCGGGATGAGGAGGGCGACAATGGGCAGGCCCATGCCCATCCAGGTCGCAAAGTCGATCGCGATATCGAATTCGTTCTGCAGATAGCCGATGCCAATCAGATTGGTCGGCGTGCCGACCGGGGTCGCCATGCCGCCGATCGAGGCTGCGTAGCCGACCCCGAGTGCCAGGGCCGGGGCGAAGAATTTCGAGCTGACACCTTCGCGCTCGACTTCCTGGGCCACCCGCAGGGCGATCGGGATCATCATCAGCGTCGTCGCCGTATTGGAGATCCACATCGACAACAGCGCCGAGGCCAGCATGAAACCAAGAATGAGCGCCGCGGGGCGTCCGCCGAAGCCATTGACAATATTGAGCGCGATCCGCGTGTGCAGGCTCCAGCGCTCGATCGACAGGGCGACGATGAAGCCGCCCAGCAGCAGCATCACGATCGGGCTGGCATAGGGGGCGGTGGCGGCGCCGGTCGAGACGATGCCCAGCAGTGGGAAGATCGCCATCGGGATCAGCGCTGTGGCGGCAATCGGGATGGCTTCGGTGGCCCACCACACCGCCATCAGAACGGCCAGCGAGGCCAGCAGCCAGGCTTCCCGGCTCAGCCCGTCCGGCAGCGGCAGGACTTGCAGCAGGATGGCCAAGCCGATCCCGGCAAACAGGCCGATCACTTGCGAGGTGGATTTGCCGCGATTGGCGGCCGGCGTGTCAGTGTCAGCCACAAAGCGCCTCCCCAGCCCCTGTTGCAGACCCGTTGATCTGGCGTCGGGCGTCAGGCCTTGGGGTCTTCGGACGAGCCGGCTTTCACGAAGCGGCGATCACAATAGGGGCATTCCACGAAATCATCCTGGCCCATTTCCAGATAGACGCGCGGATGTCCCAGAGCGCCACCACCGCCGTCGCAGGCCATGCGATGCTGGTCGGTGACGATGATTTCGGACGGCGGAACAGAATTGGCGGCGTCGGCCATGGACAAGCCCTCATGGACAGGATGAATGACGATCCCTAAGTGTGGGGCCTAGTTATGGCCTTTGGCCCTCATCCGTCAATTCCGAGGCGACATGTCCGACAGCTCCCCCCTTCCTGATTTCGCGCTCGAAGCCACCGGTCTGAAGAAGACCTATCGCGGGTCCAAGCTGGCCGAGCCGAAAGAGGCGCTCAAGGGGATCGACCTGAAAGTGCCGCGCGGCTCTATCTTCGGGCTGCTGGGCCCCAATGGCGCCGGCAAGTCGACCTTCATCAATATCTTTGCCGGCC
Source organism: Maricaulis sp. W15 (assembly GCF_001924955.1). Lineage (NCBI taxonomy): Bacteria > Pseudomonadati > Pseudomonadota > Alphaproteobacteria > Maricaulales > Maricaulaceae > Maricaulis > Maricaulis sp. W15. Next base: position 79,465 of record NZ_LQXG01000003.1, on the reverse strand, counting down.
TCGTGAAGAAGTCTGGCGGAACGGCGAAGACCTGGGGCATTGATATCGATCAGGACAGCCGCGCCGCGCGCGCCGCCATCGGGGTGGTGCCGCAGGAAATCAACATGGACGTCTTCTTCACACCGTATGAGACGCTGGAGTTGATGGCCGGCTTCTACGGTGTGCCCAAGGCCGAGCGGAAGACCGATGAATTGCTCGAGGCGGTCGGCCTCACCGACAAGCGCAATGCCTATGTCCGCCAGCTTTCCGGCGGCATGAAACGGCGCCTGCTGGTCGCCAAGGCGATGGTCCACACCCCGCCCATCCTGGTGCTCGACGAGCCGACGGCCGGCGTTGATATCGAGCTGCGACGCCAGCTCTGGGACTATGTGCGCGAACTGCATGCCCGCGGCACCACGATCGTCCTGACCACGCACTATCTGGAAGAAGCCCAGGAATTGTGTGACCAGATCGCCATCATTGATCACGGCCAGGTCATCGCCTGCGAGCCCAAGGAAACGCTGCTCAAGCGGATGGATTCCAAGACCCTGGTGATCGAACCGGCCGAGGCGCTGAGCGCCGTACCGGCGGAACTGGCAGAGTATGACGCCGAGATCCGCAGCGATGGCGCGCTGGCCATCACCTATCGTTATGGCCAGCAATCCGTGGCCGAGATGATCGAGAAATTCCGCGCCGCCGGCGGCCGGATCGAGGATTTGCGCACCGAGGAAGCCGATCTGGAAGATGTCTTCCTGGCGCTGACCTATAACCGCCAGGATGCCTGATGTGCCGATCCGTGTCTGCGGGGATGGGGGCGCGCCCTGTCCCGCCTTGCCTGCCCCTTTTTGGGCATGATTCCAGCGCATTCTGTCCCTGGCCAAAGGAGGGCCGACCGACAGGACACCAAAACCGGGAAACCAGGGAGGCCATCATGCGCATTCACGTCATTCGCCAAGTCTTCGCCATTTCGGTGAGCGCGCCGTTGTTTGTTGCCCTGGCCTGGTTTTTCGGCGTCTTCCTGCAGCCGCAGGGCGAGACCGGAGCCGGCTTTGCCCTCATCCTCATCCTCGCAAGTGCCATCGCCGCCATCTGGCTTTATGCCTGGTTGATGCGCCCGGGCCGCAAGGTCCGCTTCCGCAATCGCGGTGTCGACGGGTTTGATCGTGACTGGGGTGTCGGCCTGACGGGGCTCTCCCAGCACCAGAGCGGTCGCCGTCGCCGCGATGATACCGATGGCGATGATCTCGGCGGTCGCCGCAATTCCGGCGATATGGACGATGGCGGCGACGAGGTCGGCCTCGCCTGAGACGGGCGTTCCCCACGCAAGCGCCACTCACAGGAACAGTCCGAAGGGACAGCGCTCCGGATCCGCTCCGGGGCGCTTTTCATGTTCGCGATTGACAACGATTAGACAATTAGCTAATTGTCATTTCATGAGTGATGTTTTCAAAGCCCTGTCCGACCCGACGCGCCGGGAAGTCCTGCAAATGCTGAAGGCGGGACCCCGGTCTGCCGGTGATCTGGCCGACGCCTTCCCGGTCTCGAAACCGACCATGTCGGCGCATTTCAACGTCTTGCGTGGTGCCGGTCTCGTGTCGATCGAGAAGGCCGGCAAATCGGTCATCTATCATCTCAATGTCTCGGTGCTCGAAGAGGCGCTGCTCGGCTTTGCCGGCGCGTTTGGCCTGGGCCAACGCCCGCCCGCCAAACGCTCGAAGGAAGAAAAGGAAACGCCATGATCACCCGCTCCGTGAAAGGGTCGCTGGCCCTCGCCGCCATTCTCCTGGCCACCGCATTCGGACTGTCGCTTCTGGCCGATTTCAACTGGGTCGGGCCGGACATGCCGGATCGGGTGGTCCAGGTCATGATCGGGCTGGTCTTGGTCCTGTTCGGCAATGCGACCGGCAAACGACCGGCCGACGCCGATCCGGCCGGCGAGGGCAAGCCGGGCCTGATGGCCGCACGGCGCTTCTTCGGCCTGGCCCTGGTGGTCGGCGGCCTCATTCATGCCGGCGCCTGGCTCGTCGCACCGCTCGACCTGGCCAACACGCTGTCGATGGCGGCGGTGATTGCCGCCCTCATCGCCGGGCTGGGCCGGGTCGCCTACGCGATTGTTGCCCAGCGCGAGACCCCGGACCAGGGTTGAGGCGCGGCGGCCTGCTGCCATCCCGTTCCGCTGAACAGCAGGCGTAAAGCCGCGTTGCGCACCGCAACCGCATCGGCTATGGGTTCGCGTTCGACGCACCCATAGCTCAGCTGGATAGAGCGCTGCCCTCCGAAGGCAGAGGTCAGAGGTTCGAATCCTCTTGGGTGCGCCATTTCTTGTTGGACGTCACAAGTCGTTGGACAAAGTCCAAGAAGTTTGGACAAACCAAGCCTCCGATGCTCAGAGAAACAACGTGAATTCTGTGTTGCGTGACGGTACGGTCTCTTCGGCGGAAGAGTCGGCGTTGCGTGTGCATACAGCTGACCAGAAACGTCACGAATTCTTGGAGCACATGATTCTGGTGCTGTGGGGCATACGATCATACCCATCCGGCCATGTGTGCTATCCACCAGCTCGCTGCGTCTATGCGCTCACTACAATCCCAATCTCGGGCCCAGCCAGCTTGTGACGAGATAGAGGCCGTGCCTTACCACACAACCAACACCTTGGAAGGCCAGAGACCCATGCCGCGTTCGGCTAGGTGCCTTGCGAGATAATTTCGATTTAGACACTGAGAAGGTCGAAATTTTATGATCAGCTACAGCGTTGAGGGCTCCCTGTAGAGTGGTGTTGAAACGCTTGATTGTACGACCTTCAGCCCAACTATTTTCGCAAGACCCGCCTATGCAGTGCCAAGGCCGACTTTTCCACTAAGTGCCATGAGGGGGTAGCGATCACCGCCGTGATCGGAATGCCAATCATGGCAAGCTGATACATGTTCCACGATGACGAGGCTTGCCAGCGCGATCCGGATCGGTGTGAAGCGATTGTCACGGCCCTGAAAGGCCTCGTCGATGCGGATCATGCCGCCCTCCCGTCGTCGAATGAAAAGCCCGGCCTGCCGACCGGGTCGTCCATCATCAGAACAACCGGTCGAAGGCGCTGTACTCGCCGCGCGTGCGCAGCGTCACCGTCACGGCAACATCGGCCCGATTGCGCCAGAACCAGCCATGGGCGCCGTCAAATTCGGCGGCAAACTCACCGCTATCACCCGGCTCATTGCGACCCTGGCGATAGCTGATGAAGGCATCCAGGGGATTGTCTCCGTGCAGGTCCGAGTTCAGCCCGGCCCGGTCCGTCGTCCATTCATAGACGGCGACCCCGCCAGCCAGCATGCTCAGCTTGACCTCAGTCGCTTCACCCGGCTGCAGCGTGATCGAGATCGTGTCGCGCCATTCCGGGGCTGCGGGTTCGGCCGGAGCCTCGGTCACCGGTGCGACCTCTTCCGGCACCGCCATTTCAACAGGCGGGTCCTGCGGGATGGCAGCAGCAGAAGAGACGGCTGCTTCCTGCGATACCGGTGCTTCGGCCTGGGCGGTCGTGGTTTCACGATCTGCAGCAGCTTCCTCGGCCAGCTGCATCTTGATCTCGCCCATCTGGGTCAGGCCCAGAACGCGGCCGATCCGGGTCGGGTCAATGCCGTACTCGGCGGGCAGGACAATGGTCACCAAGATGACAATCGCTGCCACCAGCGCGACGAGGGCGGATTTCAGAAGGCTCTCGTTTGACGGAAGGTCGTCGCGGGAGGGGAGTTGTGAATTGAACATGGGTTGTCTCCGAAAGTCTGTGTCTACGCGACGAAATAGCCGGCGAGCTGATAGCCCATCAGGATGAAGCCGGCGCACATGAGAAGCGTGTTGGCGAGAAAGGCGTGACGGGCGAAGCTCGCCGTGCGCCGCCAGAAGCCCATCGCGATCAGGATCGCCGCCAGAGCCAGAAGCTGGCCGATCTCGACCCCGACATTGAAGGCCAGGAGATTGGGCAGAAGCCCGTCCGGCGCGATGTCGTAGTCGATCAGCTTGGTCGACAGGCCGAAGCCGTGGAACAGGCCGAAGATCAGCGTGGCTGCCTTGGTGGAGGGCTGCACGCCGAACCAGCGCTGGAATGCGCCCAGATTGTCCAATGCCTTGTAAACGACGGACAGGCCGATGATGGCATCGATCAGATAGGCGTTCAGTCCGATGTCGAAGAAGACACCGGCGAGCATGGTGGTGGAGTGGCCGATGGCAAACAGGCTGACATAGATGCCGACATGTTTGAGCCGATAGAGGAAGAAGACCACGCCAAACAGGAAGAGGAGATGGTCATACCCCGTCACCATGTGTTTGGCGCCGAGATAGAGGAAGGGGATCAGGTTGATACCCGTGATCTCCTGGATATAGCCCTTGTCGCCTTCCGTGACCCCGTGAGCCAGCGCATCGCCGCCAGCCAAGAGACACACGGCAAGAGCCGCGAGGATCGCCCAGAGCGACCGGGTTGAGCCCGAAACGGGCGTCGGTGAGAACATGTTATACTCCGAATTGACGTCTGAAACGCATGAGCCGACCCGACTTGGAATCCGGGCCGGCTCATACGGGGTCAGGTGAGATCCTCGCTTGCCGGCTGAGTGACGTTGCCCGTCTTGCCGTCCAGGAGACCCCGGACGATGCGCAAGAGGGCTGGAAGCACCAGCAGGGTCAGCAAGGTGGACGAGGTGATGCCGCCGATGACCACGGTGGCCAGCGGACGCTGAACCTCGGCGCCGGCGCCGACATTGAAGGCCATCGGCACGAAGCCGAGACTGGCCACCAGCGCTGTCATGAGGACCGGGCGCAGGCGTGTCAGCGCCCCTTCCCGGATCGCGACTTCCAGCGGCTTGCCCTCAACCATCAACGAACGGATGAAGGTCACCAGAACCACGCCATTCAGCACTGCCACCCCGGACAGGGCAATGAAGCCCACGCCCGCCGAGATCGACAGTGGCAGGTCCCGGATCAGGAGCGCTGCGACACCTCCGGTCAGCGCCAACGGCACGCCCGAAAAGACCACCGCAGCATCCGCCACGGAACGGAACAGCGCCAGGAGCAGCAGGAAGATCATCGCCAGGGCCACCGGAACAACCAGGCTCAGTCGGTTGGCGGCCGAGATCAGCTGTTCAAATGTGCCGCCATACTCCACCCAGTAACCGGGCGGTATTTCGGCTTCATTGCGTACCAATTCCTGCACCTCGCTTACGAAGGAGCCCAGATCACGGCCGCGCACATTGGCGGTGACAACGATCCGGCGCTTGCCATTCTCGCGGCTGATCTGGTTGGGACCAATGATCAGCGAGATGTCGGCAAGCTCGCGCAGGGGAATGGTCTCGATGCGGCCGTCTGCTCTTGCCGGAAGCGGAATATTGAGACGCTCCAGAAGCGCAATATTGGTCCGCAAATGCTCCGGCAGGCGGACGATCACATCGAACCGCCTGTCCCCCTCGAAGATTTGTCCGGCCCGTGTCCCGGCCAGGGAGGTGCGGATCACCGACTGCACGTCGTCGACGGACAGGCCATACCGAGCCAGCGCCTCACGACGCGGCTCGATCTGCATCATGGGAAGACCGGTGGCCTGTTCCAGGGAAATATCCTGAGCCCCGGCAACCTGTCCCATCAGGCCCTCGATGCGTTGGCCGATGGCCAGCAGCTCGTCGAGATCGTCGCCGAACACCTTGACCGCCACATCTGCCCGCACACCGGAGAGGAGTTCATTGAACCGCATCTCGATGGGCTGGGTGAACTCATAGCGATTGCCCGGCACTTGCTGGACGGCTTCATTGAGCTGGGCAACCAGCTCTTCACGGGGCAGACGCGGATCGGGCCAGTCCTCACGCGGATGCAGGAGGATGAAGGTATCCGCCACGCTGGGGGGCATCGGGTCTGTGGCCACGTCGGCGGTGCCGATCTTGGACACGATCCGCTCGATCTGGGGAAAGCCCCTCAGCTGCTCTTCCAGATTGGTCTGCCTCTCCAAAGCCTGGGTCAGGCTGGTGCCGGGAATGCGCAAGGCGTGCAGGGCGATGTCACCCTCTTCCAGTTGCGGAATGAATTCCGAGCCCATGCGGGAGGCGGCCAGCCCCGCCATCCCGACAAGGGCCACAGCGCCGGCCACGACCAGCCAGCGCAGCTTCAGCGCCAGACCCAGAACCGGGGCATAGAGCTTGGCGGCACCGCGCATCAGGATGTTCGGCTTTTCCTGCACCTTGCCGGTAACAATCATCGCGACCGCAGCCGGAACGAAAGTCAGGGAGAGGATCATCGCCGAGGTCAGGGCGAAGACCACGGTGAAGGCCATCGGGTGGAACATTTTCCCTTCAACGCCGGTCAGGGCAAAGATGGGGACATAGACGAGGGTGATGATCAGCACACCAAAGAGCGAGGGACGGATCACCTCGGCCGCAGCCTCTGCGGTCTCCTTGAAGCGCTCCTCACGGGTCAGCAAACGGCCATACTCATGCTGACGTAGCCCGAGCCGCCGCAGGCAGTTCTCGATGATGATCACCGCCCCGTCGACGATCAGACCAAAGTCCAGCGCCCCCAGGCTCATCAGATTGCCTGAGACCCGGTTCTCCACCATGCCCGTGATGGTCATCAGCATGGAAAGCGGAATGACCAGGGCTGTGAGGATGGCCGCGCGGACATTACCCAGCAGTAGGAAGAGCACGACGATGACGAGCAAGGCCCCCTCGACGAGGTTTTTCTCGACGGTCTCAATGGTCCGGTCGACCAGTTCGGTCCGGTTGTAGATGGCGTCCGCACGGATACCTGCAGGCAGGGCCTCAGCGGCTTCCTCCAGGCGGATGGCCACATCATGCGCGACCTGGCGGCTGTTCTCGCCCATCAGCATGAAGACCGTGCCCAGAACAACCTCCCGGCCATTCTCTGTGGCGGCTCCGGTGCGCAATTCCTCACCGAGGATCACATCGGCGACATCCCGGATCAGGATGGGTTGGCCATTGCGATTGGTGATGACGGCCGCTTCCAGGTCAGCGATGGAACCGGCTTGTCCGGCGGACCGGATCAGAAGCTGTTCGCCATTGTGCTCCACATACCCTGCACCGGTATTGGCATTGTTGCGGGACAGGGCCTCGACCACATCATCCAGCGTGAGCCCGTAGGCGGCCAGCCGTTCGGGATGTGGGGTGACGTGATACTGGCGGACAAAGCCGCCGATTGTGTTCACCTCGACCACGCCGGGCGTGCGCAGCAGTTGCGGACGAATGACCCAGTCCTGCAGGGTGCGCAGGTCTTCAGCGGTCCAGTCCGATCCATCATCACGCGTCGCGCCGGGTTCGATCTCCAGCGTGTACATGAAGATCTCGCCGAGCCCGGTTGCGATGGGCCCCATTTCCGGGGTGACCCCTTCAGGCAGCTGGTCACGGACGGCCTGCAGCCGTTCATTCACCAGTTGTCGCGCGAAATAGATGTCGGTCCCGTCCTGGAAAACCACCGTGACCTGCGACAGGCCATAGCGGGAGACAGATCGGGTATAGTCCAACCCCGGAATACCGGAGATGGCGGTTTCGATGGGGAAGGTGACCCTTTGTTCTGCTTCGAGGGGCGAGAAACCCTCTGCTTCTGAATTGATTTGGACCTGGACATTGGTGATGTCCGGCGTGGCGTCGATCGAGAGACGCTGGAAGTTCCATACCCCGAGTGCCCCAAGGGCCAGGACGAGGAAAAGAACCGGCCAACGATATCGGATCGACTGGTAGATGATCGATTTCAGCATGATCCGCTCCTAGTGATCGTGGCTCGCGCCGGACTTCATGACGTCGGCGGTGATCAGGAAGGCGTTCTCGCTGACATAGGTGACACCCGTGTCGATGCCGCCCAGGACCTCCGTCCATTCCGGTGTCTGACGACCCAGCTCCAGCATGCGGACCTCGTAGGTCTCATCGACGCGGGCATAGACGACTGTGAAGTCACGGAAGCGCTGCAGGGCATCGGTGCGAACGGCCAGGGGCACGTCGAATTGGCCAACTTCGATCCGGGCCCGGATGCGCTCACCCGGGCGCCATTGGCCATCCTCATTGGGAATTTCCACATGGGCGATGGCCCGCTGGCTGGCCGGGTCGACCATCGGGGAGAGGAATTCAATCTCGCTCTCCACGCTGCGGCCGCCATCAAAGCTGGTGACACGCACAGGCTGACCTGTCGCGATCGAACCGAGATCACCGGGATAGATGAAGAGTTCAGCATGCAGCTGGCTCGGGTCGGCAACGACGAAGAGCGGCTCGCTCCCGGTTGGCCCGTTCAGTGTGGCGCCACGCTCGACAACGACACCGCTGATCGGCGAGGTGACGGAATAGGTCTGCAGACTGTCAGTTGCCGTGATGCGGGCCAGGGTCTGCCCGGCTTCGACACGATCCCCGATGCTGGCATTGAGGGCCACGACACGGCCCGGCAGCCAGCCGCGCAACTCGGCCCGCCCCTCGGGCATCAATTCGATCTCGCCATAGACCTCGACCGTCTCGTCCAGCGTGGCCGGACCGGTGACGGATACGGCAATGCCACCCGCCTCGGCCTGCTCTGCAGAAATCGTGGTGCGGCCCTCATGGGACTCATACTGCCAGCGGCCGTTCATGCCAGGCATGGAGGCCGTGACCGCCACATCGAAGGAGTGAGGCTCGGTCACAATGCCGTCACCGCGCAGAAAATCGTCCTGGGGGGCAAAGGCGAAGCGGTCGACCTGACCACCCAGACGCGCCAGTTCGATGCTCGCCGTGACACGGGACGGATCGACCGGCTCGCCGTTGAGATAGGGATAGAGGCGGAATTCGGGATCGACCCCGTCCTCAAAAATGGTGAGTTCCAGAGCGAATTCGCCCTGGCGCAACATGCGGCCGCGATGCGGGCCGCGTTCATAGTCCTCGGTCGCGACTTCACCATGGCCGACCCCGCCAGAGGCGTCGGGCGCGCTGGGGGAGCAGCCGATCAAAAGGAGAGCCGTGGAGCCGCACAGGGTGGCAGCGAAGATGTTTCGGGTCATTCTGGGTCTCCCATGCCTTGCCGCATGATGGCGCTGCCGCCGGTAAGGCGACGCAATTGGATGTCTGACTGGTGGATGGCGAACAGGGCATCGGCCGAGCGCAGGCGCGCATCGATCAGGGCCTGCTGGACATCATAGATTTCCAGGAAGGAAAAACTGCCGCGGGCAAAACCCGTTTGGGCCTGCTCCAGGGCGGTCTGCAGCGGCGGGATCACCGTTTCCGCCAGGGCCGACAATTCCCCGGCCGCAGCCTGGCGGCGCAGGATTAGGGCCTGGACCTGGCGTTGCACGACGCGTTCGCGGGCGGCGAGGTCGGCATCAATCGCAGCCGCTTCGGACCGGGCCGAGGCAATATTGGCCTGATTGGCATTCCACACCTGCAGCGGGATGGAAAAACGCACCCCCAGCGCGACGTCATTGCTGGACTGGAAGTGGCGCAGTTCCAGGCCGACATTGGCATCCGGCACGGCACGGGCGGTCTCCAGACCGATCTCGGCATCACTGCGGGCTCTTTGTGCACGCAGGAGCGCAATCTCGGGTGCGTCCGGCTCCGCGGGACGCGCACTCAGGTCGGCTGGCGCCTCAAAGCTCTGCGTGTCCACCGAGAAGTTCGGCAGACCTCCCCAATAGGAGGCCAGGATGGTTGCGCTGGTTGCGACCCGCCGCTGCGCCAGTCCGGCTTCGATCCGGGCTTCAGCCAGACGCGCCTCGATCCGGTCACGGGCCATGCGCGGATCACGCGCCGCCTGCACCCGACGGTCGACAATGGCTGCCAGCGCCTCAAGCGAGGCAATCCGGTCCTCGGCAATCGCATGGCGCATGCGTTCGGCCTGGACGTCGAGATACGCGAGTTCGACCTGTTGCATCAGATCGCGCCGGGCAATCTCGGCTTGCACGACCCGCAGGTCACGCTCGCGGTGGGCCAATGTGGTGCGGGCTTCTCGGTCACCACCGCGTTCCCAAGGCTGCATGACGCCAACGGCGGCTTCGGCCTCGTTGAAGAGATTACGGTCGCCGGTTCCAAGCACGCCTTCAGAGGTGAAGTCGAGGGTCGGATTGGGCCGCCGGGCTGCACCGTCAATACGTTGGGCGCTGGCATCGATGCGGGCATCGGCGGCGGTGAGTTCGGGGGCTTCGGCGAGGGCACGTGCCAACGCCTCGTCCAGGCTTAGCGTGGAAGGCCGGGCGCTCTGGGCCACCGCATTGGCGGGTGCCACGAGCATTTGCATCGCGACCAGCGCGAGCAAACATGTAGAGGTTCGCATGGAATATCGTCCTGTAAACGAGAAGCAACGCGCAGCCGACGCGGCCGGCTGCCGGTTTCAGTCGTTACAGGTTCGGTTTGGGAGGACGGCGCAGCCCGCCCAGTCCGGGGTCGGGCTCAGGCGCGAAATTGCTCAGGGAGCGTACAGGACCAGTCTTGTGGACCGCCTGCAGGCTCATGCCCGCAGACAGCGGAGCGCCGTCCATGTGGATATGAGCATGAAACACCACATCCCCGGTTTCGCTTGAATCCATACCCGCTGGTTTGCTCATCTTGGCCAGATCGATCTCCCGATCCGTGGCCCGATGCGCGTGAAAATCATCATGATGATGATCGGATGAGATTTCTGCATGGTGATGATCCGCGCCGACTTCATGCGTATGCGCAGCGGCCCCGGACACAGGTCCGAGCCAGGCGAGCATGGCAATCAGCAGGACTATCAGAGCGTGCCGCATAGGCCCCCAAGCGGAAAACGAGCGGGCATTAGTGACCTGTTGTTCGAGAACGGTCAAGAATGGGGGGGCTGACCAAATCACCTCCGGAAACACCACGCTAACTCGACCGTGGCGCCGCACAAAATTTGGTACATGGAAATCAACAACGTTCGATATAGAAAGTCATGCACCGCACGGTGACACATAGGAAGTGGATGGTTTTTGGAGCGAAGAGATTTCGACTCGCGCTTCTCATGGGCATCATTCATGAACTCGAATTGGGGGCCGCGACCTGTGTCGCGGTGCGGTGGGTTCCCGCTTCGCTCGGGCGGAATGTCCAGCCTTTTCAATAGGCGGTCATCAGGACGCGATCTGTCTTCCGAAGCCGTCGTTCGAGCCGTCTGGGGTATGTTCAGTCCGGACATGTCGCCAGAACGCCGATCAAAAAAGAGGCGTCGCCCTGTTCAACCTGGCCCGGAGCAAGACTGTCGCGCCGGTTCCTTTTGAGGTTAGTTCGCAGACGCCTCAGGCTGCCGAGAAGTGGCAACTATTCAAGTGCCGCCCCCGACCGTTATTCCCGAGTCGGAAGAACCGCAACAGGCATATAGCTGCGCGACTGTATGACCGGATCGTGGATCGGTCTCGGAAAGCCGGGCTCATCTTGGTCCATTATCACAGCCAAATCCCAAGCGTCGGGGAAGCTCCGATCTAAGCGTTGTTTCTCTGGCAGGTGTTGGCTTATTGCCATCAGCTTGACCCACAGGAGAGATCGTGGCCGCTTGGTTGAAGCTGTTGCCGCGAGGGTGTCATGACTGAGCACAAACAAACGCATTACAACGCTGGCTCCATCTCGCTTCCCGGTGCTGTTGCGATGGGAACAGGCGTGATGATCGGCGCCGGCATTTTTGCGCTGACTGGTCAGGTGGCAGAGCTGGCTGGCCGCCTTTTCCCGCTGGCGTTCATCATCGGCGCTGTGATCACGGGATTCAGTGCCTATAGCTATATCAAAATGTCCAATGCGTGGCCGTCCTCTGGCGGCGTCGCCATGATCTTGGAGAAGTGCTACGGGTCGGGAGCGATTGCAGCCGGCGCGGCTCTCCTTATGGCGTTGAGCATGGTGATCGCGGAAAGCTTGGTGGCGCGGACTTTTGCGACTTACGTCCTGCGAGGTTTCGATGTGTCGGGAGGTCCGCTGGTGCCCGTCCTGGCGGTCAGCGTCATCGGATTTGCCTTTCTGATCAACATTTCGGGCAATCGGTCCATCGGACTGTTCTCGATGTTCATGGCCCTGCTCAAGATCGGCGGGATTGCCGCGTTTGGGATCGCGGCGCTCTGGTCCAGTGGAATCGGGTTTGCCGCTAGCGCAGCTGGTGATGAGGGCGCGAGCGGACTGCTCGGATTCGTCGCGTCAGTAGCGCTAGCCATTCTCGCCTTCAAGGGGTTCACCACCATCACGAATAGCGGCGCGGAAATCACCGAACCGCATCGTAATGTCGGACGCGCTATCATGGCGTCGATCCTGGTGTGTGTCCTGCTCTACCTACTCGTGGCATTCGGTGTCGGGTCCAGCTTGCCACTGGATAGGATTGTGGCGGCACGGGATTTCGCGCTGGCAGAAGCCGCCGAGCCGGCGCTCGGGCGTTTCGGGTTTTATCTTACGGTATTGCTCGCGGCGGTGGCGACTGCTTCGGCCGTGCTCGCCAGTGTATTTGCCGTCTCTCGCATGCTGGCCATGTTGACCGATATGAAAATGATTCCACACAGGCATTTCGGAATGCCTGGGCCGATCCAGCGCCACACCTTGGTATACACGGTCGTTATCGCGTCCGTGCTGGCGGTGTTCTTTGATCTGGGCCGGATCGCGTCACTCGGCGCCTTCTTCTATCTGGTCATGGACATGGCCGTTCATTTCGGTGTGTGGAAATTCCGCCGTGTGGAAATTGGCGCGTCCAGTGTCATTCTACTGACCGCTCTGGGGCTGGATGCTGTGGTTCTGATGGCGTTTACCGGCCTCAAACTGCAGCAGGACCCGTTGATTGTTCTGATCGCTGTGATTTCGATCGCTGCCGTTTTCGCGTTCGAACGCATCTATCTGTCTCATTGGGTCCGGACGGCAGCTGCCGAGCAGAGCGGAACGTGAGCCTCCCGGATCATAAAGGGGACACGCCTGTGACATTCCGTGTGAGGGAAATACCCGTTCGTATCGTATAAGGTGTCATGATCGGCGCTCGGAGGAGGCACACGATTTTGGTTTGGCGACGGTTCAGCCTGATCCTGGTTTTGCTGGGCGCACTCGCGCTGGGCGGGACAGGCTATGCCTCCGACGTCGGCCCGGATGCCGCGGCCCCAAGCGACATGACCCAAATGTTGGACCATGATTGCTGCCCGCAAGGCAGCGGCATTGAAGATGTCGGCGCCGCAGAGCGTGGCCAGCCCTGTAATGGCATGGATGCGTGCTCCGGTAATCCGTGCGGCCTTGCTTGTTCCTTTTCGACCCTGATCCCAGATAGTGCGACGACGCGCCCGGCAGCGGGCCATATCGAACGAACTACCCGCAGGGTCGTGCTCCGGCCGGTTTCCACCATTCTGGACCATCTGGATCGTCCTCCGCGCGCGTGACGAAGCTGAGCCTTGTTAATGGGCTCATTTCACCTTCGTTCTGCCCGCATCGGAGACATTCATGTCCATGCCCGCCATTGCCGCATTTGCGGCTGCGCTTCAGCTTTCAACTGCGATTGCGCAACCTGCTTCTGAACCCTCTCCGCTCAGCTTGGCGGAGGCCGTGTTGATCGCCGGCCAAACCGAAGACCCGGCCATTGGGAGTTTGAGATCGCGTGCCGTAGCGCTCGAGCGTGCCGGCGAGGCGGCCATGGCTCTGCCGGATCCGACGTTGCGGGTTGGCCTCGCCAACCTCCCCCTCAGCAATCTAGACCCCAACAGTGAAGCGATGACCCAGATGCAGGTCGGCGTGCGGCAGGTCATACCCAGCAACGCGAGCCGTCACCTGCAGCGAGAGCGGCAGCGGGCGCAGGCCCAGGGCGTTCTGGCCCTTGGCGGGTTGGAACAGCGATTGATCACACGATCAGTCCGTCTGGCCTGGCTGGAAGCCTATTACTGGGAACAGGCAGGTGAATTGACGCGGGCCCGGCGCGAAGAGATCCGACAGCTCAGCGAGGTGGCTACGGCCCTGTTTGCCAGCGGGCGAGGCAATTCCCATGACGTCATCCGCGTGGACCTGGAAACCGCATTGCTGGATGCCAGGCAAATTGAGATCGATCGGCAAATTGGAACAGCCCGGGCGCAGTTGGCGCGTTATGTCGGCGCTGCCGCAGCAGGACGAGACATGCTGCCGCGATTACCTGTCCTGCCGGCATTGCCCGGGGGCGACGAGGCTTTGGATGCCTTGGCCAGACATCCGTCCGTGATGTCACGAAACGCCCGGATCGAGGCAAGCGAGCGGGAGATCGATCTGGCACTGGAGGCCTACAATCCGGTCTGGAGTGTGGATGCCGGATATGGCGTGCGAGGCAGCCGGTCGGACGTCGCCAGCATCGGTGTGAGCGTGCAAATGCCCATTTTCAGTCAGCGTCGGCAGGATGAAAGCGTGGCTGGAGCCCGTCAGATGCGTTCCGCCGAAGAGCTGGACCGTCGAGCGTTGCTGCTCGATCTGCGCCGACAACTGGATGAAGACTGGATACGCTTCCAGCGCCTCAACGAAACGGCCATGATTTATGAAACGGGTGTGCTGGAGCGCGCGCGTGAAACAACGGCAGCCGTCCTTGCAGCCTACGAAAACGAGCAGGCAGACTTTGCCGAACTCGTGCGCTCCGAGCTCGCCTTGCTGGATATCGAGCTGACCTTGATCCGGACCCGCGTTGATGCGTTGCAGGCGCATAGCCGGATCCTGTTCCTGACGGGAGACGTCCAATGACCCCGCGTACAATCCTTCTGGGTACCGGCACTTTGTTGGCGGGGATCGCTCTTGGCGCGCTCGGCATGAGCCTTGTGGGCGGAAGCGATATTGCCGCAACATCCGACGAGCGGGAAATTCTCTACTGGGTCGCTCCGATGGACCCAAATTTTCGCCAGGACGAGCCGGGCAGGTCGCCCATGGGTATGGACTTGATCCCGGTATATGCCGGTAGTGAGCCCACGGACGATTCCACCATTACCATCTCCTCGGCTGTCGAGAACAACATCGGAGTCCGGACGGCAAATGTGACACGGGGTCGGTTTGCGGAAGACCTGGCCACGGTTGGCTATGTGCGGCCCATTGATGACCTAGCCTCTGTGGTTGATGTGCGGGCGCAAGGCTGGATCGAGGATCTGCGCATCGCCGCTGTAGGTGATGTGGTGGAAGCGGGCGACCTGCTTTTCCGTATGTACTCGCCGGAAATTGTCACGGCTCAAAGTGAATTCCTGCAAGCCGTCAATGTGTCCCGCCCAGGCCTGGTGGCGGCGGCGGGCTCGCGTCTGCGAGCCCTTGGGGTCAATCAGGCCCAGATTGACTCAATCGCGCAACGCGGCACGCCACAAAGATTGGTTGACGTTTACGCGCCACGAACAGGCGTTGTGCTGGAGATGAATGTTCGCGAAGGCGCGCATGCTCATCCGAGCATGGTGGTGATGACGATTGCGGACCTGCGAGAGGTCTGGGTTGTCGCGGATTTGTTTGAAGATGAGGCTGCAGCGATCGAGCCAGGGCAAAGCGTCCGGCTGCAGTCGCGCGCCCAGCCAGGCCGGATGTGGCACGGTCAGGTAGAGTATCTCTACCCGACTGTGGACCCGCGAAGTCGTTCCATTCCGGTGCGCATGCGCTTTGCAAACAGCGATGGTGCCTTGCGCCCCGAAGCCTATGTGAATGTTCGCATCGAGGCGTCGCCGCGCGACAATGTGCTGTCAGTTCCGTTCGAGGCGGTCATCCGTACCGGTCAATCGGAGCGGGTGGTTCTGGCACTGGGTGACGGCCGGTACCGTCTGGCGCAAGTGCGCACGGGTGCTGAGGCCGATGGACGCGTCGAGGTTCTCACTGGCCTGTCGGAAGGTGAGCGCGTGGTGGTGTCCAGCCAGTTCCTGATCGATTCCGAAGCTAGTCTTCAGGGTGTCGCCTTGCGCATGGCGGGGGCTGACGCGCCCGCCGCCCCCCCGGAAATCGTACAAGGCGCAGGGGTTGTCGACGGTGTGATGGCGTCGCACGGCATGATCGACCTGACACATGATCCGATCCCGGAACTCGGATGGCCGGTGATGAGCATGTCTTTTTTCACGTTGGACGCCGTTTCGCTCGACGGCCTGTCGGAGGGTGATGAGGTAAGCTTCACCTTGCGTCAGAACGATGAAGGGCAGTGGCGCCTCGCCTCGATAGCTAGATCGGACGCGGCGCAGCCGGATCCCGTGGTCGAAGGGCAAGGCCGTGTCGTTACCCTGATGTCCGATATCAACATGGTTGAGATCGATCATGAGCGCATCGAGGCGATCGATATGCCGGCCATGAGCATGGTCTACGAGTTGGGCGACGGTGTTACGCTTGATGGGGTCTCTGAAGGGGACCATGTCAGCTTTTCGATTGATGAAACGCGGCCAGGCCAATGGCAGATTTCGGGCATTGCGGTCGTGCGGCCAGTTGATGCTGGGGGCGAGGAATGATCGGCTCTCTTATCCGTTGGTCGATAGGCAATCGGCTGATCGTCCTCATTCTGGCAACCATGTTGGCAGGGAGTGGTGTGTATTCGCTCTCCCGCATGCCAATGGACGCCATCCCCGACTTGTCGGATGTTCAGGTCATCATCAAGACAACTTACCCCGGGCAGGCTCCGCAGGTTGTCGAGGATCAAGTCACCTATCCACTGACAACGGCCATGCTGGCGGTGCCGGGCGCCGTGACAGTTCGCGGCTACTCCTTTTTCAACGACAGTTATGTCTATGTCATTTTCGAGGATGGGACCGATCTCTACTGGGCTCGTTCTCGGGTTCTGGAATACCTGTCCCAGGTGGCTCCAACCTTGCCAGACGCGGCCCGTCCGGCATTGGGGCCGGATGCAACCGGCGTTGGCTGGATCTATCAATATGCCCTGGTCGACCGGACCGGGCAGCACGATCTGGCCGACCTCCGCTCACTGCAGGACTGGTTCCTCAAATACGAACTCCAGACAATCGAGGGTGTGTCCGAGGTGGCAACGATTGGCGGCATGGTGCGGCAATACCAGGTTGTCGCCGATCCCGACCGGCTGCGTGCCCTGGGTATACCACTCTCTGCGGTCCGAACCGCGATCGAACGGGGCAACCAGGAAAGTGGCGGCCGAGTCATCGAGATGGCGGAAGCCGAGTACATGGTCCGGGCATCCGGCTATATCGAGGGTGTCGAGGACCTGGAAGCGATCCCGGTTGCGGTTACTGAAACCGGCACACCAATACTGATGTCGGACATTGCCGACATCACAATTGGACCGGAATTACGGCGGGGCATCGGCGAGCTCAATGGCGAGGGCGAGGCGGTCGGCGGCGTTGTCGTCATGCGATATGGCGAGAATGCCCGCGCGACCATCCAGCGCGTCGAAGAGCGTCTGAATGAACTCGGTGCTTCGCTGCCCGAGGGCGTGGAGATCGTCACCACCTACAACCGGGCGGGCCTGATTGAACGGGCAGTGTCCTCCCTGCGGGAAAAGTTGATCGAAGAATTCCTTGTCGTGGGGCTGATTTGTGCGCTTTTCCTTTTCCATTTCCGCTCGTCACTCGTGATCTTCCTGAGTTTGCCGCTGGGTATTCTCACCGCGATCATCGTGATGAATGCCCAAGGCATTAATGCCAATATCATGTCGTTGGGCGGCATAGCGATCGCCATTGGCGCCATGGTGGATGCCGCGATCGTCATGATCGAGAACATGCATAAGCATGCTGAGCGTGAACCGATCACGCGCGAAAATCGTTGGGAGATCGTCACCAAGGCCTCGGTCGAAGTGGGGCCGGCGCTCTTCTTTTCGCTCCTGATTGTGACCTTCAGCTTCGTTCCGATCTTCGCACTGGAAGCCCAGGAGGGGCGGCTCTTTCATCCGCTCGCCTTTACCAAGACCTACGCCATGGCGGCGGCTGCCGGCCTGGCCATTACCCTGGTGCCGGTTCTGATGGGTTATCTTGTGCGGGGCCGGATCACGCCGGAGCACAAGAATCCGGTCAATCGCCTTTTGATCGCGGGCTATCGGCCTTTCATTGGCCTTGCGATCCGCCGTCCTGTTGCCGTGCTGCTCGCAGCCGGCCTGGTGCTCGCCAGTGCCGCCGTGCCGTTGTCCCGCATGGGAAGCGAGTTCATGCCGGATCTTGATGAAGGTGACATCCTCTACATGCCGAGTGCTTTCCCCGGCGTTTCGGCGGGCAAAGTCACCGAATTGCTGCAGCAGACCAACCGCCTGATCATGACCGTGCCGGAGGTCCTGACAGTGCACGGAAAGGCGGGGCGAGCCGAGACCGCCACAGACCCGGCTCCGTTGACCATGATCGAGACCACCATCCAGCTGCGACCGCGCGAAGAGTGGAGGCCGGGCATCACAATTGACGACATTCGAGCCGAACTGGATGCCGCTGTGGATGTGCCCAGCCTCACCAATGCCTGGATCATGCCGATCCGCGGTCGAATCGACATGCTGGCGACAGGAATCAAGACGCCTGTCGGTATCAAGATTGCCGGCCCGGACCTGGATGTGATTGCCGAGATTGGCGAGGAGGTGGAAGCCATTATCCGGACACTGGACGGAACCGCATCGGTTTATGCCGAACGGGTTACCGGAGGCCGGTTTGTTGATATCGACGTCAATCGGCTGGAAGCCGCCCGTTTCGGGCTGAATGTCGCCGACGTCCATGATGTTGTTCGGACTGCGATCGGTGGCATGACTGTTGGCGAGAGTGTCGAGGGCCGGGAGCGTTATCCCATCAATCTTCGCTACCCGCGTGACTATCGTAATTCTGTGGACTCGATCCGGGATCTGCCGGTGGTCACGCCGACCGGTGCCGAGATTCCGCTGGGGCGGGTTGCTGATATCTCGATCGCCGATGGCCCTGGTGTGATCCGCAGCGAAAATGCCCGTACCAATGGCTGGGTTTATGTCGATATCAATGGGGTCGATATCGGGAGCTATGTTGAGGAAGCCCAGCAGGCTTTGGCCGAGTATATGGAATTGCCGCCGGGATATTCGATCAGTTGGTCCGGTCAGTTCGAATACATGGAGCGGGCACAGGCAAAGCTGGCGGTGGTCGTTCCGGTGACCCTGGTCATCATCTTGCTGCTGCTCTTCCTGAATTTCCGGAGGCTGACCCCGGTCCTGATGATCATGGGGACGCTGCCGCTGGCTTTGGTCGGCGGGGTCTGGCTGCTCGACATGCTCGGGTATAATCTCTCCGTCGCTGTCGGTGTGGGTTTCATCGCCCTGGCAGGCGTTGCTGTCGAGATAGGGGTGTTGATGATCGTCTATCTGGAGCAAGCGCTCACCCGCCATCAGTCTCTTGCAGATGAAGCCGGCCGGCCGCTGAACAGATCGGATATTGACGAGGCGGTGATCGAGGGGGCCCTGTTGCGGGTGCGCCCGATCATGATGACTGTCATTGCTACGATTGCCGGCCTATTGCCGATCATGTTCGGTGATGGAACCGGGTCTGAAGTGATGCGACGGATCGCGGCACCCATGGTCGGCGGTATGACCAGCGCCACCATCCTGACCCTTCTGGTTATTCCAGCGGCGTTCCTGATCTGGAAACGTGTGGGGCTGGCCGGGCCGACACAATCCGCCGCAGTGGCAGGAGGCGTGCAGTGAATGTGAAAGACGTCTCCCGTGCGACCGGCCTGCCCTCGAAAACCTTGCGGTATTACGAGGAGGTGGGCCTGGTCGCGCCGGCGCGGGCGGACAATGGATACCGCGTCTACTCAGAAACAGATGTTCACAAGCTCGCTTTTGTCGGTCGGGCGCGAAGTCTGGGCTTTTCGCTCGACGACTGTCGCGCTCTGCTGTCGCTGTACGAAGACCGATCGAGGGCGAGTGCCGATGTGAAGGCTTTGGCGATGGATCATGTTGCACAGGTTGATCGGAAATTGGCCGAGATGACGATGATCAAGTCAGAGCTGCAACGTCTCGTTCTGGCGTGTCATGGCGATGACCGGCCAGACTGCCCGATCATGAACGGGCTGGCCGGCGATTAATCAGAAACGTGCCGCTTGACCTTCCAGCCACTGGAAGCCTCACAACCGGGAAATCCAAAGGAGGACTGCCCGATGAGTTGTCAGCATTGCACATCAGATAAGGCCGACGAACATATGCATCACCAGCCCGTCGCGACCGATCCGGTCTGCGGCATGGAGGTGCGGCTGGGTGCCGGCAAGCCCAGCTACGAGCATGCGGGAGACGCATACCATTTCTGCTCGCAGCGCTGTCATGATCGTTTCGCTGAGGATCCCGAGCATTTTTTAAGCGGAGCCCATCGTGACGCGTATGAAGACATGCCGGCAGGTACGACATACACCTGTCCAATGGATCCCGAGATCATTCGCGACGAGCCGGGTGATTGCCCGATCTGCGGCATGGCGCTCGAGCCGATGGGGGTGCCAACCGGTCAAGAGGGACCCAATCCTGAGTTAATCGACTTCACACGTCGCTTCTGGTTCGGTGCCGCCCTGACCCTTCCGGTCCTGGTTCTGGCGATGGGGCCGATGCTTGGTCTCGGCTTCCTGCGCGAAGCCTTGGGTGAGACCCGCGCGGCTTGGGCTGAGCTGGTTCTGGCAACACCTGTCGTCCTGTGGTCGGGTTGGCCTTTTTTCGAGCGTGGCGTGAAGTCAGTCATTAACCGTCATCTCAACATGTTCACCCTGATCGCGATGGGAACCGGTGCGGCCTATCTTTTCAGTGTGGTGGCGGTGTTGGCGCCTGGACTATTTCCGGACGCCTTCCGCCACGCGAACGGTCATGTGGGCGTCTATTTTGAAGCGGCGGCGGTGATTATCGTTCTGGTGCTGCTCGGGCAGTTGATGGAGTTGCGGGCCCGGGAACAGACCGGTTCGGCGATCCGGGCCCTTCTGGATCTGGCGCCCAAGACGGCATTGCGGGTCAATGTGGATGGGGACGACGAGGAAGTGCCTCTCGAGCATATCCGTGAGGGCGACCACTTGCGTGTCCGTCCGGGCGAAAAAATTCCGGCCGATGGTGTTGTGGTCGACGGCCGGTCCTCGGTCGATGAATCGATGATTTCCGGTGAGCCCGTCCCGGTCGAGAAGGTCAAGGGCGAGGCGGTCACCGGGGCGACGGTCAACGGCAATGGGAGTCTTGTGATTGCGGCTCGCCGGGTCGGCAAAGACACGGTGTTGAGCCAGATCGTGGAAATGGTTGCCAATGCCCAGCGCAGCCGAGCGCCCATCCAAAAGTTCGCTGACTTGGCGTCGGGTCGTTTTGTGCCGGCCGTGATCGTCGTCGCGGCGATCGCGTTCATTTCCTGGTCGGTCTGGGGGCCTGAACCGGCTTCGGCCTATGGTCTTATCGCGGCCGTTTCCGTCTTGATCATTGCCTGTCCCTGCGCCCTGGGCTTGGCCACGCCGATGTCCGTGATGACCGCAACGGGGCGAGGCGCCCAGGCCGGAGTTCTGATCAAGAATGCTGAGGCATTGGAACGATTCGCCAAGGTCGATACCCTGATTGTCGACAAGACCGGTACGCTGACCATGGGGCGCCCCGAACTCGCGGCCGTGATCGCGTTCGCGGGTTATCTGGAGGATGACGTCCTGCAAATGGCCGCAAGCCTCGAGCGCGGGTCCGAGCATCCACTCGCGGAGGCCATAGTACAAGGCGCCAAGAGTCGCGGGACGACGATGGAAGTCGCCGACCAGTTCGAGGCCATCACGGGCAAGGGCGTGACAGGCCGGGTCTCCGGAAAGGCTATTGCTCTTGGCAATGCTGCGCTCATGGATGCCGCGGGCATTTCGGTCAGCGAGACCGCAACCGCCGACGCCAATGCTCGCCGGGACGAAGGTGAGACCGTGATGTTTGTTGCGATTGAAGGCCAATTGGCCGGCATGGTCTGCGTGGTTGATCCGATCAAACCGAGCGCGGCCCAGGCGCTTGAAGATCTTCAAAAGCTGGGATTCCGGCTGGTGATGGCAACCGGCGACAATGAGCGCACGGCCAGATCGGTTGCGGCCAGGCTCGGGCTGAACGATGTGCGGGCTGATGTACTGCCGCGCGACAAGGCCCGGATCGTGGAAGAGCTCCAGGCGGACGGGTGCAGGGTCGCCATGGCCGGCGATGGCGTCAATGACGCGCCCGCTCTTGCGCAGGCCGATGTTGGCATTGCCATGGGGACTGGCGCTGATGTGGCGATTGAGAGCGCCGGCCTGACCCTTGTGAAAGGCGATCTGACCGGCATTGTCAGGGCCCGCAAGCTTGCCCTCGCGACTATGCGCAATATCCGCGAGAACCTGTTTTTTGCCCTGGTCTACAATGCTGCTGGCGTCCCGGTGGCGGCTGGCATTCTCTACCCGGTCTTCGGCATCATGTTGTCACCGATGATAGCGGCTGCGGCGATGAGCCTGTCTTCCGTCTCGGTCATCACGAACTCCCTGCGCTTGAGGTCGGTCCGCTTGGGCTGAGGGAAAACTCGTGGACGTGCGTATCTCCATCAAACCAAGGTGGAGATACGCGTGTCCGGATTTCGAATAGGCATGATGGCGGTGTGTGCCATCGTTGCAGCGGTCAGCTTTTCCGCAGGGGGGTGGAGCCATCCGCCTGCGGAACACGATCCGCCCGCTGCCGGACAAGTTGAGCCAGCGACCACGTCACGAGATGCTGAGCCAAGCGTGCGACCCGCGTCCGAACCGGCTGCGATGCAGATGGATGGGTCTGGTCATGTGCATGATGGCGAAGAAGCTCTTCATATCGATGAGCTTGATCACGCTGACGTGTTGTCCACGACGGCGGCCGGGCACGCCCATTGGGGTGAACGGGGCGCTTCGACGCCTTTCGAGCGGGCCATGTCGCGACTCGGTGCTTTCCACTCGGTTGCCGTACATTTCCCGATTGGCCTGATCCTCGCCGCTGCCCTCGCACAGGCACTCACATTGGCTGGGCGTTTGCCCGCTGGAGCGGAAACGGTCCGCTTTCTCGTTTGGACAGGCGCGGCGGCAGGAGCGCTCGCTGCCCTGCTGGGTTGGGCTCATTCGGGGCCAATGGCAGCCGGCGAGACGGGGGTGATGTTAGCGCACCGGGTCATCGGCACCGGCCTTTTGGTCGGCTTGGCCGGGCTTGCACTGCTGGGGGAATGGGCGCGCAAGACTAGCAGTCAGACGCCGGCGCTTCTCTTCTCGCTGACGCTGTTCGCACTTGCCGCAGCCCTCATGCTCAACGGCTTTCTTGGCGGGGCGCTCGCCCATGGCGGCTTGCGCCACCTGTTCGGTGGCTGACACGAATTCGAGACCCGCAAAGGAGATTGATGATGCATCGTACTTTGGCTTTGACGATGGTTTTGGCTACGAGCCTTTCGACAGCCGCCCTCGCGAACGAGGTGGACGAGATCGAACAGGTTCTGGAAAACTATTCCGGTGCCCTGTCGGACGAGGATGTCGTGGCGGCCGAACGCTGGGTGATGGCGGACGGAGAAGACTTCACCATTTTCGAGGGAAGTGGCAGTGATATCGGTTGGGCCGTATATCGCGACCACCATCTCGTGCCCGAATTTGCCGCCGAGCACGTGACATTCCATGTGTACGACTGGTCAGGGTATTCTGTCCAAGTTGATCAGGAAATGGCATTTGCGACCTTCGACATCCGGATGGAGTATGAAGTCCGGGGCGAGGCCCGTGAACGGGATGCCCACGGCACCGCTATTCTGGTCCGCACCGGAGATGGGTGGAAGCTTGCCCATCTACACACATCCTGACGGAGGGCTTTGATGTCCGATGAACACATGAATGATGTCCTGGAACGGATCGCTGCCGATCATACAAGTCTGGACCTCGAGCGCTTCCAGAAGAATGTTTGGGACGGTCTTGAAGCGCCGGCTCGTCGTGTGCCGGACATTTCGGGGCTGTCAACTGGCCTGGCGATCCGTGCCGCACCTGCCGTTCTGGCGCTACTGGTTGGTAGCGTCGTCGGGGTTGACCTGGCTCCGTCTGGCGAACCCGACTTGCTCGCTGTATTTGGCGCCCGTGCCGAATTGCCTTTGACAACCCTAATGGGCGAGGGGACTGAGCTGTGATCTGGCGCGCAGGCGTTACAGCGGCAATCTTGGGGCTTCTGGGCGGTCTGGCAGGCGTGTGGCTGGGCGCGCAGCTTGGCAATCGTCCCGATACCGTGACGGTCAGCCTTCACGCCGTGATTCACGACCAGCTCCATTTGACCCGCGATCAGGAAGCGGAAATCGAGGCCTTGGAAGCGGATTTTGCTCGCGAAAAATCTGCCTTCGACCAACGGCTGGCGGAAGCCCGGCACGCGATCGGCACGTCCTTGATGGAAAGTCGGGAAATGTCACCGGAAGTCGTCGAAGCTGCAGAGGCCCTTCATGATGTGATGGGCGAATTGCAGCTGTCCACGCTCAATCACATCCTCGCCATGCGCGCCGTGATGGACGTCGAGCAGCGCGAAATATTCGATGCGCGCCTGGCGGCGGCCCTTGATGCCGAACGCTGACGCCCCCGGTCTGACGCCCAGCGACGAACAATTGGCTGGCCGGGCGCGGGCGGGAGATCGAATGGCCTTCAATCGCCTGATGCAACGCCACGCGCCCCGGCTGGTGAATTTCCTCGAACGGCAGCTCGGCAGCCGGTCCGATGCAGACGATGTTGCGCAGAACACTTTTATCGCCATCCACCGAAACCTTCACCGCTTCGACGAGACCCGCGCCTTCGTAACCTGGATGTTTGTGATCGCCCGGAACAAGGCGAAGGACCATCATCGCCGCCGCGCGG
The DNA here is from genome assembly GCF_001924955.1 of Maricaulis sp. W15. NCBI lineage: Bacteria > Pseudomonadati > Pseudomonadota > Alphaproteobacteria > Maricaulales > Maricaulaceae > Maricaulis > Maricaulis sp. W15. Next base: position 54,866 of record NZ_LQXG01000003.1, on the reverse strand, counting down.
TGCGCAACTGGATAGGCCTGGAAGAACCATCGGTGCCCGCGCCAGTCGATCCGACCACACCTGAACGGATCGTTGCTGACCGGGATGAGCTGGCGCGCGTGAATGCTGCCATCCGAGCCATGCCCGAGGGCTTGCGGACCCCGCTCCTGCTTTCGGTAATCGACGGGATGAGCCACGCTGAAATCGGATCGGTCATGGGCTTGTCTGAAAAGGCTGCGGAAGTGCGTGTCTACCGTGCGCGCAAGCGGCTGCGGGACAGTTTTCCGCCTGAGGGATAACCTGATGGGCTGCGTACGGGACGTTCGGATTGCTCGCAGACCGCCCCGGAGGCCCCCATGACCGTGCTGCTTCGCTGGACCCTTCGCATTCACAAATGGCTCGCCCTGGTGGTCGGGATTCAGATCGTACTGTGGATTGCCGGCGGCGTCGTGATGAGCGCCTTGCCGCTGGACCGGGTTCGCGGGGAACACAACATCGCGGACCTCCCGGCACCGGCGCTCGATGTGTCAGGGGTCCTGCCAGTGCAGGCCGCACTCTCTGACCTCGCGATCGGAGGGGCGCTTGAAGCTATCGATCTGCGCGTATGGCAGGGCCGTGTCGTTTACCGTGTCACCGAACTGAGCGGGGCGAGCGTACTCGTGGACGCCGAGACAGGGGAACGCCTCACACCGATTTCCCGTGAAATGGCGATTGAGATAGCCAGCGCCGATCATGCTGATCGACCGGAAATCGCTGCCGTTCGATTCTTCGATGAACCGAGTTGGGAATACCGTCGCTCCGGGTCGGCCTGGCGGATCGATTTCGCGGATGGCGAGGGCACGCGCATCTATGTGTCTCCGGAGACAGGGATGGTGACTGCGCGCAGGAATGATACCTGGCGCGTCTTCGACTTCTTCTGGATGCTCCACATCATGGACTATGAGGAGCGGGAAAACTTCAACAATCCCCTGCTGATCACAGCGTCGGTGTTTGCATTGGTTACGGTGCTCGCCGGCTTGCTTTTGCTCGTCTTGCGCTTGCAGCGCTTGGTCCGAATGGAATTGGCAAAGCGCCGATAAGCAGATCGTCGGCTTGAGGGATGCGCGCGTCCTCCGCGTATTCTGGCAAGGGCCGATGGAGGGACTGACATCGCAGGATTGATCACGATCGGGACGGCTTTCGCGGGTCGCGACAATCGGCTCACGCCGATCCGTCTGGTGTTGGCGGCTGCCGTGCTTGCTGAACATGCTATTATCGTTACGCAGGGGCCCATGCTGCCGCCCCCATTGGTCATCAATGGCTGGTCGCTCAGTTATGCGGCGGTAAACGCTTTTTTCGTCCTGAGCGGTTTTCTGATCGCCGACAGTCTCGAGCGGCGATCCAATCCATTCCAGTTCACCGCGGCGCGCATGTTGCGGATCTGGCCAGCGTTGCTGGCTCTTTCGTTTCTGGCCGTCCTGGCCATTGGTCCCGTTGTGACAGACCTGAGCGCCCCATCCTATTTCGGTTCATTGCAGACGTGGAGCTTTCCCGTCCAAGTGCTCGGCTTCCTTGATACGAGCCAGGGTCCCGCAGGCATCTTTTCGGATAATCCTTGGGCGGGCGAGTTCTCGGCGACTCTCTGGACCTTGCGCTATGAGGTGCTGGCCTATGCCGGTGCTGCGCTGATTTTCTTCTCTCCGCTGCCTTGGGGGCGGGGCGCTAAACTTTTCCTTTTTGTCGGAGTGACCGCCGCTTATTTGGTCGTCCGGTCCTTCTGGCCCGATGCGCCGGCCATGATCGAGAGCGGCCTGCGTCTGGCGTCGGCGTTCACTCTGGGCATGCTGGTTCATGTTTGGCGTGAAAAGATTCCGGTTCTTCCTTGGCCGACCCTAATTGTATTGCCGGTCTGGATTGCGTTGGGCAGTCATCCCTTGGCAGAGGTATTTCTCAACCTCACACTGGCTTCCATATTGTTTGCGGTCGCCTTTGCAGGACTGGGGCGCTGGCCGACCGGCGCCCGCCTGCCCGACTGGTCCTATGGTATTTATATCTGGCATTATCCGGTCATGCAGGTGGTGCTGTACTGGTATCCAGCGGCAGACCCGCTTCAGGTCGCCATTTATTCAATTCCCGTTACGCTTTTGATCTCCGCCGCGTCCTGGTCCTGGATCGAGAAGCCCAGCTTGGCGGGCAAGGCTGGATTGGGCCGCTGGTTGGAGCGGGTATTCAAGGGGATGCGGTCACCCCCCTGAGGCCGGCATGATCAGTGGTGTGACAATTCAGCGTCAGCGATCTGGAACCCGTCCGCAGTATTCACGACGGTAATCATCAGGTGTGCGCCTGGCTGGAAAAGATCGAAATCCACGGTCTCAGCTACGGAGAAGCGCATCGTCATGGCCGACATGCCCAGCTCGGTAAGCGCTTCGTGACTGACGACAGCAGTGCGCCCATCAGCGTCGGCTGTCCGCACCTCCGCCGCGACCGTCGAGCTGGCCTCGGTTTGCGCGTGATGGTTTCCATCGTGGCCAGGCTGATCATGGTGGTCGACTGTCGTGAAGATCAGGGCAGACGCGGCAATAAGTGTGATCATGGGGTCTCATTTCTGGGTTGATGAAGGGACTTCAGCATTACGCGCAAACTGGCGTCACCCCTCACGCAAGCAAGCCGCCAGCACGTCGGCCAGCGCCGACTTTACCCCGAGCGTAAGCCCAGCAAAACAAGATGTCACCGGCCTATGAGGAAGCGCGCCGCATCACATGGGCAATTTGGCAGCTGCGGGTTTAAGGTGCATTTTGAAATAGTCCGCATCTAGTTGGTTTGGAATTTGCGGGATGCTCGGGTTCTTCCCGTAGCGCCGGGGAAGATGCGCTGTTGGTTGAACGTGTGAAACGCAAGGTGTCCCGGGCAATGACATCCATGTCTACATGAATTGACCCGACAGTAGGGAGATCGCGTTGCCAAATCGGCGCCCGCGCTTCAGCCGGCGTCTTCTTGTCAGGCGACAACTATGGGGCGGCGGTTCGCTCAACTTTCCTGTTGTCACCGCGCCGTTGCCAATTGGAACTTATTGTTTTTCTTGCATTATTGGAATTCTGTGGTATGGTCATCACAACTCTTATTCAGAAAATATGGAGGTCGCCGTTGCGGCTCTTTTGTCTCCGCCTGCCGTCGGAAGAAACGGCTATTGCGTCGCTCAGTGAGTGGGTTGGCCACGCGGGCTCGCCCAGACGCATTCCGGAATGGGTCGGTGGAAAGCGGCAGGCCCTGGATCAGCATTTCCCGTGCTTCTTCGGGCAACCTGGCAGTATCTCCCGCCGCATGGTCCGCTGCGAGCGCTTTCCAGACGATGCCGAGAGTGTTCGCATCACTCAGTCCGAGCCGTACATGCAATCGACGGAGCGGGCAGTCCTAGCCATCGCGGCGATTGAGGGCGATTGTCGTAGTTTTAATTTTGACGGTCACCTGGATGTCACTAGTGCAGAGGGATCTATCTTATTTCTCGCTGGTGAGGTGTACCGCGCCAGGAGCTATGATGCTGATCCGGTGTTCTGGCCTTGTATCGTTCAGTCGCCGGCGGACATTGGTCGAGCGACGCCATGGTTTCCCTTGATCCTGCGCCCATTCGAGCTTTCCGAGTGGTTTCGTCCTACCTACGGTCACACTGACTTGATCCGTGATCTCCCAACTGGTTCGCTACGCGTGAAGCATACGAGCTATACCGCGGAGCGACCGAGGTCGGCTTTTGAAGTGAAGCCAGCTCGCGAGGCATGGGAATCCTTTGGATAGCCTAGCCTAAGCATAGCAGGGTTTCAGCTCTCTCGGGCACCGGCTGAAGTGGGGCGGGCTTTACGTAGTCGGCCCCACCTAAGCCGACACCTGTTCAATCTGGGTAAAATTTGGCGGGCGCGATCTACCAGCTGTGCGCGAGGCTCGTGGCGCATCGAGCTGGTGGCCGCCCTAGAAGGCTTATTGATTTGCAGGGTTGAGCGTCTATCGAAGGTTTCTGAGCCATTTCGTTGGAGTTTTTAGAACGCCAAGTGGTCTTCCCGTCAGGCGAGGTGCCTGCCCTCCAAAACGCACTAGTAGATGACTCTCTCAATAGGATTAGATCAGGCGTCGAGAGCTTTGATCAGAAAGAGTGGATGATCAGCTTGATCAGCGACCCAGTCGCCGAGTGCGATCAAATTTAACTGTCGCATCGCGATCACTTCATCGAGCTCGTTTGCTCCCGGCACATTCTTATTGAGCTCCGGCGGGCCGTTGTCCGCCCAAGTAATTGAGATAACTTGCTGAGTGTCGCCGAGACCGCTCACGCCCCGTGCGATATGGTCGTGCTCGGAATATTGCGCGAAAAAATCGGCCACTGCTGAGCGTGTCCCCTCTACTTTCAGTGTCGAAGGCGAGTTGATAATAGCAGCGTATAATACGCTCGCCGCTGTTGCTTGGCCCAGCTGCTCACTTTCGCGCGGCGGAAAGCCAAGTGACGAAGCCCAAGCGCGGACCGCGAGAGCCGCGACGGACCTTGTCCTCATTTTTCCACGCGTGCCATCGCTCGGACCTAGGTGCCCTCGGTGTCGCCAGTTCCGTTGACCGTCCATTGCCAAGCTCGTCATTTCCGCAACTCGCTTAGGTCCGTGTAATGTCTCTTCAATTTCGAACTTCATTGCAGCTCTTGTCCTTGCCCAGCCGCGAGCATTAACCATAGATCAAAAAAATTTGTCAACGTCCTAAAATTGACATTGACTATTTTAACTCGTCATTGCAAATTGTGATCATGACCGATAAAGCCACATTCGCGCCGCGGGGAAGCCGCGCTTCAAAATTTCGCCAGCTCGGACTCTATCAAGGCGCGGAGCCCACCAGGACTTGGAAGCCCGGAAAGGTTTGGGTCGCACGCGACGGGATTTTCGCCAAAACTCCCAAATGCCTGAATTCGTACGCGCCGTTTGAAAGCCACCTCGAAAGCTTAGGCCACCTCCTTCTTTCGGTAGATCCTCGCATTCAATACTATGTCTGCCAGCCGAATCCGCTCCTCTATTGGATGGAGAGCAATGATGGCGGGCGGGTTAGACATGAATACACACCTGATTTCATCGCTTTGACTAAAGATGAGCGCCTTTTTGCTATTGACACGAAGGCAAGCTACTTCGCTGAAGCGGACCAATGGGTGTCGCGAGTAGCCGCTATTCGCCAAGCATATCGTTTTGATCACGGCGTCGAATTGCTCGTCTGGACGGAGCGCGACCTTTACGCAGAGCCCAGGCTGTCAAACGCGCGGACGATGTACCGCCACCGGTATGCACCGCAGGATCCGTCGAATGAATACACGGTGCGACGTACGCTTGAAGCACACGGCGGCGTCTCAAGCATCGGCCAACTCTGCGAAGAAGCATCAATCGAAGCGCGTTGTCAGATGGCCGAGGCCTTTGGCTCGGTAATGCGCTTGGGCCTTGCCGGCGAGGTCGTACTCGCTTCAGGTGCAAAGTATGGGCGCAACACTGAAGTGCGGTTCAATGAGGCCGCTGAATGACCAGTTCTCACCTCAAATCAGTCGAGGTTCCACATGGCAATCTCTATCCCCGGCTGAGACTTGTTGTCGGCGATAGTGTTTGGATTAACGGTGAGGAGCACTTTGTCCAAAAGCGCCAACGCGACAAGTGGATACTTATTCACCTCGAGACACAAGAATTGCTGATCGAAACCGATCTGCGGTTGGTCGACCTCTATGGCTCTGGGAAACTTAAATACCGATCCCGATCATCTATGTGCCCACCTCTTTCTCCGATGGCACCGCACCTGGAGGACCCACACGCTCGAGCCGCCGCGGCGCTCAAACATGACTACGTGAAATACGTGATGCAGCATCCGACCGGATTTCGAACAAGCCAGAAGTGGCTCAAGGATCGGATCGCCGAGAAAGCCCTTGAACGCGGTGATGAAACCTCGCCCTCGCCTAACTCGGTGCTCAACTGGAAGCGCTTGCACGACGCCCATTTCCAAGAAATCGGCCTCGCCGCTTACTCACCGCGTCATGACCTGAAGGGAAAAAGGGGCTCAAGGCTCCCCGAAGCGAAAAAGGTCGCGCTCGATCGCGCTGTCGACCGGTACCTTCAAGGCGGTTCGATAAAAGATGCTCACCTCGAGGCACTGAGCTACATCTCTGACGTCAACCGCTCGGCGGAAGGCAAGAAATATTGCGAGTCCGCTCCGCTCAAACACCTCGACGAGAAAGGACTTCTGACGCCGCCGAGCCTGTCGACGCTTGAGCGCGAGATTCGCAGGAAGGTGTCGCCTTTCGTGAAACAGGCGGGACGTATCGGCACATACTATGCGCGTAAGAATTGCCAGAGCTACCAGACGCGTGGGTTGCCTGATCGCCCTTACGGCGAGGTTGAGGTCGATTTTACGCCTGTGGATCTCATTCTCGTCGACGACAACCGCGTCATTCTCGGACGTCCTTACCTTATCGCGTTTCTGGACCGCGCCACCCGCATGGTTGTCGGGTTTTCGATCTCGTTCGACGTACCGGGCTACGCTTCCGTTCTAGACGGTCTGCGCAATGCAATCTTTCAGAAGCGCATTGACCATATCGATGGCCTCAATGACGAAGACTGGCCTTGTATGGGCCGGATTGAGAATCTCTACATCGACAACGGAAGAGAGTTTGCCAACGGTCACCTCTTGGCCGCTGCTGCGGACCTGGGCTTCAATCTCATTCGCCTTCCCCCGCGTGAACCCTGGCACAAGGGCCTTGTCGAACGCTTCATGCGCGAAGTGGCGCGCTTTAGCCACCGCTTCCCCGGCACGACCCACTCTAACGCGGTTCAGCACCGCGATTACGAGGAGCCGGAGGCGCCTGTTTTGACGCTGTCAGAGTTTCGTGATCTCGCGACCAAATGGATCGTCACGGACTACAATCGGCGGCCGAACCGGGGGCTCGGCAGGGCGCCGGGGGTTCCAAGGGCACCGATCGACGCGTGGCGAGACAAGCTGGACCTTCTCGACAGCCCGAGCCTTCCCAGCGAGGAGCTCTTCATCGCGCTCGCTGGGCAGACCGCCGAGCGTACGGTCCAGAAGTACGGCGTTGAATGGGATCATATCAGGTACTGGTCGCCTGACCTGGATCGCATTCTCGCCCATCCCGATCACAGAGGTCAGTCGTCCAAGGCTTGTTCAGCCAAGTACCACGTCCGCCGCGATCCCTACGATGTCTCTAAGGTGTACCTCTACAACCATCACGCCAAAGAGGTCATCGAGCTTCCGGTCGTCGACAAGTGGCGGAAGTACACCAAGGGGCTCTCTGTTTTCCAGCACCGGCTTTGCCGCGAGCACGAGCTGATGCGGGAGGAACACCGCAGCGACCCGGAAGCGCTCTGGAAGGCTAGGGCGGCCCTGATAAATGCAGGGATGGGTGCCCTCCGGTCGGGCCGCCGCAAGCAACTCGAACGCAAGCTCACCCGCTATCTCTACGGCAACCGTGCCCATCCGGGCGTAAGCGAGCTCGTATTCGAGGATCAGTGTGGAGGCGAAGCAGATCTCATACCCCTGACCGCAGTCCACGAAGAGCCTGTGCTTGTGACCTCGGATCCGACCACCGGTTTGAAATCGCCTTCTACGGGCGAAACCCAAATTTCCAAGATCGAAATCAACTCGGCTGCCGGGAGCGACGACATGGACGAGATCCTCATGCTCGCCGCGCAAGTCAATTCAGGGAGTAGAAGTGATGCGTGACTTCAAGGAACAGCTGCCGGCGGATCGTCAGAGGCAGATGACAAACATCTTCGTTGACCATGCCAACCATCAGCAAGCAACGAAGGCCATTAGGCGATTCTTCAAACCCGTCGAAGGTGGAGTGCCGGGTCGGGGCAATATCTGTGCGCTGATCGGCGAAAGCCGGACCGGTAAGACTTACGGCGCATCTGAAGTTCTGGCGGAATACAAGCCGGAGATCGGAGCAAATGGGATTAAGCGCAGCGTTTTGCTGGTCGATTCTCCCATCGAGGGCGGAGCTCGCGCAGTGCTGGATAGCATCGCCAGCGGACTTGGCATGCAGGTCTCGCTGCGGATGACTAACTCCAACTTAATCCTGGCGATCCTGCGGGAACTCCAACGGTCGGAAGTTCAGTTTGTCATCTTTGATGAGGCTCAGGAGCTCTTCCCTGAGAAGAACAGGAAGGTGCTTAGTTTTTCGCGCAAACTGCTGCGCAAGATGCTCAACCTCAATCAGTTCAACATCCTTTGCATCGGACTGCCGGAGACTTATTCGATCATCGCAGAGGATTCTCAGCTCATCGGGCGCGGCGGTCTGCCTTACAAGCGGCTGCGTCCCTACGACTGGACGGACCCCGTAGATTGCCAGCATTTTCGGGTCCTTTGTCACAAGTTCGACGAGGAAATGCCGTTCGAGCTCTCTGATTTTGCCTCAATGGATTTTTCGAGCCGACTCTTCAAAGCGACAAAAGGATGTATCGGCATCCTCAAGGTCTACATGATCGCCGCGGGCGAAATCGCGCTCGCAGCCGGTTCGGATAGGCTGGAACTCTGCCATTTCGCGGAGGCATACGACGATCGCAAGCGCCCCAATGAGGTTTTCAATCCATTCCGCAACGACCCGTCGCTCTCATGACCGCGGCAATGGAAGGAAATAAGATGGTCAGTGCCCATCAAGACGTAGTGGATATCGCTAGGCTTCCCATGTCGAACTGGCCGGGTGAGGTCTATCCGCACGAGCCCGTTTACGGATTTTTGCAGCGGGCAGCGACCGCCAACTACGCGTTCAGTACCGAGGCCTTTCTGCTATCGCTAGGTCTGAACGGACTAGACTGGGATTTCGACGAGCAGTTGGAGGTTGTGAACCAACTCCCCATCTACGGTAGCGACGAACTCGCCTGGAACACGCCCAGGCGCACGACTCAAGGCTATGAAATCTGCGGTCATCTGCTCCCCAGTCGGACGTTCTCGAAGGGTCGACGCAGGGTCTGCCCGCTCTGCCTGGAGGAAGAGCGCTATATCCGGATTTGGTTCGACATCGTGCCGGTGGCCGCATGCCCCATCCATGACGTGAGGCTGATCGAGGGACTCGACGGCGACCCGATTGATTGGCGGTACCCGGAGGCCGGCTGGACCCAGCGGGGTGTAATGATTGGCCAAGACCACGCCATACCCTACCCCGCCACCGCGTTGGATCGTCACGTCGTCAACAAGGTAACGGGGGTGGAGACGGCAGAGCCTTCTCACTTTGCTGGACAGTCCTTGCATTCCGTTCTCCAGGCTGCGGTCGTCCTGACCAAGCTCCACCGAGGGATAGAATCGCCTTCGCACACACCATGTGAGCTCCGAAATTTGGCGCAGTTCAGTTTTCCGTCACTGCTTGCGGGCCGAGACGCAATCGTGAAATTTCTCGCGGAGGCAAAGTGGCTGCAGCCGGATTCCGATCAGACTCGCTATCACTCGCGCTGCCACTACGCCCCGCAGCTCACTCGCACCATTCCAACGGAAGGCTTGCGTACGCTGGTCAGCGATTGCTTTGGCGAAGTTCGGGTTCGTAGTGGTCTTGCTACTCCCTCCGGCAGGCTGTCTCAACATGACGGCGCGGACGGGGCCTGGACCTTGGAATCAGTCGCTACTGACTTGAAGCTCGAAAGCAAATATCTGCGCAAGATATTGGAGGCGGCGGCGGTTCCGACTCAGCGATGCGCTCACACACGGGCTTATCGCCTCAGTAGTGACAACATCGATGCTGTCAGGCGCTATATTGCTACCGCTTTATCTTTGGAGCACGTCGCGGCGCAGCTGGGCTGCACAATTGATGAGGTCGACGAGCTGGTCAGCAGGGGGACCCTCAAAATGGACTTCCGGTGTGATGGGCAGCGCTATTTCCAGGAAGACGCGATCAAAGCCTTTATCGCCCGGGCGCACCAGGGGCGGCGCGAGGGCTTCGACCCCAAGGGAATGCCTCTCGTGTCGTTTGCCGCTAAAGTCGGCATCTCGCTCCCCGCAGCCTATTCACAGCTCATTCGGAATAAAACCATTGGCCTGATCGATTATGATCAAGATGCGCCGTTCTTCCATGGTGCGAGGGTCGCCTATTTCCAAAAGACACGCCTTCGGCCCGGTGCCCAGATCAAGAACGCAATCACGTTCGCGAAAGCAAAGGCACGTCTCGGAACGGAAACTGACGGTTTGGCCCAGCTGGTTGAGCTTTCTTACCTGAAGATTGTCGAGGATGAATCTGGCCGATCACGGATTTGCGAAGCGTCTCTCGATGCATTCGAGGGCGCCTACGCCAGGGCGGCTGATTATGCACCGTTGTTGAGATGCTCTGCGCGGAGCGCGCTCAAGTTGCTCAGAAAAAAGGGCGTGGAGCCGATCAACGAGTATGGGAAACGTGTAGTTTGCTTCGTCTCTCGGGAACAGGTTCACAGTCTTGTGGGCATTAGGCTAGAGAGTCGCACCGGCTTCCAAGCCCTCGAGGTACTGCGCGATGAACTTACCGAGAAGTTCGCATCGGCATCGGTGCCTGGAACAGCTCGCGTGATTACTGATCCTGCGATTGTAGTGGAGGCGACATCGCGGAATTGGTCATTCAAAGTTACCCGCAAGCCGACACTTGATCGCTATGATCTTGTGGCATTGTTTAGGTCTGTCAATGAGGGCGGCCGTTTGCGGAAGATCCTCGATGCTGCTGTTGAGCCTGAGAAGATCTGGCCTGGAGCCGAAGCGCGGCGGGAACCTGGTGGCGGCTTCGTACTCGTTGATGGTGTTGGATTCGGTGCTTCGCCGGAGTCTGAAACCGCTCATCTCGTCGACCGAATTGTGGGTCGTGCGCACGAACTTCACCGCTACCTCTAATTGATACAGCCAAATCGTCTAAGCGCCGCCCCCCATAGGGGCGGCGCTTTTTTGCCTGACGAAAGGAAGATCCAACTTGTTCTGCTGAATGAGACATTTTGTCCAAACTGTTTTGACGTTTGGTCTAGCCAAATTGGACGCACGCCTCGGCTAAGATATTGAATGTACATGCGCAACGTCCAACGACTTGTGACGCCCAACATTTCTTTTTTTGTTCCCGCTCCGCTCGACCCGAGCCTGATACCAATTTCGGTGCCGGGGTCGATGCTCACATGGAACGCGCTCAGGGCTGTGGGGTTTGAACCTGATCCCTCAAGGTGCGCCATTTTTCTTATCTCGCGACAGTCCGCTGCGCGGACGTCTCCGAAGGGGCGGCCTGACCGGCCGACGCGCGGTCGCGCTTGCGAACCCGTTGGGTTCGAATTGGCGCTTCTGAGATGCGCCATTCTTTCCCTGGTTCCCGCTCCGCTCGACCTGAGCCTGACGCCATCTTAGGTGCCGGGGTCGATGGTCACATGGAATGCGCTCAGGGCAGTGGGGGACGTGGCTGGTCCCCCACCAGATGCGCGATCTTCCGGACCTTTCGGTAATCCGCTGTGCGGAAGCCTCGATACAGCAAGCCCGACCTGTCTTGGTCAGCCAGCAGTCAGGCGACCAATCAGTCCAGGCCCATGACCTGGCGAGCCTGCCAGGTGTCGGCGTATTGCTGGAAGGCGACCGCGCGACCATTCTCGATCGTCCAGACGTGGACGAACTGGGCGTCCATGGCCGTTCCCGTGGCGCTGAAGGTGCCCGTATAGCGCCCCATCACGGCGACCCGATTGCCTTGTGCGATCATGTTTTCCGGCGTGGCCGCGAAGCCGTCCCAACCGTTGGCGATCGGTCCGATCACACCACCCAGGACGGCGTCCGGCCCGATATAGGGATTGCCGCCGTCATAGGGGAAATTCTCGGCCTCGTTCCAGACAATTTCCGGATCGAGCAAGGCCGTGAAGGCGGGCACATCGCCGATAGCGAAGGCGTCATAGATGGCTTGCGCCACGGCGGCAGACTCTTCGCCCGTGTCGGCGCTCTGGTCACCTGGAAAACAGGCAGAAACGGCCAGGGCCGCGACGGCGACTATCATCAATCTCATGCTGGGATCCCCTCCACAAATCTGGTTCACACAATCACGCCATGACGTCCCTGTCGCCAATTTGTTGGCGTCCGTACGTCAATTCAGACACCAAAGCCCGGTGCAAATCCCGAAAAAAACCTGCATCGCCAGATCCAGGAGGCCAGTGACGACCAGTAGCGGCAAACCGATATAGAGAAAGGCGAGCCACACAGCCATCAGGGTGGGGCGCGGTTCGGCGATGCGGTGACCCATGACGGTTTCAGGACGCTTGGCAAACATATGGCCTCCGATGCTCTATGCTTAACTCTCGTTAACCGGATTTCCCTAACGCTTCCTGTCATGCATATCGACCTCTCGATCAATCAGCCGACCTGGGACCTGGCCCTGATGGCCAAGCCCGCCGCCCTGCAACAGGACTGGAGCTATGGCGACGCCGTGGCCGCCCTTGGCGGGCGGGTGATCCGGGCCGGGCTGGTCGAGGATGGCGTGCTGGTCGGACTGGCCCAGTTCACGGTGCGCCGTGTCGGCGGTCTGGTCGGCATGGCCTTGTGCACCCGCGGACCGGTCTGGCTGGAAGCGGTGACGCCGGCCGGAAAGGCCGAGGCCTACAAGGCCTTGAAGGCCGGGTTGGGTCTGCCATGGCCGCGCATTGTCATGTTTACGCCGGACGAGGTCGCGGCGGCGGGTGTCCACCGGATGAGCCGGGTGATGACGGGATATTCCACCGTCATGCTCGACCTGACACAGCCGGCAGAAACGCTGCTGGCCGCGGCCGACGGGAAGTGGCGCAACCGGTTGCGGTCGGCGGAAAAATCAGGGGCCAAGGTTGTCGTCAACGGCACCAAGCTGGCGCAATACCGCTGGTTGCTCGAAACGGAAGAAGCACAGCGTGCCGAGCGCGGTTACCGGGCGACTCCGGCCGCGCTGATCCCGGACTATATTGCCGCCAAATCGGACCGTGAAAGCCTTATCGTATTGCGGATTGACGAGGGCAAGCAAAAGCGTGCGGCCATGCTCTTCCTCATCCATGGCTGCGCCGCGACCTATCATCTGGGCTGGCTTGATCCGGAATTTCGCCAGAGCAGCGCCCATAATCTGTTGCTGTGGCAGGCCATCGAAAGGCTTCAGCAAAGAGGCGTCCGCCAGCTTGACCTGGGCGGTGTCAACACGACATCCGGCGCGGGCATTGCCCGCTTCAAGATCGGTACCGGAGGTGCCGTGACCACGCTGGCCGGGACCTATCTCTAGCGCTGAAAGACAGCCATGCTCGCCAAGCCGGTCTAGTCGTTGCGGGTGTTGCGCAAGACGCGTCCGTCAGCAAGATGAAGGTCCATCCGTGACGCCGCACCGGATGCCTCGACCACAAAGACAAAGCGGGCATCATCGTCACCCGCGAGCCGGAAACGGTGATTGCCGAGCGGTTCGAGCGCGGCCGCGGGGCGGCCGTCGCGGCTGTAGGCCAGTCGGCCGTCCTCGACACTGAATGCCCGGATGCCGTACTCGCCGGCATAGCGGGCCAGCTCCGATGTGGTCAGCGTGACCGGGTCAGCGCTGGCAGACAGGCCTTCGAGCGCCCATTCCAGTGTCAGCCGGGCGCCGTCATCCAGCTCGCCTTCCAGAAGCGTTGCGTAGGCCTGTGACAGGGCGGTATCGAGGGCGGCATCGGCGCTGGTTGCGATATGCGGGGTTACGCCGGTGCTTTCCCAATTGGTGCCGGTGATCGGATTGCGGGCCGAGCCGGTCGACACGAAGATGGCAAAGCCGGACGCGGTGAAATAAGTGCCGCCCGGATTGCCGGCGCCATAGGTGGTCTCGCCGATCAGGGTTGCCCGTTCCAAAGCCTGGAGATGATAGGGAAAGGCCTCGCCGGCCGAGCCGGTGCGGGCACTGGTCAGCACATAGAGCGGCACGTCGGGTCGGTGTCCGGCCGGATGCGATGGCAGGGACCACAGCTGGTTGGGGTATTCATAGTCGCGCGACACGAAGGTGTTGATCAGCGTGTCGCCGCCCGGCTCCAGGAAATGGCTGATCAGATATTGCACCATTGACGGCGCGCCGCCGCCATTCTGGCGCACGTCGAAGATCACGGCGTCGGTCCCGGCGACGAATTCCAGGGCCGCGCGGGCGGTCTGTTCTGCCGGCGCGATCGGCGCAAACTGGCGCAGGTCGATATAGCCGATATTGCCGGCCAGGATCTCGACTCGGGCGAAGCCGAAATTCTGGCGACGCAGGGGCGCCCAAGGGTCAGCAGGGCGCGCGTCGGACGGGTCGCTTTCGCGGCGGCGCGGCCCCGCCATCGCAGCCGCGGCCGCGTCACGGCCGACATGATTGACACCGAAATGACGGTCTTCGGCAGACAGGCGGGTCGTCAGGGCTGTGGCGAGCCCCTCCCCGTCCGTGATCGCGTCAAAGGCGCCGGCCACTTCCGCGGCGCGCAGGTCTGCAGCGATTGCGGTCGCGCGCTCGGCGTCGAAGAATTCGTCTTCGATGATCTGCGACAGCTCGCCGATCGCTCGCTCGCGATCGCTGGCCGACAGCGGCGTTTGGGCCGCGACAGGCATGGATATGGCGGTCAGAGCAAGACTGAATGCGAGGCTGGTCGTGATGGACTTGATCATGGAAATGCTCCCCGTGCTGGGCGGAAAACTTTCCTGAAAACAGCAATCGCTCAACTTAATTCGCGCTCACAATGCTGACATCAAGGCGCAGAAAACCCTTTCCACACCCCGCGACAACTTCCTAATGTGCGCGCAGCAAAAACATGGGGAACGGCATGAACGTCATTTCTGGATATGTCGATATGGTCAACGGCTTCGTGTGGGGGCCGCCAATGCTGCTGCTTCTGCTCGGCACCGGTCTGTATCTGACCATCGGGCTGGGCTTCATGCCCCTCCGCAAGATCGGTTTCGCGTTTGGCGAGTTGTTGAAGGGGCGCAAGTCTGAGGGCGATGGCGATGTCACGCCGTTCCAGGCCCTGATGACCGCGCTGTCTTCGACCATCGGTACCGGCAATATCGCCGGTGTTGCGGTGGCCATCGCGATCGGTGGACCCGGCGCCCTGTTCTGGATGTGGATGACCGCCCTGGTCGGCATGGCCACCAAGTTTTCCGAAGGCGTGCTGGCGGTGAAATTCCGCGAGGTTGACGCCGATGGCCGCCGCGTCGGCGGGCCGATGTATTATATCAAGAACGGCATGGGCAAGAAGTGGGTCTGGCTCGGCGGACTGTTCGCCTTCTTCGGCGTCATGGCCGGTCTGGGCACGGGCAATGCGATCCAGACGGCGGAAGTCGTGCGCACGGTCGGCGACACCTATGGCGTTGATTATTACATCACCGGTGGCGTGATCGCGGTTCTGGCCGGGATGGTCATCCTGGGCGGCATCAAGCGGATCGCCAGCGTGGCAGAAAAAGTCGTGCCGGCGATGGCGATCACTTATATCGCACTCGGCCTGGTCGTGGTTGTGATGAATATCGAAGCGGTCCCGGCGGCCTTCGCCAGCATCTTCTCGCACGCATTCGGTTTCGGTGCGGCGGCAGGCGGCTTCTCCGGTGCTCTGTTGATGTTGGCCATGCAGCGTGGCGTGGCGCGCGGCATCTTCTCCAACGAGGCCGGTCAGGGGTCTGCCCCGATCGCGCATGCGGCAGCCCAGAACAATGATCCGGTTGATCAGGGCATCATCGCCATGCTCGGGACGTTCATCGATACGATCATGGTGTGTTCGATCACCGGCCTGGCCATTCTCACCTCCGGGGTCATCCCGACCGAGTGTGATGCCGGTCTGATCGCCCTGGGCGGCAATGTCCCGGAAGTCTGCGACACGGGTGCCCGCATCACGACGGCGGCCTTCGCCGACGCATTGCCGGGCTTTGGCGATCACTTTGTGACCTGGGCGCTGGCACTGTTCGCCTTCACCACCATCCTCGGCTGGTCCTATTATGGTGAGCGTTGTGCCGAATACCTGCTCGGCGAAAAGGTCATCATTCCCTTCCGCCTGGCCTGGATCGGCATGATCCTCGGCGCTACCTTCCTGCTCTATGCCGGCGACAACGTCACCCAGCTGATGAACACGGTCTGGCTCACGACGGACACGCTGACCGGGCTCATGGCAGCGCCAAACCTGATTGCACTGCTGGTGCTCTCGCCCTTGGTCTTCAAGATGACCAAGGCCTATTTCGACAAGCTCGAAAAAGGTGCCGAGACCAGCGATGAGACGCCGTCGGCCTGACTTGGTTGACGCGCACGAGAAAGGGCCCTGCCTTGGCGGGGCCCTTTTTATGTCCGGATCAGTGTGCCTGGTTGCGGCCCGCCAGCCAGGCAAGACCAAGGCCGGCGACCGCGCCGATCATGTCAGCCACCAGGTCTGCCATTGACGCGGTTCGACCGGCATCGCCGTGCGCCTGAAGCCACTCGATCGTGCCGCCATATCCAACCAGAATCAGTAGCCCGAACCATCGCGGCAGGCTTGGCCAGGCAATACGGGCGAGCACGGCCAGCGCCGCGAACGCACCGAAATGTTCCAGCTTGTCCGAGCCGAACAGGCGTGGTGGCAGCGCGCTTCCCGGTTGCAGGGCGAGGTCGGTGATGAGCACAATGGCGACGACAAACAGTATCCGGGCAGCCCAGCGCAGTGTCATGTCTGGACGCGGCGCGCCGGTCTTCCTAGTTTCCGGTGTCATTTTTCGGGACTGATCTTCCATGAGCCTTCTCAACGATATCGACCAACTGACGCAGGTCCGCACGGACTGGACCCGCGAAAGCGCCGGCGAAATCTACCGCGCACCGTTCAACGATCTCATCTTTGCGGCGCAGTCCGTGCACAGGAAGTGCCACCCGGCCAATCAGGTGCAAACCAGCCAGCTCCTGTCGATCAAGACCGGGGGCTGTGCCGAGGACTGCGGCTATTGCAACCAGTCGGCCCATTTTGACACCGGCCTGGCCGCCTCCAAGCTGATGCCGCTCGATGATGTCATGAGTGCGGCGAAAAAGGCCAAGGATGGCGGCGCGACGCGTTTCTGCATGGGCGCCGCCTGGCGCGAGTTGAAGGCGCGGGACGAGGACAAGGTCTGCGCCATGATCGAGGGCGTCAAATCGCTCGGCATGGAAACCTGTGTCACGCTCGGCATGCTCGGCGACGGTCAGGCCGAACGCCTGCGCGATGCCGGGTTGGACTATTACAACCACAATCTGGACACGGCGCCGGAAGATTATGGCCGGGTGATCTCGACCCGGACCTATCAAGACCGGCTCGACACGCTGGCCCGTGTTCGTGGCGCCGGCATCCATGTCTGCACCGGCGGGATTGTCGGCATGGGCGAGGATGAGGCGGCCCGCATCGGCCTGCTCACCGAGCTCGCCTCGATGGACCCGCATCCGGAAAGCGTGCCGATCAACCACCTGGTCGCCGTGCCCGATACACCGCTGGGCGACAGCAAGCCGCTCGACGGGATTGATTTCGTCCGCACGATCGCGACGGCCCGCATCCTGATGCCGCGCTCCATGGTCCGCCTGTCGGCAGGGCGCGAGGGCATGAGCCGGGAATTGCAGGCTTTGTGTTTCCTGGCGGGGGCCAATTCGATCTTTGTCGGCGAGGAATTGCTGACCACGCCCAATCCGGAACGGAATGAGGATTTCGACCTGTTCAAGGCCCTGGGCATCGAGCCGATGAGCCTTGGTGCGACCGGTTCGGTTCCGGCGGAATAGACAGAGACAGGGAGACGGTGATGGACAGGATCGGGGCGCAGGCGGCGTTGGCGCAGTTGTCCGGCTGGCAAATCGTCGATGGCCGAGACGCCATTCGCAAAGTCTTCGAGTTCACCGATTTCAACCAGGCGTGGGGCTTCATGAGCCGCGTCGCGGTCAAGGCCGAGGCGATGAATCATCATCCCGAATGGTTCAATGTCTGGAACAAGGTCGACATCACCCTGGCCACGCATGATGCGGGCGGGGTGACCGGCCTTGATGTCGAACTGGCCGGTTTCATGGACGCGATCACCAGCTAGGCAGCCAGTGGCGGTATCAGTCGGCGTGGATGATGATCATGCCGATCAGGACTTCCGCGCCTTCCTGGCCCAGCGTCATGTCGGTGGCTTCCTGCAGGATTTGCGAAATCCGGTCGGCGTCCGGCACATCGCCATAGCGATAATGCATGCCGGTATAGATCGACAGGGCCGAGATATAGGCGTTGCGCAGGCGCGGCATGTACATCTCGACGCGGCGACGCAGGCGGGTGTCGGAAATTTCCAGCCCGGCCTCGATCTGCATCAGGCCCTGGGCGCGTCGATTGGACTGAACCGTTGCAGTCAGCGGCGGCAGCGGCATGTAGGTGTCTGACGAGGTGATCGAGCGGTGCCGGTTCTCGTCCGTTGATTCCTCGGCCGGCGGTGCTGCCAGGGCTGCGGAAGCCGGCACGACGGTTGTGAGCAACAGGCCGAGCAGACCCGGCAGGAGGAGGGCAGGTGCTTTCATGCCTTGTGGATAACACGCGGCGGTAAAGGAAGGGTTCGCGCATGGCCGGGCGGTTGCGCGGCTCAGTTCAGCGTGTGCACGATCATCGGCCTGTCGCGTGCGGCCATGCGGCGGGCAAAGGTGCCGGCGTCGAGCGCCTTCATTGCGCAGTGCAGATACCAGCCGCCCTCACCGGATCTGATTGGCGTCATTATGCCTTGCCACTGATAGCGATGACGATCGATTTCCGCCTCCCAAACCGCGTCGATGGCGGTGACATCACCGTCAAATATGCCCGACGCCATCATGTCGAGCACCAGCGTTTCGCCATTGCGACTGGCCTCTTTGCGGACGGTTTGGCCAACCTCGATCGTGCGGAATTGCGGATGTTCGCGAAAGCCGCGTGACAGGGCGACATAACGCATATTGTCGTCCGCCGCCTGCACCAGGCAGACGACATGCGGGCAAAACTGGATGGCGGTCATCAGGCCGTCGAACAGGCTGCGATTATCGGGGCGCTCTAATAAGGCCCGGATTGCACTGGCCACATCGTCGCGCGGCGCCGCCGCGCCGGCTTCGATGCGCGAGACCTGCGGTTGGCTCACCCCGATTTGGTCGGCCAGGCGCTGTTGATTGATGCCCAGCCGCGCCCGGTAGGCGCGCAGTGACTTGCCCCAGTCCAAAACCGTCCCCATCCGGCCAATCCAGTACTAAAATTAGGTGTATATCCGCCACGCCGACGTGCAAGGCGAAATGCCAGCGGGTGTGAGCTGGAACACACGCAGGCGACGCTCATCCATGGCAGCCTTTCCGTTGGAACCTTGCCCACGCGGTCGTGGACACGGGAGTTTGGGGAGTTCGGGGCAGCCTGCTGACGGGGGCCGGCGCCGGCGAGTAGAGAGCTTGGCCATGAAAACCGTGTTGCTGGTCGAAGACTGCGAGGGAGATGTTGAACTGGTCCGGACCGCGTTCGAGCGCTATTCCGGCGCCGTCCGTCTGGAGGTGGCGCGGTCGGGCGAAGCCGCCCTCGACCTGTTGCGTTGCCGGCAGGTCGGTGACAGTCCGAAGCTGCCGGTGTGCATCCTGCTCGACATGTGCATGAGCCATGGCGATGGCATCTGGCTGTTGCGCGGCCTCGATGACACGCCCGGCCTGCGCGACATCCCGGTGATGGTGATGAGCGAGACTGGCGACATGCTCGGTCCGGCCCGGGCTTTCGGCCGCGTCGTCGGCGCTGTCGAAAAACCGGCCCGCCTCCACGAATTCCGCAAGCTCGTCGAAGACCTCGCCCGCCTCGCCGGTGCGATGCCGCAACTGGTCAGTTGAACGGGGATGGGTGCCCGTAGGGCGAAGGGGGGTCGAGCTGGACGAACCCGCCTCGAACCCGCAGGGTTCGCAAGCGCGACGGCGCGCCGGCCGGCCAGGCCGCCCCATCGGAGGCGTCCGCAAAGCGGACAGCTGTGAGATCAGGGAAATGGTGAAGCTGGCGGACCCGCCTCGAACCCGCAGGGTTCGCAAGCGCGACGGCGCGCCGGCCGGCCAGGCCGCCCCATCGGAGGCGTCCGCAAAGCGGACTGCCGTGAGATCAGGGAAATGGTGGAGCCGAGGGGAATCGAACCCCTGACCTCGTCATTGCGAACGACGCGCTCTCCCAACTGAGCTACGGCCCCGAACCAAGGACGCCGAGGTACTTTTACGTCGCTGCGCTGTCAAGCATCCGCGTCTGGACCTTTCCGGACCGCACGCGCTAAACAGGATCAAACGCGAAACGCAAGCGAGAGCGCAATGAACCAGTCCCTTGGGCAAGCCCTTATACAATATTTCGTCGATCCCATTCTGTTCCTCTTCTACATCATCATCATCGTCGGAATCATCCTGAGCTGGCTCGTCAATTTCAACGTCGTGAACACCAACAACCAGCTGGTGAACATGATCTGGCGGATGACCCATTCCATCACCGAACCGGTGTTGCGGCCGATCCGCCGGGTCCTGCCGCCGATCGGAGGGCTGGATTTCTCGCCGCTGGTCCTGCTCCTGATTTTGATGTTCATCCGCGGTTGGCTGTTGCCGCAGATTTATGTCGCCCTCTGACGCGTGTTCGATGTCGGTCCGGACAGCGTTGTCCTGCGCGTCCGGCTGACGCCGGGCGCATCCCGCGACGGCATCGAGGCCTGGCGGTGCGACGCGGCCGGACAAATCCATCTTGCGGCGCGGGTCCGTGCCGTGCCGGAGAAGGGCCGCGCCAATACGGCCCTGATCGCGCTGTTGGCCAAGCAATTGGCTATTCCCAAGCGTGACATCGATGTGATACGCGGCGCGACATCGCGTCTGAAGACGATCCGGATTGCCGCTGACCGAGCGGAGCGGGACCGGGTCGTCGTCCAGCTGGAGGCCTTCGCGGATGAGCGCAAACCTGATTGACGGCAAGGCGGTCGCCGCCGAGATCGACGCCCGCGCCGGCGAAGTCGGAGCCGGGCTGACCGCCGCGCTGGGGCGGGCCCCCTGTCTGGCCGTGGTGTTGATCGGCGATGATCCTGCGAGCGATGTCTATGTTCGCAACAAGGTCCGGCGCACCGAGGCGGCCGGTCTCACCTCGATCGAAATTCGCAAACCGGCGGATGTCAGCGAGGCTGATGTGATCGCGATCGTCGAGCGCCTCAATCAGGATGAGGGTGTCGACGGTATTCTCGTGCAGATGCCGCTGCCGGATCATATCAACGCCAATCGCGTGATCAGCCATATCGACCCGGACAAGGATGTCGACGGGCTGACAGAAACCAGTGCCGGGCGGCTGGTCCTGGGCCAGGCCGGCCTGCGCCCGTGTACGCCGGCGGGCTGTGTCTTTCTGGCGGAGCGCGCCCTGGGTGACCTGTCCGGCAAGTCGGTCGTTGTGATCGGCCGGTCCATCCTGGTCGGCAAGCCGGCAGCGCTGTTGTTTCTCGAGAAGAACGCCACGGTGACGATTGCGCATTCGCGCACCGCCGACCTGCCGGCCCTGTGCCGCACGGCGGATATCCTGGTGCCGGCGGTCGGACGAGCGGAAATGGTGCGTGGCGACTGGGTAAAGCCGGGCGCCTGCGTGCTGGATGTCGGCATCAACCGTATCGACGCGCCCGAGCGCGGCGCCGGCAAATCGCGTCTGGTTGGTGATGCCGCGTTTGATGAAATCGTTGGCCATGCCGGCTGGATTACGCCCGTTCCGGGTGGAATTGGCCCGATGACCATTGCAATGCTTTTGAGAAATACCGTAATAGCGGCGGCGCTTAGGGCGAAACTTCCGCTGCCGGATGATTATTGATCGGACTTGCCTGATTTTGTAAACGGTTCAATAACGCAACCTGCATAGAATATGAGCCAGGGAGGATTCCATGAGCAATCACGCACTGCGCGTTCTGCATGTAGAAGACGATTTCGCCGATGCGATGCTCGTCCAGCATGCCGTGTGCGAAGCGGGTGATCTGGACATCTCTTTCGAGGTGGCCCGCACGCTCAAGGACGCCAAGCGCTGCCTCGCCCGGTCGCAATATGATCTCATTCTGCTCGATCTGCGCCTGCCGGACTCGATCCATCCGACGGACACACTGGAAACAGCGCAATCCTGTGCCGGTGACACGCCCATGTTGATCCTGTCCGGCTCGATCATCGTCGATGAGGGGCATTTGCCCAGCGGTGTTGGCCGCGTCGACAAGAATTCCAGCTTTCGCAGTCCCAAGGGGGAGATGCCCTTGCATCTCGCGCACATGATCCGCGAAGCCGCTGAGTCCGCCGATATCCAGACCATCTGACCGCGCCCGACAGGGGACGCGCATGGGGCGTTTTACCGCTTGTTCCCGTGCCGACCGCCGCTAACCTTGCGCCTTCAGTCAGCGACAGGGAGAGCGCAATGAGCCAGGCGGACGTGATCGATTACGAGATCGGCGGCGAGGACATCCAGTATGTCGAGATCGAACTGGACCCGGGCGAAAGCGTGGTGTCCGAAGCGGGCGCGATGATGTTCAAGGCGCCGAGCATCAGCATGGAAGCGGTGTTCGGTGACGGTTCCCAGAAGAACCAGGGCGTCTGGGGCGCCCTCGCCGGCGCCGGCAAACGGCTCCTCACCGGCGAAAGCCTGTTCATGACTGTCTTCACCCATGGTGGGCAGGGCAAGGCCAAGGTGGCGTTCGCAGCGCCCTATCCCGGCACCATCATCCCGGTCCACCTGCCCGATCTCGGCGGCGAGCTGATCTGCCAGAAGGACAGTTTCCTGGCGGCAGCCAAAGGCGTCTCGGTGGGGATAGCCCTGCAAAAACGCATCATGACCGGCCTGTTCGGCGGCGAGGGCTTCATCATGCAGCGCCTGGAGGGTACGGGCTGGGTCTTCGTGCATGCCGGTGGCACGCTGGTCGAGCGCGAGCTTGAGCCCGGCGAGGAGCTTCATGTCGATACTGGCTGTGTCGTCGCCTATACGCCGGGCGTTGATTTCGAGATCGAGCGGGCCGGCAATATCAAGTCGATGATCTTTGGCGGTGAAGGCGTGTTCTTTGCCCGCCTGCGTGGACCGGGCAAGGTCTGGATCCAGTCGATGCCCTTCTCGCGCCTGGCGGGCCGCATCCTGGCCAATGTCCCGGTGACCGGGTCCGGTCAGGGCGAAGGCTCGGTGCTGGGGCCCTTGGGGTCAATCATGCGTGGCAATTGACGGCAGGCCGGTTTTCGTGCGCCGGGCGGTATGGGCGGCCCGGCGCATACATTATGCAGTTGACAGTCATTCGCATTCACGGGAAAGATTGCGAAAGGCTTTCAGGAAACCGTGTCCGTCCATGTATGTCTGCATCTGCAACGCGCTGCGCGATCGCGAGCTCAAGGCTGCTGCCGCCGACCCGTCCGTCAAGGGCGCGGCTTGCGTGTTCCGGGCTTGTGACGCCAAGCCGAAATGTGGCCGCTGCCTGCCGGACGTCGCCGACATGATCGCCGCCAACCGGCTTAGCCCGGACGGTTTTGCCGCGGCCGCTGAATAATCGCGACCGATACCCACTTTCACTTGCAAACTTAACGTTTTGGCCTGCGCTCGGCTTTCCGTAGAGTAGCATGTATTGCTGCGCACGGGAGAACCGCCATGAAGGGCGATGCCAAGGTCATTGAATTGCTGAACGGAGCGCTCAAGCTCGAACTGGCAGCCGTGAACCAGTACTTTCTGCATGCGCGCATGTTCAAGGATTGGGGTTTCGCGAAGATCGCCAAGGTCGAGTATGAGGAATCGATCGACGAGATGAAGCATGCGGACATGCTGATCGAACGCATTCTTTTCCTCGAAGGCCTGCCCGCCGTCCAGGACCTCGCCCGCATCTATATCGGCGAAACGCTGAAGGAATGCCTTGAGTGCGACCTCAAGGTCGAGCAGCGCGCCCATCCTTACTACAAGGAAGCGATCGCCTATTGTGAAGAAGCGGGCGACTATGTCTCGCGCAAGATTTTCACCGACATTCTCGACAGCGAAGAAGAGCATATCGACTTCCTCGAAACCCAGCTGGGCCTGATCGAGAAGATCGGCGAGGCGCGTTACATGCAGTCGCAGATGGCGCCTGGCGAGGGATAGGCGCCGGCCATTGGGTGGCCGTGCTATTTCCTTGAACGCACAAGCATGATTACATTCCTGTTACGTTGACCTGTCAGCCCGGCCTGCCGCGCCGGGGGCAACGCCGGGGAGATCATGTTCCGAGCCATCATTCCTGCCGTGCTGGCAAGCTGCCTGTTTGTTGGCCCCGGGCACGCGGCCGACCCGCCGATCTTCCAGCCCGGCGCGCCGGGCAGTGCCGCCCGCACCGTCACGCCGGACGAATCGATCAGCCTGGCCGGCAGCCGATATACCGCTGACGATGTCGCCTTCATGCAGCATATGATCGTGCATCACGGTCAGGCCGTTGACATGGGTGATCTGATCGCCGAACGGACCGACAATCGCGATATCGCCCTTATGGGAGATCGCATTGCCCGCTCACAGGCTTCTGAAATGGAGATGATGCGCGCCTGGCTGGTCCGCCGCGGATTGCCGACCGCGATGTCGCACGCCCCGGCCGGTCACGCGATGGCAACGGGTCATGGCGGGCATCAAGGGGCGCATGGGGCACCGTCCGACGTGCCGTTGATGGCTGGCATGCTGTCGCCGGCGCAAATGGCCGAACTGGCTGCCGCAAGGGGTGATGCGTTCGACCGCCTCTATCTCACCGGCATGATCCACCACCACCAGGGCGCCATCGACATGGTCGATCGTCTGCTTGCCGATGCCGGCGATGGTGAGGATCCGCAATTGTCGGAATTCCTGTCTGCGGTCATCGCCGACCAATCCGCCGAGATCGCGCGCATGCGTGGCCTGCTCGCCGGGCTTTAGCTTTTCGACGTCCGAGGGGACATCATGACACCGAATTTCAGATCCATGGTTTCTCTGGCCGCGCTTGGCGCCGCCCTCGCCGCCTGTTCACCGGCCGCCGAGGAGGTTGCGAGCGGGCCGCCCTCGCGCGCCGATCTCGCGCCGGGCCTGTTTGACGCCGGTTCGGTGATCTGGAATCTCGAACGGACGGCCTCGGTGCCGCCACCGGATGGTTTCTTTGATCGCGACACCGCGATGATCGCCCTCAGCATCCCCGCCGACGAGGCCGGTGCGGCGATCGAGGACGAGGCCCCTGACGGCGCCGATGAAGGCGCCGACGAAGATACCCAGGAAGACGCCAATGAAGACACGGATGAAGACGAGGACACCGGGCCGGGCCTCCTGTCTTTCGCCAATTCCGACCTCGCCTTCACCGGCGACCGGGTCATTGTCGGCGGGTTTCATGGCTTTAACGTCTATGACGCCGCCAATCCCGACGACCCGCAGCATATCCTGTCCGTGGTCTGCCCCGGCGGTCAGGGCGATGTCTCGGTGCACGGGAATCTGGTCTTCTTCTCGACCGAACAAAACCGTGGCCGCCTCGATTGCGGCAATGGTGGCGTTGATGACGAGTCCAGCCCGGAACGCTTCCTCGGTGTACGCATCTTCGATATCAGCGACCTGTCCGCGCCGCGCCAGGTGGCCGCTGTCCAGACCTGCCGCGGTTCGCACACCCACACTTTCGTGCCGCACCCGAGCGATGACCGCACCGCCTATATCTATGTCCAGGGCACCAGCAGCGTCCGTCCGGACAGCGAACTCGCCGGCTGTAGCGGTGGCGAGCCTGACGAAAATCCCGAGACAGCGCTCTACAGTATCGATGTGATCGAGGTCCCGCTCGACGCGCCGGAACAGGCCGCCATCGTCAGTCGGCCGCGCATCTTCACCGATTACGAGACCGGCGAGATTGCCGGCCTGTGGGCTGGCGGCGAAATGGAAGAGGGTGCCCAGACGGCCGCATCCACCGTGGCTTGCCACGACATCACGGTCTATCCGGAGATGGGGCTGGCTGGCGGGGCCTGCGGCGGAAACGGTATCCTTCTGGATATTTCCGACCCGGTGAATCCGCGCCGCATCTCCGACCTCGCCGATCCGAACATGGCCTATTGGCACTCGGCGACCTTTTCCAACGATGCCAGCAAAGTCCTGTTCACCGATGAGTGGGGCGGTGGTTTGGGCGCCCGTTGTCAGGCCGACGATCCGGCCGAATGGGGTGCTGACCTGATTGCCGATATCGTCGATGGTGAGCTGCAGCGGCGCGGCTTCTTCAAAATCCCGGGTGAACAATCGGCGATCGAGAACTGTGTTGCCCACAACGGCAATATCATCCCGGTACCGGGGCGCGATATCATGGTGCAGGGCTGGTATAGTGGTGGGTTGTCGATCATCGACTTCACCAACAGTGACAGTCCGTTCGAGATAGCCTTCTTTGACCAGGGGCCGCTGGGCCCCGACGCCCTGCGCGTCGGTGGGTATTGGGCAGCCTACTGGCATAATGGCCGCATCTGGGCGCCGGAGTTGGTTCGCGGCATGGATGTTTTCCGCCTGCAGCCAAGCGAATTCCTGACGGCCAACGAGATCGCCGCAGCGGAGCTCATTCAGTTTGACGAGGCGAACACCCAGACGCAATTGCACGTTACCTGGCCGGACCAGCCCGTGGTCGCCCTGGCCTTGCTCGACCAGATCGGTCGCACCGATGTGCTTGACGGGGACGCGCTGGCAGCTGTCAGCGAGGCTGTCGAAGCTTGGTCGGCGGGAGAGGCTGATGCTGAAACGCTGGCGGCGGCAGGCGCGTCCCTGACGGCGGCAGCGGCTCAGCCCGGCCTGTCTTCGGCTGATGCTGACCGTCTTTCGACGCTCGGCGGGATCCTGTCGCGGGTCAATTAGGCCAATAAGAAACCGGGCGGGCCGGCTTGAATCCGACCCGCCCCGGCTTTCGTCGCGCCAGATGTCCTAGCGCTTGGTGTCGAAATCGGCGGCGCTGTGGCGTTCGGGAAGCTGATTGGCTTCCTCGCCCCAGACCCGATTGACCCGGATACCGCGTTTGACGGCCGGGCGATCGGCAATCTCGGCCGCCCAGCGTTGCACATGCGTGTAATCCTGGACTGATAAGAACTCGCCAGCCTCGTAGAGAACGCCGCGGGCGAGCGCGCCATACCAGGCCCAGACCGCCATGTCGGCGATCGAGTATTCAGCGCCGGCCAGATAGGGGCGTTCGGCAAGCGTCCGGTCAAGCACATCCATCTGGCGCTTCACCTCCATGGCGAAACGATTGATCGGATACTCCCATTTTTCCGGCGCATAGGCGTAGAAATGGCCAAAGCCGCCGCCCAGATAAGGCGCGGAACCCATCTGCCAGAAGAGCCAGTTCAGGGCCTCGGTGCGGCTGGCATGATCGGTTGGCAGGAAGGCGCCGAACTTCTCCGCCAGATAGAGCAGGATCGCGCCGGATTCGAAGACACGGGTCGGTGTTTCGGTGCTGTGGTCCATCAGGGCCGGGATCTTGGAGTTCGGATTGACCGCGACAAAGCCGGATGAGAACTGGTCGCCCTCGGTAATCCGCACCAGCCAGGCATCATATTCGGCCTCGCTGTGACCGAGCTCCAGCAGCTCCTCCAGCAGGATGGTGACCTTCACACCATTGGGCGTGGCCAGCGAATAGAGTTGCAGCGGATGCTTGCCGACCGGCAGGTCCTTGTCATGGGTCGAGCCGGCAATCGGTCGGTTGATACTGGCGAAGCGGCCACCGCTCTCGCTGTCCCAGGTCCATACTTTCGGCGGCACGTATTGGCTGGTCTCGGTCATGAAGGCACCCTGTTTGCTTGCGCCGATATGTAAGGCGCTCGACGCGAGGCACAAGGCGTGTCGCCTGATCGATCAGACCGGGCAGCGGTTCGAGTGGCGTGGAAGCAAAGAAAACTGGTCAAGGCTGATGGATCAGGCTCGAACATCCCAGCCTTGAGCGCGCTTCATGTGAGCACGAACCCCAACACCAAGGGTGGGCCCGGGCACGGGTTCGAGCGCAACGGAAGCAAAGAAAGAATGGTGCCGCTTAGGTGACTCGAACACCTGACCTACGCATTACGAATGCGTTGCTCTACCAGCTGAGCTAAAGCGGCTTACCACAGGCCTGCCGACCGTCACCGGTCGAGAGGCGGCGGAAACTAACCGCGAATAGGGCGGTCGGCAAGCCCTTCATCATGGCAAAATCAGCGGTTCACGACCGTGTCGCGAAGGCGATCCAGCACCGGTTCGGCAAGGCAGTCGAAATCCGGCGGCCCCATATTGATGATGATGATGTCGGCCAGGGGTTTTTGCGGCTCGACATGCAGGGTGTGCATAGGTTCGACGATGGTGTCGAACTGCTGACGGACCGAGTCCGGTGTCCGGCCGCGTTCGGACACATCGCGTTTGAGGCGGCGCTCGAAACGCACCGGGCGGGTGGCGGAAACATAGATGACCAGGTCGAACAACTCGGCCAGGTCGGGTGTCGCGACCGCGTGTAGTCCCTCGATGATGATGGCCGGAGCCGGCTCCACACGTCGGGTTTCGCGCTTGCGCGAATGGGTTGCGAAATCATATTGCGGGATGTCGACCGCGGTGCCGCCCTTCAGCGCCTTCAGGTGTTCAATCAGGAGTGCGTGCTCCTTGGAGGCGGGTTCGTCGAAATTGAAGCTGGCCGGATCGAAATCATCGAGCAGGGTCGCGTCGAGATAATAATCATCTTCCTTGATGACATGGGCGCCCGGGATCGCATCCGCGATGGCGTAGGCGAGGCGGGTCTTGCCGGAGGCGGAGCCACCGACAATCGCTATCAGGGCTACGTCGGGCCCGCTCACGCGCTGCGTCCGGGTTTGCCCTCGCCCTCGTCCGGCACGCCCGGATCGTCGGGCATGCGCGCCGGAGTGTCGGCGAAGCTGGCTGTGCGCGATGTGGCGGATTTGACCGGTCGGGGCGCGTCGAGGAGTGCGGTTTCAGGCACCGCACCAGCGGCGCGTTCATAACGCTCATAACGCGGATGGGTCAGGCGGTTTTCATCGCCGAAGACATAGACCATGCGTTTCCAGTCGTCCGGTGTATAGGCGAACAGACGGCCTTCCGGATCAATATCGGACCAGTCGGCATCGGCGCCGGCATGCGAGGCGCGGGTCATCCAGCGACGGGCCAGCTCGTCCTTGCCGTCGAGGCGCGCCAGCCGGGCCGACAGGGCACACAGGCGCGAGGAGGGCTGCCCGCTTTCCATCAGCGGGTCCAGCAGGGTGCGCGCGGCGGGTGCATCACCCTCCTCCAACGCCGTCTGGATCAGGATGAGGCGGCTTTCGCGATGGTCCGGATTGAGCTCGGCCAGCGCCTTGAGGCGCTCCATCCGTTTGGCCTTGGTATCGGATTTCCGCAAGTCCTGGAAGGCGCGGGCGAGAGCCGGATGCGGCGCGGCAGCCCACGCTGATTCCAGAACTTCGGCGGCGCGCTTGTGACGGCGGCCATCGGCGAGGAGGCGGGCAGCGAGGGCCGCCGCCGGAGCAAAGCCCGGCGCGGCGCGGTGGGCTGATACCGCCAGCTCGCGCGCGGTCTCGGCATCATTAATCTCGGCTTCCAGCGCCGCTGCGGTCAGCAGCACGCTGCGGCGACGACGGCCGGTATCCGGTGCGACATGTTTGCGGCGCTCGCCCTCGGTCAGTGTGGTCAGGGCGTCCTGCCAACGCGCCTTGGCGACCTGGGCATCGAACAGTGCATCAAAGGCCCAGCGCGCGCCCTTGGCTTGCTGGAACGCGTCGGCGGCGTGGTCGATCGTGGCGCCAAGATCACCGCGTTCGCTGGACAGCTGGGCGAGGCCGCGACGGGCGACCACCCGCGTTCGCTGATCTTCCAGCAGGGCTTCGTAATGGGTCTGGGCGCCATCCAGATTGCCAGCCGACTCAGCGGCCCGGGCAGCGAGCAGGCGGGACAGGGCCGGCCTGTCGAGCAGGGCGTCGGCACGGGCGGCCTGGCGCACAGCCGCTTCACCGTCCCCGGCAGCCGACGCGATCAGGGCCTTTTCCAGTGCGTCATAGCCTTGCTCACGACGACGGCGGCCCATGAAACCCTTCACCTTGTCCGGCGAAGTCCACAACAGGTAGATGCCCCACCAGATCACCAGCATCAGGAAGGCAAACAGGATCACGCCGCCGGCAGCGACGACGAACGGCATTTCGGTCTGAACACCGAGGAATTCAAAGGAGGCATGGCCGGGGTTGAGTGCCAGGAAAGCGCCGAGGGCGGCGGTCAGCAGCGCAAAGACAACGGCCAGGATGAGGCGGATCATGTCGGGTCGCTTCCCTGTTCAGCCGCTTCAGCCGCCAGCGCGTCGCGCAGTGCTTGCAGGCGCCGGTCGAGATCAAGCCGGGCCCGGGCCTGGATCAGCCAGTCTCGGGCGGTTTCAAGCGCTTCGCCGTCGAGCCGTTCGGCGATGGTCACGGCGCCCACCAGGTCGTTCTCGGCCAGTCGGCGCTCGGCCAGCGCGGTCATCGCCAAGGGGCCGCTATCGCTGTCCGTGCCATCAGTCCGTCGCACTTCGATCAGGCCGAAAAAGACCCGGCCCGGCCCGGCGGCTTCGCGGATCGCATCGCCGGGAAAGCTGGCCGTCAGTTCTGACAGGGTTGGCACGCCGGCGCGCGAATAATCGGCCATGGCTGCGAGGTCTGCCTGGCCGCGCCACAGCCGCGCCAGGGCAGCGCGCTCGGCCTCGAAACCGTCGCCGGTGCGGGCAATTTCGCGCAAGGCCGTCAGGGCCAGCGCGCGGGCGGCGAGCTGGCGCGAGGCTTGGCCGGTATCGACGGGTTGGCTGGACGCTGTCCGGGCCGCGCTGTCAGCACGATCCCTCGCCGTTTCGGCAAGCCCCCTGATCGTATCGAGTTCGCTCTGCAGCGCGACCAGGTCCTGACGCAGCCCGGCAATCGCCGGATCGGACCGGGCGGGCGCCGCGAGTGCATCGACCGAGGCTTCCACCGCCATGATCCGATCAGTCAACGCTTGCACGACCTGCGGATCAAGGGCGGCGCCATCGCCCGCCGATTGGCTGGCGTCCAGGGCTTGCTGGGCGCGGGCATCGGTCAGGGACAGGGCGGTTTCGAGGGCAGCGAGACGTGCTTCCAGCTCGCTTGGGTCAAACTGAGCCGCGGTGCCGGATGACGCATCATTGGCACTCACTTCCAGCCTGTCGAGCCGCGTTTCGATGGCCGAAAGGTCGACGGTCTGTCCGCCTGATCCAGACCCGCCATTGGCTTCCAGTGTCGCCAGGCGTTGCTCCAGCGACCGGATATCAAGGGCAATTGCAGCGGCTGGGTCTTCGGCCTCAAGCGCACCAAGGCGGGTGTCCAGACCGGTGATCTCGCTGGTCAGGGCCGCGCGTTCGGCGGCGGCGCCGGCGTCCGGCATATCGGCGGCGGGGACGTAGCGCGAGGCGGCGAAGCCGACGGCGCCGCCGGCGACTGTCGCCAGCAGAAAGACGAGCACATGGCCCAGCGCGCCGCCGCGCTTGGGCGCAGTGGCACCGGCAGCGCGGCTGTCATCAGCCGGCTCGAACTCGGCATCAACGGGTTCGGGATCGAGTGTGTCTTCGGGATTAGCCATGACGGCCCATGATTCGTGCGAACTTGCGCCAGCTTAGGACGCGTGGCCTGCCGAGGCCAGTTCCGATGAATCATCAAGCAGCGCCAAGAGCGCGTCTTCATTGGGCGATGCGGCCGCGACCAGGGCGCGAAACCCGGCCCCTTCCAGAGGGATGAGGGAGTTGGCCGAAATTCCCAGCGCTGTCACCGATCCCAGCCAATGATGGAGACCGAATTTCCGCAACAGGTCGAGGAAGGTCTTGGCGCCGCGGGCCGAGTGGATGAGGACCGAGACCGGCGCGCCGGACACGATGGCCGCAATCGCTTCCTCGCCCAGCGCATCGACGGCGACGGCGCCATAGCCGATTGCGTCGCGCACCTTGTAACCATCCGGCTTGAGTGCGCCGGACAGGTCGCCGGAGACATGGATGCCGCGGACATGCAGCAGCGAACCTTTCTCCGGGTTGAGTTTGCGGCGGATGAGTTGCGCCAGTGAGGTCACATCGCCGCCGGCGGAGTGGACTTTCCTGAAACCGATATCGCGCGCCGCCTGCGCAGTGGCATCGGCGACGGCGAAGACGGGCAGGTCGCGCTCGCTGCGACGCGGACCCCAGGCACGAACACCATTGGCCGAGGTGAAAACCAGTGCCTGCACACCCTCGAGACTGGCATCGATGCGGGCGCGGAAATTGATGTCGAGCACGGGCGATATGATGGGGTCGATCCCCATCCGCCGCAGCCCGGATGCGGTGCGTTCAGCGCCGGGCCAACCACGTGTGACCAAGACGGTCATGCGCCCACCAGGGCTGCGGCAAGGCCATCGCCGGCGGCGTCGCGCACGGCGCGGCCGAGCCTGTGTCCGGCCTCGCGGGCGCTATCGGGTGTCGCAGTGGTCATGTCGAATCGAATCTGCTTCCGCCAGCATTGCTTTCCATCAGGAGTCAAAACTTCGCCGATGAAGTCCATGGATACCTTATTCACATGGGCCGCGATCGGCGTTCGGCAAGAGCCATCGAGTTCGGCGAGGAAGGCGCGCTCGGCGGTGACGGCCAATTCGGTGTCGCGGTGATGCAAGCCAATGAGGTGTTTTGCTGCCTCCTCATCGCCAGCGCGAATGGCAACGCCAACTGCGCCCTGGGCCGCGGCAGGCAGCATTTCATCGGCGTCCAACGGGTCACGTCGGGCCT
This sequence comes from Maricaulis sp. W15, assembly GCF_001924955.1. Lineage (NCBI taxonomy): Bacteria > Pseudomonadati > Pseudomonadota > Alphaproteobacteria > Maricaulales > Maricaulaceae > Maricaulis > Maricaulis sp. W15. The sequence goes on along the minus strand of NZ_LQXG01000003.1, from coordinate 22,316 downwards.
CCTCGCGCCCGAGGCGATTGAGACCGGCTCGGGCCAGGAAGGTGGCGTAGATTTCGCCGGCGCTCAGCTTGCCGAGGCGGGTATCGACATTGCCGCGCAGCGGGACGACCGTGAGGTCAGGCCGCTTGTGCAGGAGTTGCGCCTGGCGGCGCAGGCTCGCGGTCCCGACTGTGACGCCAGCGGGCAGATCGGCAAGGCGGGTTTCGCCATTGCGGGCGATCAGCATGTCGTGCGGATCTTCGCGTTCCAACAGGGCGCCGACGACAAGCCCGTCAGGCAAGACGGTCGGGACATCCTTCATCGAGTGCACGGCGAAGGCGGCGCGGCCGTCAAGCTGCGCCTCGTCGATTTCCTTGGTGAACAACCCCTTGCCGCCCGCTTCGATCAGGGTCCGATCCTGGATCATGTCGCCGGTCGAGACCAGGCCCAGGATCGGGAAATGTGCCTCGACGCCGTCACCGGACAGCCCGCATTGTGCGGCCAGCCTGGCCTGGACATCGCGTGCCTGGACAAGGGCCAGCGGAGAGCGGCGGGTGGCGATGGCGAGCGGTCTGGACGGCGGCTTCACGTTGCAATCATCCCGGTCTTGGGGCTAGTGGACAGTCATGGACTTAGCGCCCCCCTCACCCCAAGCGCAAGCGCGCGCACTGACCGTGCTCGGTCTCGAATCCAGTTGCGACGAGACGGCGGCGGCTATCCTGCGCCGCGCGCCGGATGGCCAGGTCGAGGTTCTTGCCGACCGGGTACTCGGCCAGACCGAGGCGCATGCGCCCTTCGGCGGGGTGGTGCCGGAGATTGCGGCACGGGCCCATGCCGAGGCCATGGACGGTCTTGTGATGGAAGCACTGGCAGAGGCCGGGCTGTCGGTCGCCGATCTCGACGGGATCGCCGCGACGTCCGGGCCGGGCCTGATCGGCGGGGTGATGGCGGCGCTGATGACGGCCAAGGGGTTGGCGTTGGGCGCGGGCAAGCCGCTGATTGCAGTCAATCATCTGGAAGGTCATGCCCTCTCGCCACGGATTTCCGAGCCGCTGGCCTTTCCTTACCTGCTGCTGCTGGTCTCCGGCGGGCATACGCAATTGTTGATCGCCGAAGATGTCGGCGTCTATCACCGGCTTGGTTCGACCCTGGACGACGCCGCTGGCGAGGCTTTCGACAAGACCGCCAAGGTGATGGGGCTGGGCTTTCCCGGTGGGCCGGCGCTGGAGCGCTGCGCCGCGAGCGGTGATGCCACGCGCTTCGAACTGCCGGTACCGCTCAAGGGCAAGCCGGGCTGTGACTTCTCCTTTGCCGGCCTGAAGACCGCGGCCCGCCAGATCTGGGACGGGCTGGAGGCGCCCTCCGATCAGGACAAGGCCGATCTGTCTGCCTGCGTGCAGGCGGCCATTGCCCGGGCGCTGTCCCGACGCACGCGGCGGGCATTGGCGATGTTTGTCGAGCGCTATCCCGATGCGCCGCGGCCGATGTCGCTGGTTGTGGCGGGTGGTGTAGCGGCCAACACGGCTGTGCGCGCGGCGCTGGAAGTCGAGGCGGGCGATGCCGGTTTTCGCCTGATCGCGCCGCCGATGAAATGGTGTACCGACAACGCGGCGATGATCGCGCTGGTCGGTATTGAAAAGCTGGCGCGTGGCCAGATTGACGGGCTGGATGCGCCGGCACGGGCGCGCTGGCCATTGGACGCGGCTTCGGCCAAGGCCGATCCGGCCATCGGCTCCGGACGAAAGGGACCCAAGGCATGAGTGAATATCAGAGCATTGGCGTGATCGGCGCCGGCGCCTGGGGCACCGCCCTGGCGCAAACCGCTGCCAAGGCGGGCCGCGACGTGACCCTGTGGTCCTTCGAGCAGGATGTTACCGATGTGGTGAACAGCAAGCACGAGAACACGATCTACCTGCCCGATGTGAAATTGTCCGACGCCATCGAGGCGACGACCTCGATCTCGGATCTCGATGCCTGTGACGCCATACTGGCGGTCGCCCCGGCCCAGCATCTGCGCCGCGTGCTGGAAAGCTTCCTGCCCTTTGCCCGGCCCGGCCTGCCCATCGTGCTGTGCGCCAAAGGGATCGAGCAGTCTTCGCTGTCGATGATGACCCAGGTGCTCAAGGAAACCATTCCGGCGGCGCTGCCGGCGGTCCTGTCGGGCCCGAGCTTCGCGATCGACACCGCCCAGGGCTTGCCGACCGCGGTGACCCTGGCCTGCGCCGATGAGGCGGTCGGCAATCGGCTGATCGAAGCCCTCGGCACCAATCGTTTCCGGCCCTATCTCGCCACCGATCTGATCGGGGCCGAGATAGGTGGCGCGGTGAAAAATGTGCTCGCCATTGGCTGCGGGATCTCCGAGGGCAAGGGGCTGGGCAAATCGGCCCATGCCGCCCTGATCTCACGCGGCTTCGCCGAGATGACCCGTCTGGCGATGGCGCTGGGTGCCCAGCGCGAGACCCTGGCCGGACTGTGCGGTCTGGGCGATCTGGTGCTGACCTGCTCCTCGCCGCAATCGCGCAACATGTCCTGCGGACTGGCGCTGGGCCGTGGCGTCTCGCTGGACGACATCATGGCCTCGCGCCGCGCGGTGACCGAGGGCGTCGCCAGCGCCCCGGCCGTGGTCGAACTGGCGCGTCGTCATGGCGTTGAAATGCCGATCTGCGAAGCGGTGAATGAGATCCTGGCCGGCCGGGCCAGTGTTGATGACGCCATCGAGACCCTGCTTGCGCGTCCTTTCACGCTGGAGACCGCCTGATGCTCTTTCTGGTTCACACCTGGGACCGGCCTGGCGCGCTGGACATCCGCATGGCCAATCGCGACGCCCATATCGCCTGGCTGAAAGCGGCGGGCACCAGCGTGAAGGCGGCGGGCCCCTGGCTCGACGATGCCGAGCAGATGGCCGGATCGCTGCTGATCATCGAGGCGAGCGACCGCACCGCGCTGGATGCCTGGCTGGCGACCGATCCCTACCAGTCCGCCGGCCTGTTCGAGCGGGTCGAGGTGGCGCCCTATCGCTGGGTCTTCAATCCGCCGGTCGAGGCTGGCTGATGCGGTCGAAGCCGCCGCCCGGTACCGTTCTTGGCCGTCTGGATGATCTGCCGGATCCCGGCGCCCGTGCATCGGCCTGGGAAGGCCGGGCTGTCGTTTTGATTCGCCGCGGTGACATCGTGACGGCCTTCACCAATCTCTGCCCGCATGCCGGCTTGCCACTTTGCCTTCCCGACGGGCGCGGCCTCCTGCACAAGGGCGAAACGCTGGTTTGCCCGGTTCATGGCGCCAGCTTTGATGCTGCGAGCGGCGAGTGCACGGGCGGTCCTGCTACCGGCGACCGCCTCACAGCGATCCCGGTCGAGATCGTCGGCGCCGAGGTGCGCGCCCTGTGACCGGCAATCTTTTCAACACCCTGCCCGATGCGAGCCGTGACGAGATCACCGAAATTCTGGCGCGCGGCAATGAGGTCCGCATTGAGCGGATTGTCTCGTGCGGTCAGTCATCGCCGGATGGGTTCTGGTATGACCAGAGCGAACATGAATGGGTGGCCCTGCTCGCGGGGTCGGCGAGGCTGGAGTTGCAGGATCCGGAGCAATGCTTGGAGTTGACGCCGGGCGACCACGTGCTGATCCCCGCCCATCGTCGTCACCGGGTGGCTGCAACCGACCCGGACATCGAAACGGTCTGGCTGGCGGTTTTCTATTCCGACGGCTGAGTGGCAGCCGGCAGATTGGTGATCGCATCGACCAGCGCTTGACCGGTCGGCTGGTCCTTGATCACGGTACAGAAACTGCCGTCCATCGAGCGGTGATAAATCACCGCATCTGTTGTGTGGGAGTGTTGCTGGCCGGCGGCGCGGTAGAAGTCCGCATTGGCCGCATCCATCGCGGTCTTGGTGGTCTGGTCCAAATCTGACACCGCAAGGATGACGTCGCCGGTCTCGCCACCCAGCGACCAGGATACGCGTGTCAGGCCGGCCGGTCCGGTTTCCAGCAGGGTCTGGCCCGGCTCGAGCAGGGTCGACGGCGTTTCCGCAAAACAGGCGTCCGAGCTGGCGAGATTGTCCTCGCTGAAGCCGGTGTTGATGTTGGAGCCTTGCTCGGACGAGCAGGCAGCCAGCAGGGCAAGGGCCGGCAGGGCGATCCAGATTTTCATTTCGGCGCACTCCGTATCGACGCGACACGAGGGCCGTATAGCGAGCGCGCAGGGCGCGGTGAAATGAATGTTTTGTGTCGGGGTTAGAGGCGGTATGTAGCACGCGCTTTGCCAACATGGCCTGGCGGCGCGCACCCTCAATCCTCGAGCCGCGCCTTCAAACGCACTAACGCGGCCCGCCATTCCGTTTTCCAGTGTTCGCAGGCCTCGGCGGTCTCGATATTCTCATGGTTGAGGCTGATCTGGGTCTTCCGGCCGGTCGCGGCCTCTTTGGTGGCGAGCCAGACCGAGAGGCGGCCGCCCTCGGACCATTGCCCGTTGATGGATTTGCCCGGCGTGCCGGATGTGCGACTGAAAACGCCATCAGGGCCCCATTCGGCGAAATCGGGCAGATCGAACGCCATTTCGACGGCGGCCGGACCCGCCGCGATCGTCTTGGAGGCGGAGGCTTGATACTTGCCGTCGCCAGCGGCCCGCGCATGCGGATCGCGGCGACCGGTCAGTATTTCCCAGGTGCCGGACACCATTTGCGCCCACCAGAATGACAGGCCGTGCTTGGCGCGCAGTGTCCGGGCCAGGGCTTGGTGATCCATCTCGCCTGCCCAGCCATCGAGCTCGGCGCGCCATTCCGGCCAGGTCCGACCGGTGGCTGCCTTGACGGCAGCATCCGAGATGGGCGGTGTCCAAGCCTCAACCATGATTTTCTACGCCGGTTGCAGGGCCGGCTTAACGTCGAAGAATTTGGCGCACTCGGCGATCAGCGCCTGCTTGGCAAAACTGACGATCTCGGCGCCTTTTTCCGGTGTGGCCTGCGACGGGTCGGAACCAATCCGACCGTCCGGGAATTTCCGGCGATAGTCCGCCGCGTCACTGAACCCGCCCACCGGGGCGATCTTCGGGCTCATCTCAACATGTTTGATGGCGTGCGGATGGGCGTAATAGGTCACCGAGACCTCCGACGCCGTGGCATGCATGCCCTCGCCGACCGGGAAGAGCTTGCGGCAGGTGTCCATGACGCCGGGCAGTTCCCACCAATTGCGCTGCATCAACTGGACCGGGCAGGCGGCGCCATCGAGTGAGAAATTGGCGTAATACTCGGCGAAAGCCGCGTTGATCGTGGTGATATTGCCGCCATGGCCATTGAGGAAATAGATGCGGTCGAAACCGTGACGGGTCAGGCTTTCAATCCAGTCATTGATGACCGCAATCATGGTCGAGGGGCGCAGTGTCATCGAGCCGGCAAAACCGAGATGGTGCTGGGCGATGCCGACATTGAAAGTCGGCCCGACCAGGAGGCCGGCTTCGGCGCCGGCTTCGGCGGCGATCACTTCCGGGCAGATCGCATCGGTCCCGACCAGCCCGTTCGGGCCGTGTTGTTCGGTCGATCCGATGGGGATGATGATCCCCTTGCAGGTGTTGAGATAGGCCTCGACTTCAGGCCAGGACGCGTGGTGCAGCAGCATGACAGCCCTCTCCGGGATAGCGCTTGTCCGGGGAGCTAAGCCGCGACGGCGACCGGGCGCAAGGGCTGGATGCGGCGCGAGGTCGTCTAGAGGCGACGGCTCTCGCGGCGATAGAGCCAGGCCGCCAGGGCGGATGCGACAGCGGCAAAAGCCAGAATGAAATGCATGGACCCCTCCATTGCGGCGTGTCGCCGCTTGTGCCCATGTCTATCGCCTAAGTCCTTATCAACCGTAAAAGAATCGCGATTCAACCGGCATCGTCACAGCTTCGTGAGCGATGTGTCAGGAGCCTGTTGCCTCGCGGCGTTGTATGAGAGCCTCAAACATCTTGTTGTGTGAGGGGAAATCATGCGTCGACTTTTCATTGCTTCTGTTGCCCTGGCCGCTCTGGTGGCCGGACCCGTCATGGCCCAGGACGACCCGATGCCGACCAGCATCGAGAATGCTGTCGCCGATGCGAGCCGCCCGGAGGCGGATCGCCAGCTGGACGCCAATCGCCATCCCGCTGAAGTTCTTTTGTTTGCAGGTGTCGAGCCGGGTTGGCGCATTGCTGATCTCGCCGCCGGCAGCGGATATTATTCCCGCGTGCTCTCGACCGCAGTTGGTGCCGAGGGTCATGTCTACACCATGAACCCGACCTGGGTTGCCGAACGGTTTGCCGAGACCGATGCCGGCCTTGCGGCCTTTGCGGGTGAGCGGGCCAACATGACCCATTCCAGCTCCGCCATCGAGGCCTTCGGCGACAATGTTGACGGTGAGTTGGACGCTGTATTCATGGTGCTTTTCTACCATGACACGGCATGGGACGGCACCGACCGGACCGCCATGAATGCCGCGGTTTTTGACGCCTTGCGTCCCGGCGGCGTCTACGTGGTCGTCGATCACCGGGCCGTGGAGGGCGCAGGTTTGACGGTGGTTGAAAGCCTGCACCGGATCGAGGAGGCAGCGGTGGTCGAGGAAATCACCGCCGCCGGTTTCGAACTGGACGGGTCGAGCGACATGTTGGCCAATCCGGAAGACAGTCGTGAGATCAGCCCGTTCGACCCATCCATCCGCCGTCAGACCGACCGCTTCGTCCTGCGCTTTCGCAAGCCGGAGTAATCAGGCGGCATCCAACTCGGACCGGAAGCGGTTGAGCTCCTCGTCGAGGCGGCTCGCCGCTTCTCCCAGTTCGCCGGATGCGCGTGTGAAGGCCTCGGCGGCGGCATTGGTCCGCTCGGCGGCTTCGGTGACCGAGTGCATGGAATTATTCACCTCGATCGTCTCGACCGCCGCGCGTTCGGCGAGTGAGGCGATTTCCTGGGTCGCCTGGTTTTGCTCCGAGAAGGCGCCCTGCACGCTTTCGGTGGATTGGCGCAGTTCGGAGATGATTTCCGCAATGCGCCCGAGAGCCTCGGCAGCGCCACCTGACGCGCCGCGCATCGCTTCGATCTTCTGACCGATATCGCTGGACGCTCGCGTGGTCTGCTCGGCCAGTGCCTTCACCTCGGACGCCACCACCGCGAAACCCTTGCCGGCCTCACCGGCGCGCGCTGCCTCGATCGTGGCGTTCAGTGCCAGCAGGTTGGTCTGCTCGGCAACGCCGGCGACCAGGCGCATGATGTCTTCGATTTCCTTGGCCGCGGTTTCCAGCGCGTCGATCGACCGACCCGCGCCTTCGGCTTCGGCGGCCGCCCGGTCGGACACATCATCACTGTTCTGGAGGATGCGCGCGACCTCGCCGATCGAGGCGGACAATTCTTGCGCAGCGGCGGCCACAGACTGGACATTGCTGTTGGTCGTCGAGGCTCTGGAGGACGCCTCAGACGCCCCCTCGCGCGTTGCTTCGGCATCGCCGCTGAGATCGCCGGCCAAGCTGCTGACCTGACCGGCCGCGCCGGAAATCCCTCCGGATACGACCCGCAAGGCTTCCTCGAATTCCCGGGCCAGGGCTGCGATGGCGAGGCGCTGGCGATCCGCATTGTCCTTGGTTGCGACCTGGGCGTCGGCGCTTTGGGCAGCGGCTGATTGCGCTGCGGCGGCTTCGTCGGCCTTGTGATCAGCGCCATTGAGGGCTTGTGACGCATGGTAGGTCATCCATACCAGCGCGCCGGATTGTCCGATGACGATTACGGCGTGGAAGACGACACGGAAGAAGTCGGCGCCATCCGGAAACACCGCCCAGGGCAGAAAGAAGTTCAGCGAAAGGTGGTGGACGGCCGTCGCTGCCGACGCGGCGACGATCACGCGCCAATCAAGCATCACCGCCGAGATCGAAAGGGCGGCGAAAAACATCATGTGCATGTCGATCTGCCACGGTGAACCACTTAACAAATAGACAAACAGCGCCGGATAACCGATGAGCGCCGTGCCGACTGTGGCCCGCGAGACCGCACTGTTCGGGTCCAGCCGCCAGCTGGCGACCGCTATGGCGAGCAGGACAAAGCCGACCAGTCCTGCCGGGACAAGACGGTTGCTGGCAAAAATGCCTGCGGTCACAATCAAGCTGATACACAGGCCGACCATGATCAGCAGGGTCACGGTTTGGGCGCGCTGGCGGATGTGGTTGAGGCTGGTCATGTCGATGGGGTCTCTGCTGAGGATCGGATGGACTGGGCTGTCGGGGTCTGGTTGATCAGGCAGCCGTGCAACGTGTTGGCCGGGATGATGAGCCAGGCGCCGGCGTCACGTAGGGCTTGGCGATCATCTGCGGCCGGCAAGACGAATACGCCGATATTGGCGGTGCGCCCGATCATCAGTGCTGACTGACCGGCGGCGGCACCAGCAATGATAACATCCCGGGCCTGCCATCCCGGCGGGAAGACAGCGGCGTAGCGATCATCAGTCGCCGGTTCTGCGACCGCCAAAAGGGGCGTCACGCCAACGATTGCAATCACAAGTATAGTCGGAATGAATTTTATCATTGTCTATATACAGGCCTGCAAATGGCTGCCTGTTCTAAACGTATGACAGTTAATCAGTGTTTACCGTTTCCACACGCTACCGGATTCAATGTGCGCGGGTCGTTGCCCATTCTGAATTCAGAAGCCCGAAAATCAGGCTGTCCCGAACGCCCAAATGGGTCTCCCACTGGTCGCGCAACCGGCCCTCGAGCGTGAAGCCCAGCTTGGTGAGCACGGCGATCGAGCCGGCATTGTCCGGATCGGTATCGGCGTAGATCCGGCGCAGGCCGAGCGCGTCGAAGCCATGATCCAGCACCCGGGCGACCGCTTCGCTGACATGGCCGCGGCGTTGTGCGTCCGGACGGATGATATAGCCGATCTCCGCGACCCCGGGCTTGCGATCGATCAGGACGACCCAGCCGAGGGCGTCATCCGGTGCCGCCGGCCGCGTCATGGCCCAGCATCGAACGGTGGCCGATCGTGTCGAGCCAGCGAGATAGTCTCGCGCTTCGGCGAGGTTTTCGACGGGTGCGCGAGACCAGTATTTCATTGTGCCGGGGTCTTGCAGCGCAGGGAGGAGCGCGAGCGCATCATCCTGATGAATCCGGCGCAGCAGGAGGCGGTTGGTCGTCAGCACCGGGACGTCGCAAGACGGCGTGCGGGCTTTCAGCTCATCGTGGGTGACTGTCAGCGTGATTTCGTCGAAACGTTCGGCGATGCAGGCCTGCATGGTCTTGAAGCAGTCCTGGGAAAACCAGTCATGCTCGGCGAAACAGGCCTTGCGAACCGCTTCGTCCGGCCAGGCCGCATAGGACCAGTACAGCCCGTTCTCGTCGCGATGCAGAACCGCGCCATAGGAGCCGCACGCCTGGTGGATGCGTCGCGTCCCCTCGGCCCAAGCGGTTTCGAACTCGGCCTCGCGGCGGGGCTTCAACTTCCAGCGATAGAGGACGGCGGCGGTCACGACGCGGCGTTGGCAGCGCCTTCACCCGCGGCCAGGCGCTGTTTGCGCAGCACGCTCGCCTTTACCTTCTGGCTTTCCGAGCGCAGCTGGCCGCAGGCGGCGAAGATGTCGCGGCCGCGCGGCGTGCGGATGGGGGAGGCGTAGCCGGCCTTGTTGACCACATCGGCAAAGGCTTCGATCTGGTCCCAGTCCGAGCATTCATAAGGGCTGTTCGGCCACGGATTGAAGGGGATCAGATTGATCTTGGCCGGAATGCCCTTGAGCAGTTTCACCAGCGCCTTGGCCTCGGCCAGGCTGTCATTGACGCCCTTCAGCATCACATATTCGAAGGTCACGCGCTTGGAATTGCCCAGGCCGGGATAGGCGCGGATGGCATTCATCAGCTCGACAAGCGGGTATTTCTTGTTCAGCGGCACCAGCTCGTCACGCAAGCCGTCATTGGTGGCATGCAGTGAGATCGCCAACATGGTGCCGGTCAGCTCGCCCAGCTCCTTGATCTTCGGCACCACGCCGGAGGTCGAGACCGTGGTGCGGCGGCGCGAGATGGCAATGCCCTCACCGTCCGAGATGATGTCGATCGACGTCGCGACATGGTCGAGATTGTAGAGCGGCTCACCCATGCCCATGAAGACGATATTGGTGATCTTGCGGTTCTCGTTCGAGGTCGGCCATTCCTCCAGATCGTCGCGCGCAATCATCACCTGGGCGACGATTTCGGCGGCGGTGAGATTGCGTACCAGCGCCTGGGTGCCGGTATGGCAGAAGGTGCAGTTCAGCGTGCAACCGACCTGGCTGGAGACGCACAGGGCACCGGAGCGGGCGACGTCCGGGATGAACACCGTCTCGCACTCGACGCCGGGCGCCAGCTCGATCAGGTATTTGCGGGTGCCGTCGACCGAGACCTGGCGGTCGATCAGCTTGGGGCGGTGCAGGGCATATTTGTCGGCAATGACGGCGCGCAGGTCTTTCGAGATATTGGTCATCTCGTCGAAGGACGTGACGCCGTAGTGATAGATCCAGCGCCACAATTGTTCGGCGCGCATCTTCGCCTTCTTCTCGTCGACCCCGCAGGCGATCGCCACCTCGCGCAATTCCTCGCGCGTCATCCCGGCCAGCGTGGGCAGGGGGCGCGGCGTGGTTTCGTCAATGCGGCTGGCATTGGCGTTGCGGGCATCAATGTTCAGGGCGTGGTTCATGGCCGCCAGACTATCTCAAACAAAACGAAGCCGCGCGCTCTATCACAAAAGCGCGGCAATGCCGAATCGGACCGGTGCGCGGGATCAGTTGCAGAGCGCCTCGACACGCTGCAGGGCCGCGGTCACGCCGGACAGCGAGAATTCGTAGGACGTCGCGGCCCCCTCGAGCGTCGTGGCGGTGACCCGCATGACCGAGCCGCGGCGCATCGAGCGGATCAGATCGGCTTCCTCGTCGAGATCGTCGAGAAAACCCTCCTGGTTGTCGGCGAACATGTCAAACCGGTCCGAGCCGACCCGGACTTGCGGCGGGCTGGTCGGGCGCAGGTCATAGCCGACCAGCAGCGAGGGTTGTTCCTCGACCGCACCGGACTGCCAGCTGGCTACCAGGAAATAGACATTGCCGTGTTCATGGGCGCGCGGTGCGCTGTCGGTCGGGCGGCTCAACGCGTAACAGGAAAAGCCCGCATCGGTATTGCGGGTGAAGACCCGCCAATCGCTGTACTCGCCGCGAAACTGCGGATCGTCCTGGGCGAAAGCGGGGGCGTTCAGTCCGGTCAGCAGAGCAAACGCCAGGCAGGCATGTCGGATACGCACTGTGATCATCCTCGTCGCGAAGCACATTCGACGCCGTCTAGGGCATCCCTATGGCGGTATGATGGCGGAGTTAATCCCGCGCTAACAGCGCCAATTGATCGCCGGATCAGCGGTGGATACCGGCCTTCTTTGTCGCCTCGGCCAGGCTTTCAAGATCCGGCCCGCCGGGCATCAGTGGCCGTTCGGGAAAGCCGCCGAAATTGATCTGACGATCATACAGGGTGATGGCGCAGGCCACCGAGACATTGACGCAGAATTTGGTCGGGATTTTCACGATATGGCTGCACCGTGCCTGCATCTCTTCCGACAGTGATCCACGCTCGCGGCCAAAGACATAGGCGGCGCACAGCGGGTGGCGAAAGCTGGGCAGGTCGACGGCGTCGTCCGTGAGTTCGATACCGACCAGCTGGCAGTTCGACGGCAAGGCAATTTCGTCGGTGGCATCCCATTCATAGTAGGGGACATGGTCGACGGATTTGGCAGTATCGGCGCGGTAGACGTCGCGGACCTGGTGATTGGCATCGACCGTGAAGGCAAAGCTGGCGCCAAAGGCGTGCGCTGTACGCAGGATCGCGCCCATATTCATCGGCTTGGAAATGCCTTCGGCGCCGACGCCGAAATAGCCCCGCTTCATCGTGATCATCAGCGTACCCCGGCTGTCACACGTCCATCGGGGTGGACCATGGCCTGCTTCATGCCGGGCGAGTTGAACGGCGCGGCCAGATTGCCGTGGCGATCAACGGCGATGATGCCGCCCTCACCTCCCAGTGCGCCGACATCGGCCAGCGCGCCGGCGACAGCGTCCGCAAGCGATTGACCGCCATAGGCCATGCGGGCGGAGACATCCTTGGCGGTCGCGGTGCGCAGGAAAAACTCGCCCTGGCCGGTGCAGGAGATCGCGACATGGCCATCGGCCCAGCAGCCGGACCCGATGATGGGACTGTCGCCGACCCGGCCCTCCATTTTGTTCAGCGTGCCACCGGTTGAGGTGGCGGCAGCCAGCCGGCCTTCCATATCGAGGGCGACACAGCCGACCGTGCCGGTGGCGATGGCACGATCATCCGGCGCGGCAGCGGGCGTGTAATAGTCGTTGACGCTCTCAACCCGTTCCAGCTCCGCTTCGCTGCAAAAGCGCTCGGCACCGCGACCGGCGAGCATGACGTGGGGTGTCGTGTCCATCACCGCCCGGGCCGCCGAGATCGGGCTGGTGAAGCCGGTCAATGCTGCGACCGACCCGGCCCGCTGGGTTGGCCCGTCCATGATCGCGGCGTCCAATTCATAGCGGCCGGCCTTGTTCGGCGAGGCGCCCTTGCCGGCGACATAGAGACCGGAGGCTTCCAGCTCGCGCACGATGTCCTGCACGATATCGAGCGCGTTGGCGCCGATGGCGAGGCGCGCCTTGGCGGCTTCGGCAAGACCGCGCATATGATCGATTTCCTTGGCATAATCGCGATCAGCCAGGGTGCCGGCGCCACCGTGCAGCAAAAGGGCGTAACGTCCGCTCATACTGTCCATCCCGTCTCGTTTGAGTGTGTGCCGATTGCTCTAGCACCGCTCGCGCATCCCGCCCAAGTCGGTTTTCCACCGCCGGCGAGCCGTTGCTCCGGATTTTCTTTTGGCAGGCATCACGCTATGTCGCTGGCATCGATAAAGGGGAGTGCCTCATGAAACTCGACTCATCCATTGCCGCTATTGTCACCGGCGGCGCATCCGGTCTCGGCGAAGGCACAGCCCGCCGTCTCGCCGCAGACGGCGCCAAGGTCGCCATTTTCGACATGAATGCCGAGCGCGGCGAGATGGTCGCCAAGGAGATCGGCGGCGTGTTCTGTCAGGTCAATGTCTCCGATGAAGCCAGCGTCGACGCCGGCCTGGCCAAGGCCCGGGAAGCGCATGGCCAGGAACGCGTTTTCGTCAATTGCGCCGGGATCGGCTGGGCCGAGAAGACGGCACGCCGTTCCTCCTCGACCGGTGAAGTTTCGGCCCACTCGGCCAAGGGCTTCCAGACCGTGATCGGGGTCAACCTGATCGGCTCCTTCCTGTGTGCGTCCAAATCGGCCGCCGGCATGATGTCGCTGGATCCGCTGGGCGGTTCCGGCCGTGGCGTCATCGTCAACACGGCGTCGGTTGCGGCCCAGGACGGTCAGATCGGCCAGGTTGCCTATGCCGCTTCAAAGGGTGGCATCTACGGCATGACCCTGCCGATGGCGCGCGATCTCGCCAAGGAAGGCATCCGCGTCAACACCATCCTGCCGGGCTTTTTCGAGACCCCGATTTACCAGCAGATGCCGCCGGAGGTGAAAGTCTCGCTCGCCTCGCACCTGCAATTCCCGCAGCGTTTCGGCACGCCGGAAGAGTATGCGGACCTCGTCGCCTTTATGGTCAATTCCGACTATATCAACGCTGAATGTGTCCGCCTCGATGCCGGTGCCCGCATGCCGCCGAAATAGGCGCCTTGCCCAACGCCAGACAGACAAAAGGCCGGAGGCGAACCTCCGGCCTTTTTCATGGCAGCTATCGCCCGGATCAGAAGTCGCGGCGCACCGTCAGGCGGGCGTTCAGCGGCTCGCCGGTCGAGATATTGGTATTGCTGTGCGCGTCCGGGAAATAGTTTTCGTCGAACAGGTTTTCGACATTCAGCTGGATCCGGGTGGCGTCGTCGAGATCGTAATAAACGGCCGCATCGAACCGGGTATAGGCTGGGATCTCGACCGAATTGTCCTCATGCACGAAATTGGCGTCCTGATAGGTTGCGCCGATGGCCAAGCCGAGCTGGTTGCTGACCTGGTAGCGGTTCCACACCGACAGCATGTGCGCCGGTGTCTGGCGGGTCGCATTGCCGTCAAAACCGCCACCGTCGACGGTTCCGTCCAGATGGCTGTAGCCGGCATTGACGGTCCACCGGTCAGTGACCTCGCCCACCAGCTGAAGCTCAAAACCTTCCGTCGTGCTGCCGGTCACCGTGGTGACAATGGACGGATCATCCGGGTCGACCGTGGTGAACTGGCCGCGCTCGAGGCGGAACAGGGCGGCGGTGAAGCTGAGTGTGTCGGTGATGTCCCATTTGGCGCCGATCTCACGGTTCTCGAAGACTTGCGGCTGAATGTCCTCGGTCGTCGAACTGAGTGTCAGGAACTGGTCGCCGGCGCTCGGCAGGAAGGTCTCGGTATAGCTGGCATAAAAGGACATGTTGTCAGCCGGCTTGTAGATCAGGCCAAAGCGCGGCGACACTTCCTCGTCGACGCGGCCGCGGCGGCCATTATCCGTCGCCGTGACGGCAAACAGGTCGAGGACCTCGACGTCAAAGCGGTCGAAACGGGCCCCGACAACGAGTTTCAGCGTATCGGTAAGGTCGATCTGGTCCTGCAGGTAGAGCGAGGTGAATCGAACCTCGGAGCTGCGGTCACGCACAGGTGTTGAAAAGGCGAAGTCGGGGATCACGAGCGGGTCGCTGAAATCGATCGTGATCTGGTCGTCATTGCTGGCCGCGAACAGATTGTCGAAGCGGGCATTGTCGGTCGCCTGGTCACCATATTCGCCGCCGGCCAGCACGGTGTGGCTGATCGCGCCGGTGTTGAACTCGCCGACCAGATTGGCCTGTATGACAGTGTTGGTGCGGGCGGTGATGTCGCGATAGCCGTCCAGCGTGACCCGGTTCGGCGTCGCGACGGCGTCGAAGCTGGCGGCGTAGAGGTTCTGATAGGCCTTGTCATAATCGGCGTGCTGGACCGTGACATTGCCGCGCAGCCGGTCACCGAATTCATGATCGAGGCGGACCCGGAATGTATGAGCTTCCAGCGTTGTATTGTTGGCGTCAGGCGAACCAAAGAATGTCTCGTCATGCCCTTCCAGCGGTCGGTTCGGCGCCCCGGCGACATTGACCGAGGGGACGCCGCGATCCACGACCCGGTCGTCATTGAGATACTCATAGAAGAAGGTCGCCGTCGTGTCGGTTCCCAACTCCGTCCGGAAGGTCGGGTTGATGCCGTAACGTGTACCGTCAAAGGCGTCGCGGTGATTGGCCATGTCCTCGACAAAGGCATTCAGGCGCAGGGCCGAGCGGTCGCCAGTGGCAACATTCGTGTCGCCGGTAAGCTGCCAGGCGCCGAATGTGTCGATGCCGGCGCTGACGCCGGAGAAAGTGTCGCCCACAATTGGTGACTTGGTCACGCGATTGATGACACCGCCGCCACCGCCGCGTCCGAACAACAGCGCGTTCGAGCCACGCAGGATCTCGACCTGTTCGAGATTGTAGAGCGGGCGGTAATACTGGACGTCATCGCGGACGCCATTGAGGAAGAAGTCGGCGGTCGACTGGTTGCCGCGGATATTGATCGCGTCACGATGGCCTTCGCCCTGGCTGATCGACAGGCCAGGCGTGTAGCGCAGGATGTCCCCGAGATTGGCAAAGCCCTGATCGGCGATCTGGACGTCAGTGACGATGGACAGGCTCTGCGGCACGTCGATGACCGGCGTCGGTGTTTTCACCGAGTTGAGCTGGTCCAGCGACAGATAGCGTCCATTGACCTCGACGACATCCTCGTTTTGCTGGGCGTGGGCCGTGCCGAAGCCGAGGCCGGCCGTGAGAAGGGTTGTGGCCAGCAGGGCGCTTTTTTTGATCATGATGAGACTCGAACTTGCAAATGAAAATCAAAGTCCGAGTATTCAGTGTGAGAATGCGTGTCAAGCGTAGGGGGTGAACGCGGGCGATCGTGCTGCACACGGTTTGTCCAGCGTGTTGAATTTGCATCAGGTGGCGTGAGGCAGACGCTGCAAAAAAGGGCCGGCGCCACGCGCCAACCCTTTTGCAGTCCCGGATATGGCTCCGATGGAAGGCGGTTCAGCCGCCTTCCGGACGCACGATCTGGTCGCCGAGATTGGACATCACGTCGCGCGCATCGAAAGCACTGGGGTCGTCGGGCTTGGTACCGCGGCCGAGATAGATTTCGGCGCTGGCCTCATAGCGCGTGCTTTCGCGATAATTGACATCATCCCAGAACGGGTCGTGCCAGCCGCGCCAACCCCAGCGCGGGTGGAAATAGGCGTAGTGAACGTTGAAACCGGAATAAGGAGATCGTCCGATTCCGGACGCCATGACCCGTGTCTCCTCATCGGTCGCGCGATCAACGACGGTGAAATAGTCAAACCCGTTTTCGACCGTGAGCTCGGAAGCCCGGTAGAGCAGGTAGGTTTCGACCGTCTCGCGGTCGGTGAGCGAGTTGCCCTCGAAGGATATCCGGTAACGATTGGTCTCGATGCGGGTTTCGGTGAAACCACGACGAGACCCGTCCGCCGCCTGATAGGGCGTCGGGGTTGCGCAGCCGCCCAGCACAGCCAGGCTGGCCAAAGTGATCAGAACGCACCTCATTTTGGGGCTCCTTGTAACGCTTGGCGGTCCCTCGCCTCATTAAATATGACTCGTCCTTGGCCGTTCAAAGGCGCGGACTCGACATAGCGACAAGCATAGGGCTGTCTGTTCCGGCGTCAAACGTCTGATCGAGGCGCAAAGGGGCTGGCTGGGGGCCGGATAGCGTGATGAAGCGCATGAAAGCGGAGGCGGCCCTGCTGGCCGCATTGGTAAGTCTGGTCCTGTGGCCTGCGGCCGACGCCGTAGCGGATCATACCAGCGAAACCGCGATTCAGAATGCGTGCCTCGCTTCAGGTCAGGCCGAGGCCGTCTGTGCCTGCATCGTTCGGGAAGCCAATTCGCGCTTCTCTCATGGTCAGCTTGAATTGGTGGGCGCTGCAATGCCGCGGCTCGAGCGGATCACGGACGATCCGCAAGTCGGAGGACTGCTCTCGTCCGAACCCCCGCTGACCTCGGAACAGCTGCAAGCACTGCGTCAGCGCGCCGAAGTGGCCGATGTCGTCATCCGGCAGGCGTGCGGCGTCGGCCTCCGGCTGGGTGAGGGGACTTAGCCAGGTCGCGTCGGTGGTCTATTGCGGCCACCCGGCTGGTGGACCAAGCCGCGATGGGCGATCCGGACGGAATCGATCAACGCGTCGATCTCACTGCGCCAAATCCCGGGTCTGGCAGAGAAAACTCGGCCGCAGGGTCGGATTGTCAGGCATTTCGTAGAGCTGTTCGGCTGTTGTCAGCCGCGATCGGCCCAGCCGGGCGAGGAAACCCGGATCGACCGTTCGCATGGCCTCCTCCGTCCGGTAGATGGGCCCGAAACCCCCGCTGGAGACGGGTTTTGACGGTGCAAGGGAATCAAAGCCGGCCACTGGTCAGCGCAGGTCTATTTCCACAATCGCGGTCGACGGCCGTGTCTCAGCGGGTTCGGAGCCGTCGGCAGGAAAGAGCGGCCAGGCGGCGTTGGCGACCAACCACGCACGACCATCGGCGAGATCGACCAGGGTCGGTTCGGTCTCCCCGCTCATTGCCGGGTGGCCGCGCAGCAGGACCTCGACATTTGCGACTTCCACGCCCGTCGGATCGAGGTCGATCGCCATGACCTGGTGCGGCCGGGCGCCATTGCGAACCGCCACCAAGCGCCCGTCACGGGTTTGCCGCAGACCGTCAATACCGATCAGGCTGATCTCCGATGCGCGCACCAAGGTGGCGCTGCCATCCGTCAGGTCAATCCGCCAGATCCCCATCGAATAGTCCGCCACATAGAGGGCGCCGCGGGCCAGCGCCACGCCCTGCAGGCTGACAAACCGAGGATCTTCGGACAGGACTTCGAGGTCACCGGATACACTGTCGAGTCGATAGACCCGCGGTGCCTGGCTGTCGGAGACATAGGCAGTGCCGTCGCGAACCACGAAATCGGCCATTTGCACAGCGCCGTCGATCGTGTAGCGGCGATACAGCTCGCCGGTCATCAGGTCGAAGGCAAACAGCGCTGTTCCCCCCGCCTCTCCTTCGTCCAGCGGCGTCTGGTCGACTGTTCCCGAGGCGGCCCACAACATGCGGGTGCGGTCATCGACGAACAGGCCAAACACCGACCACAATCCGTCCTCGCGGTCGGCAAACACGATCGGCTCGTCCCGGGCGAAGGGTTCCAGCATCAGGATTTCGCGTTGGGCCACCGAGGAGGCGAATATCCGGTCGGTCTCGATATCGACCGCGACGCCCTCGATCAGCGCGTCCGGGCGGTCAATGCGGGCAATGATTTCACCACTGCCCGTCGGTGCCGCATTGGCAGTCAGGGCCGCCCGGACCGCGGTCAGACGGTCATTGTCGGCGGCTTCCAGCAAGGTGATGGTCTCGGCGGCAGGTTCAAATGTGAGGCCGGCGGCGACAATGTTGTCGAGCGCCTCAAACCCGTCGTCGGCACGCCCGGCACGGGTCGCGATCGTCACCAGCGCGCGCAATACGGCCGGATGCGCCGGTTTAAGGTCGAGGGCTGCCTGCATCAGCCGGCGCGCGCTCTCCGTGTCGCCGGCACGCAGCGCCCGACCGGCCTCACTGAACATTTCCAGGGCGATGCTCTGGGGCGTCGGGGCTGCCGGCGATTCATCCTGGGCGAACGTCGGCAGGGTCAAGAGACAGGCGAGTGATGCTGCGAGTGCGCTGGCTTTGAATGTCATGTGATGCGTATCCCCCAGAAACGCGGCCCCAATGGGACCCGTTCGCGGATATTATGAGGTTTTACCAATAGCGAAAGTCACAGCCGCGTGCGCGGCATGGCGGTCATGCAGCAGCTTTTGCTCAGAAATTCACCGTTATCGGGCCTTCATCCTCGACGGGGCCGGTCAGAATGACATGGTCATCCTCCCGCCAGTCCACGAAGAGCTCGCCGCCATTGGTCATGATCGAGGCGCGTCGTTCTGCGAGACCACGCCGGTGTGCCGCCACCAGGGCGGCACAGGCGCCGGTGCCGCAGGCGGCCGTGATGCCGGCGCCACGTTCCCAAACCCGCAGCCTGATATGGTTGGCATCATGGATCTGGGCGAAGCCGACATTGACGCGCTCCGGAAAGAGCGGATCGAGTTCGACTTCCCGGCCCAACCTGGCAGCCGGGAAGGCCTCGACGTCACGAATGAAGAAGACGGCGTGCGGATTGCCCATCGACACGGCGCCGGGAGCCTCGATGCGGATGCCGTCGATTTCGGCGGCATAATCCAGCTTCACGGTGTCCATCGGCCGGGCCAGCGGGATGTCCTGCCAGTCCAGGCGCGGCGGACCCATGTCGACACTCACCGTCAACGGTCCGGCATCGCTGGCGTGGAGCAGGCCGCCGACGGTGCCCAGGCTGACGGCCCGGGCGCCGGTCTCCTGCATCATCGCCCAAGCGGCGGCTCGGGTCCCGTTGCCACAGGCACCGACCTCGTCGCCATCGGCATTCCAGATGCGCATGAAGGCGTCGGCGCTGTCGCTGTCTTCGAGCACCAGAAGTTGATCGAAATGATGCGTGTGCGCGAGCTCGCGAACCGTGGTGCGCGACAGGTTGAACACGCCGGCGCGCCCCCGCACATCGGCGAGGATGAACTTGTTGCCGGCCCCATTCATCAAACGTGTGTCCATATCCGCTCCGATAGCGCTCCGCTCTCTTTACGTCCACACCCGCTCCGGTGTTTATTGCCGCGCAAGCATCAGAGGGGAAGAGACTGATGAGAGCAATTCGCAGCATATGGGCGGTCAGCGCCAGCGCCGCCATCCTTGCGGCCTGCAGCCAGCCCGCCAGCCAGGAAAGTGACGCCGTGGCCACCGAAACACCCGACGCCTCGACGCAGCGCCAGATTGTCGAGATCGACCCGAACAATGATCCGCGGGTCTGGCTTGAAGAGGTTGAGGGCGAACAGGCGCTGGAATGGGTCGAAGGCCAGAATGATCGCACCTTTGCCCGATTGCAGGGCGATGAGCGCTATCAGGGGCTTTATGATCAGGCGCTGGCGATCGCCCAGTCGAATGACCGCATCCCCTATGGCTCCTATTCCGGCGGCTATGTCTGGAATTTCTGGCAGGATTCCGAGCACACGCACGGCCTGTGGCGCCGCACGACGCTCGACAGCTATCTGACCGACGCACCGGAATGGGATGTCGTGCTTGATCTTGATGCCCTGTCCGAAGCCGAGGACATGAACTGGGTCTGGCGCGGCTCGAACTGCCTGGCGCCGGCCTATGAGCGCTGCATGATCACGCTGTCGGATGGCGGTTCCGATGCTGCCGTACGCCGCGAATTCTCGATCCCGGATCGTGCCTTTGTCGAAGACGGGTTTGAAACCCCGGAAGCCAAGGGCGGTGTCAGCTGGATCGACGCGGACACGTTGATGGTCGGTTTGGCCACCTCGCCGGAAGACACGACCAGTTCGGGCTATCCTTCTGTGGCCTATCGCTGGGAGCGCGGCACCGATCTCGCCGATGCCACCGAAGTGGTTCGCGGTGACCAGGATGATGTCGGCCTGTTTGCCTTCCGCGCCGAGGACCATGACGGCACCGTCTATATGATGGCCTCGGAAGCCGACACTTTCTACGATACGACCTGGTGGTACCTGCCGGCCGACGCGGCGCCGATGCAGCTACCGCTGCCGACCAAATCCTCGATCCAGGACCTGTTCCAGGGCGAGCTGGTCTTCACGATCGAGGAAGAATGGACACCGGTCGAGGGCGGCGAGACCTTCCCGCAAGGCGCGCTCCTGTCTTTCACCATGGCTGACTTTGCGGCCAGCGGTGAGTTGCCGGCGGTGAAGACGGTCTTCGTGCCCGGTCCGCGCCAATCGCTGGGCGGCATGGGGTCAACGGCTTCGGCCTTCCTGGTTGCGATTGACGAAAACGTCGTCGGTGGCCTCGAAGCCTTCCACTATGCTGACGGTAATTGGACCTCCGAGACGGTGCCTGTGCCAGCCAACATGACGATCAGCCTGGGCGGCACCAATTCGCATCACGACATTGCCTTCATGAATGCCGAAGGCTTTCTGACGCCGGACAGCTATTACAGGGTCGATGCGGCCGAGTTGACGGTTGAGGAGATCAAGTCGATCCCGGCCCAGTTCGATGCCGAGGGCCTGGTCGTTGAACAGCTGGAAGTCGCCTCGACCGACGGCACGATGATCCCCTATTTCGTGGTCCGCCACGAAGACACGGTGATGGATGGCACGACGCCGACCCTGCTCTATGCCTATGGTGGCTTCCAGGTCTCCATCCGGCCCAGCTATTCCGGCTCGCGCGGCCAGCTGTGGCTGGAAAATGGCGGCGCCTATGTGGTCGCCAATATCCGCGGTGGTGGCGAGTTCGGCCCGGCCTGGCACCAGGCCGGCCTGAAGATGGATCGCCAGCGCATCTATGACGACCTGATCGCGGTGGCCGAGGACTTGTCAGCCCGTGGCATCACCAGCCCGCGTCATCTCGGTGTCTATGGCGGCTCGAATGGCGGCCTGTTGACCGGTGTCATGTACACCCAGCGTCCGGATCTGTGGAATGCCGTCGTCTCGGCCGTGCCGCTCCTCGACATGCTGCGCTATCACACCCTGCTCGCCGGAGCGTCCTGGATGGGCGAATACGGCAATCCGGAAGACCCGGATGAGGGCGGTTTCCTGCGCTCGATTTCGCCCTATCACAATGTCGATGCGAACGGTGATTACCCGGAAATCTATCTCTACACCTCGACCAAGGATGATCGCGTCCATCCGGGCCATGCCCGCAAGATGGCGCACCTGCTGGAAGAGCTGGGCCATGACTATCTTTATTACGAGAACACCGCCGGCGGTCATGCCGCCGCGGCTAACCTCGAAGAACGGGCCCGCAGCGAGGCGCTGCTCTACACTTTCCTGATGCAAAAGCTGATGGACGATGATGACCCGCTCGACGCGGAATAGGCTTTCCGCCGAGACCAATGAAAACCCCGGGGCGAACGCTCCGGGGTTTTTTCTTGGCGCAGCTCTCGCTCCGCACGCTTTCGCGCCGGAGGGATGGGAGGGAACGGGATGTCGGCCAATGCCGATAACCGGTTTGATTTGAAAACGTGACATCGCCGACATCCCGTTCGCGGAGATTTCCCGGACGCTCTCGCGACCGATTCCAATGCGTCAGGTACTGAGGGTCGGTCGTTTAGTGCCCCTGGACCTGATCGCACGCCCTGCCGGAGCATCGGGATGTCATCCCCGACACGCGGACAGGCTCCGCTCGTTTCCGGGCACAAGTGAC
>NZ_LQXG01000002.1:0-145511 GCF_001924955.1 Maricaulis sp. W15 | reverse complement strand
GAGCTTTGTGCCGCCGTCCTGCCGATGGCCACGCCGGGTTGGTCTGGCGGTGTTTCCAGGCAACCGGACGAGCTCCGTACTCCCAACGCCCCCGGATCACCAATCCGGGCCTCGAGTAGCGCGGGACAACGGGGATTATCCGCCAGGTTTGACGGGCGGGGACAAGTTTTGTGATTTTTTTAGCGCGGAACGCTTTCCCTCTCCCCGGGGAGAGGGCCAGGGTGAGGGGTAAGTCCCGGTGACTGCAGAAGGAATCCCCCTCATCCGCCGCTTCGCGGCACCTTCTCCCAAGGGAGAAGGAAGGGTGCACAACGGGGATAACCCGCCTCTCCCCGGCCGGGGAGAGGTCCCGGAGCGCGGCAGCGCGCAGGGGGTGAGGGGCGCGCCGCGAAGCGGCGCCAGAGAAAGTCTTTAGTGGGCGCTGACGCGCCGCCCCTCATCGGCCCTGCGGGCCACTTCTCCCCGGTCGGGGAGAAGCGAGGGCGGTGTTTTTTTCCAATCGCGATAGTCCGTCATCCCGGACGCAGGGCTCCGCCCGGGATGACAAGCGAGAGGCGATGGAAGTCAGCCCAGCTCAATCCCCAACTCCCCCCAGATCGCATCGACCCGCGCCTTCGTGGCATCGTCCATGTCCAGCTTTTCGCCCCATTCCCGCGTCGTTTCATGGCCCGTCTTGTTGGTGGCATCCAGGCCGATCTTGGAGCCGAGGCCGGAGACCGGGGAGGCGAAGTCGAGATAGTCGATGGGGGTGTTTTCGACGGTGACGATGTCGCGGGCCGGGTCCATGCGGGTCGAGACGGCCCACATCACGTCTTTCCAGTCGCGCGCGTCGATGTCGGCGTCGACGACGATGATCCATTTGGTGTACATGAATTGTCTGAGGAAGGACCAGGCGCCCATCATCACGCGCTTGGCGTGGCCGGCATAGGCCTTCTTCATCGAGATAACGGCGATGCGGTAGGAGCAGCCCTCGGGCGGCAGCCAGAAATCGAGGATTTCCGGGAATTGCTGCTGCAAAAGCGGGATGAAGACCTCGTTGAGCGCTTCGCCCAGCACCGACGGCTCGTCCGGCGGGCGGCCGGTATAGGTGGTCAGATAGATCGGGTCCTTGCGCATGGTGATCGCGCTGATCCGGAACACCGGAAAATGCTCGACGGAATTATAATAGCCGGTGTGGTCGCCATAGGGGCCTTCCGGGCCGTACTCATCCAGCAGGACATGGCCTTCCAGGATGATCTCGGCTTCGGCGGGGACTTTCAGCGGGATGGTCTTGCAATCGACCAGCTCGGCCTTCTTGCCGCGCAGAATGCCGGCGAACTGGTATTCCGACAGCGTGTCGGGGATGGGCGTGACGGCGGCCAGTATGGTGCCGGGATCGGCACCCAGCACGACGGCGGCGGGCAGCGGGTCGGGCTTGCTATCCTTCCAGCGCTGATAATGCTGGGCGCCGCCGCGATGCTTGAGCCAGCGCATCAGGGTGCGGTCCTTGCCGAGCTTTTGCATGCGGTAGATGCCGAGATTGAAATCATCCTGCTTGTCGTCGGACGGGCCCTTGGTGACGACCAGCGGCCAGGTGATCAGCGGCGCCGGTTCGCCGGGCCAGCAGGTCTGGATCGGCAGCCGATCGAGATCGATATCGTCACCTGTCAGGACCACGTCCTGACAGGGCGCCTTTTTCACGGTCTTCGGCCGCATCGACATCACGGTCTTGGCCAGGGGCAGCAGCTCGGCGGCTTCCTTGAGACCGCGCGGCGGTTCCGGCTGGCGCAGGAAGGCGAGCAGCTCGCCGACCTCGCGCAATTCCGCACCCGTGGTGCGCGCCTGCCCGCCCAGCGTGACCGCCTGGGCGACCCGTTTGACCGTGCCGAACAGGTTGACCAGGCAGGGCATTTCGCTCTTTTCGCCGCGCTCATTGATGACATTTTCAAACAGGATGGCCGGCCCGCCCGCATGCAAGGTGCGCTTGTGGATCTCGGTCATTTCCAGCTCGGTCGAGACCGGCGTGGTGACGCGGACCAGATCGCCCTCGGCTTCCAGTTGATCGATGAATTCGCGGAGCGATTTATAGGCCATGTGTCGGTTCCGGCTTGTTGGGCATCCGAAACTGCAACTTCGCTGCTGAAAGTCCAGCCCGCTTTCCGTCGCAGGTGCAGGCGCTTGGGTCGGGTTGCGAAAATTTGAACCAAATTCGCGGCAAATGCGGCGCAAAGGATTGAACCAAGTTTCAGTGTTGGCGTTTAGACGGCGGCATCCCTGATCTGGAACGGACATGCCCATGCTGCACAGAATGGTCCTCGCGGCGCGGTCGCAACTCGATACCGGCCCCGGCGCGCTCAATGGTGAATTTGGATCCCTGGCGGCCAATTGCCTGCAGACCAGTGTCGAGAACGGGCTGACAGGCGGGTTGGTTGCCGATTCCGGCGTGCTGCTTGAGGTGCTGGAAGGGGAGAGCGCCGCCTTGTGTGACCGGCACAGCCGGGCTGAACGGGATCCGCGCCTTGATCAGCTTCAGGTTCTGGAATTCATCCCCGTTCTGCACCGGACCTACGCGACATGGTCGGTCGCAACGGCCGATGATGTAACCGGCAATGCGTCGCTGGTTGCAGCCGTCATCGAGAAGCGGGCCGGTCCGTTTGCTGTCGGCCAGCATGTCCGGGCGGTTCTGATGCAGGGCGCATTGGCGGCAACGCCGCCGCTCTGTGTCGCGGCCTAGAGGCTTGCCGGACCGGCGTGGATGTTACATGTCCCGGTCATGCGGGTTGCCGGCACTGACTAGGGCCGCCGCGACGCCGGCAGCGAGGTCATAGCTGCCCGACGGGCCGCCATTGGTCGCGCCGAAGCGCACCACGACCAGGTCTTCATTCGGCATGATGATGCCAAGCTGCGACTGGAAACCACGCATCATGTAGGTGCCCTCGGGCAGGTTGACATAGTCTTCGGGTAGCCAGAAACCCATGCCATAAAGCCCGTTCGACCCTTCGGTCGGGGTGCTGACCCGCTCGGTCCAGTCTTCGGGCAGCAGCCGGCGTTCACCGACCATGCCGTCATCAAGATAGAGCTGCGCCAGCCGGGCCCAGTCATGGGCGGTGGCGTAGAGATAGGACGAGCCCTGGAAGTGCCCGGTCTCGTCCGGCTCCATGATGGCGGAATGAATGCCCAGCGGTTCGAACAGGCGGGCGCGCAGGGCGCGGACCTGTTCCGGCAGGCCGTCGCCAAGCTGACGCTGCATGGCGTCGGTTGCCATGATCGTATTGCCGCTCATGTATTGCCAATGCTCGCCGGGGCCGTGCAGGCGTTCCCGCGTGGCAGCGAAAAGCGGCATGTCGGACCGGGTCATCAGCATGTCGGAATTGGGATCGAAACCGTCATTGAGCTCGGCGATGGCAAAACCGCCGGCCATGCGCAGCAAGTCTTCGATCGTGACATCCTCATAGGCCGGATCGATCTCGGAGAGGGCCGGCACCTGGCCGTGTGCCTCGGTGTCGATCAGCCCGTCCAGTTCGAGCATGCCGGCCAGCGTGGTGACGGCGCTCTTGGTCATCGACCAGCCATGGAAGCGGGTCTCGCGACTGGCGCCGGGTGCGTAGCGTTCGGCGACGAGGCGGCCCTGGTGAAGTACGGCGACGCCGAGCGTATTGCGGAAACCCTCACCCGGCGCGTCGAAGGCGGCGGCGATGACGGTGTCGAGCGCGGCGGTGTCGAAATTTGCGTCGCGATGGGCGGTGTCCAGTTCCAGCGGGATGAAATCCTGCGTCAGCGGCACGCTCAGCTCGCGATCGAAGTCGTGCCCGCCATGGACCAGCGTACAGCCCAGCCCGTCGCGCCAGACCGCACGTTGTTGCCAGAACAGGCCGAAGACGGAAGCGCGCACCTCGCCCGCCTCGCGGTCGAGATCATGGCTGATCAGGCCGGCCGCGGCGCCAAGCAAAGGGTCGATATAGATCGTCTTGGCGTGGTCCGGATCGAGCCCGGCGACAAAGGTTTGCGAGCAGACCTGTTTGGCAACGATGCCGGTGCCGGCTGGCAGGTAGATCCGGCCCAGCGGCGACAGGTTGAGGGCGACCAGCCCGCCGGCGATGAGCGCGGCGACGCCGCCCAGTATGATGCGCTTGGTCATGAATTCCCCCAAGTCCTGTCCCGTTGCCCGGCGCGTCAGCCCAGCTTGTCGAAATCCGGTGCGCGGCGTTCCAGGAAGGCGGCCGCCGCCTCGGCAAATTCCGGCGATTGCAATTGCGAGGCGAAGATCGCGTTCTCACGGTCCATGCGGGCCTCAATGCTCTCGGCTGGCTGACGCATCAGCGCCTTGGAGGCTTTCAGCGAGGTCGGCGCCTTGGCGGCGAGGATGGCGGCCATGAAGCGGGCCGTTTCGTCCATCTTGTCCGGCTCGGTAACGCGATTGACCAGGCCGGTCTCGCGGGCGCGTGTCGCATCCCAGGTCTCGCCGAGCAGCAGGAGTTCGGCGGCGACGGCATGGCCGAAAATGCGCGGCATGAGCTGGGATGAGGCGAATTCCGGCGCCAGGGCCAGATCGACGAAAGGCGTCTTGAAGATGGCGCGGCTCGAGGCGACGACGAGGTCGCAATGCAGAAGCATGGTCACGCCGATCCCGATCGCGAGACCGTCAACGGCCGCCACAACGGGCTTTTGCGCGTTCAGCAATGCCATCATGAAGCGGCGAACCGGCGGCGTATCATGCTGCTCGTTGAAATCCGGCGGACGCTGGGTGAAATCGACAATGTCATTGCCGGCGGTGAACACGCCCTCGGCACCGGTGATGATGCTGACCCGGACCGACGGATCGGTGTCGGCTGCTTCCAGCGCCTCGGCGGCGGCGGCATACATGTCCTGGGTGAGGGCGTTTTTCTTCGCCGGACGATTGAAGCGGATGGTGCGGATGCGATCCGCGGTTTCGACCAGAACCAGTTCGCTCACGCGAGCCTCCCTCATGATGGTTTTCCCGCTCGTATTTGTCGGCGGGCTTGTTGGGTTCGCGGGAGCCTAGAGCAAAAGTACAGGCGTTGAACACCGTGAATCAGTTGACGTAAACGTCACCCGAGCCGCATGGCGACCATACAGATCCGGCATTCAGATATTGACGGCGAGACGGGTCAGAACGCGGTGCAGCATGTCGGCATCATCTTCGCCGAGCCGGCTTTCCAGCTCACCGTTGAAATCGCGCAGGATATGATCCGCCGTATCACCGAGGGCGCGGCCTTTTTCGGTCAGCGAGACGACCGAGGACCGTTTGTCGGTTGTCGAGGCGGTCTTGGTGACCAAGCCGAGCGCGTCCATCCGGTTGACGAGGCCGGTCACGGCCGGCGGGTTGAGCGACAGGGTCTCGCCGATATCGCCCATCCGGCGCTCGCCACGACGGGCCAGCAGGAAGAGCACGGCGGCCTGGGCCGAGGTCACGCCGGCGACCGACTTCAGGCGTGCATCGGCGTCCCGGTTGAGCTTCCGGGCGGCAATCTCGAGCAGCAGGAATAATCGCCGGTCAACGGCGCGAGCGCGGGCCATGACAGCGATAGTGATTTGATTCTGCGGGCGAGGGGAGCGTCAGCGGTATTTCCAGACCTTGGCCTGCCTGACTTCGCGGTCTTCCAGGTCCCTTGTGACCGGGACGGTGTATTCAGCTAGCCGCTCCAGCTTGTCCTGGGGCAGGAAGGAACGACCGGGATCGCCGATCAGCACGGTCGCGCCGCGGGCATTGAGCGCTTCCAGCCAGCCACCGATCATACGCGCCGGTCCGGCCTCGTAGAAGACGTCGCCGGCCAGCACCACATCCCAGCCATCATCCGTGCCGACCAGATCGCCCAGCCGTGTGGTCAGCGCCACGCCGTTGGCCCGGGCATTGGTCTCGATTGCCGCGATGGCGAAAGTATCCAGCTCGCAGGCCTCGACTGCTGCGGCGCCGGCCTTCATGGCGGCAATCCCCGACACCGCGCCGCCGGCGGCAAAATCCAGCACGCGCTTGCCGGCGACGATGTCCGGATTGTCGAGACAATAGCGCGCCAGCGCCTGTCCGCCGGCCCAGGCAAAGGCCCAAAACGGCGGCGGCAGGCCCATCTCGCCCAGCGCTTCCTCGGTCTGTTCCCAGATCGCCACCGTCTCGACGGCGAGATGCAGCGTCACTTCCGGCACCAATGGCGGCGCCATCAACGCGGTGTGGGCGCGGATGAAGGCGTGGGGATCATCGAGTCGGGGGCTGGCGGACATGGCGCTTCCTGTCAGTATGGCCAGACCATCCGGTAGGCGGCTCGGGCCAAAGGAGCAAGCCATGACGACACGTGTGACGCGATCAACCTATGTACTGGCCGTCAACGACCTTGAAGCCACCGCTCGCTGGTGGGTGGAAAAACTCGGTTTCGAGCATTGGCTGCGGGTCGAAGGCTGGGCCTTCCTGCGCCGCGATAATTGCTATCTGCGGATTGGTCATTGTGAGGATGCCATTCCGCCGGCGCAACTCGGCGACCACCAATTCTTCGCCTATGTCGAGCTGGAGGACGTCAAGGCGTTCCACGACGAAATCAAGGGCCCCGGGGTCGACATCATCCACCGGCTCTCCGATCAGCCCTGGGGCATGCGCGAGTTTGGTGTTCGCACTCCGGACGGTCACCGGATCTTGTTTGCGCAGAATATTGAGTAGGGAGCCTCAGACACGCCCTTCCCCATGTCATGGGGAAGGGCCGATTAGCGTCTCTCCCTACTCCCGCACTTCCGCAGCGGCGACTTCCGGCAAAGCGCGGACATCATCACCGATCACCGCCAGATCACCGACGAGGACCAGCACCATCTGGTCGAGGGGCAGGTAGTCCCGGGCCATGCGCGAGATATCCTCATCGCTGACGGCCAGGATGTTCGGCACATATTGGTCGAGATAATCATCCGGCAAGCCGTAGAGGTCGCGCTGGCCGAGCTGACCGATCAGACCACCTGTCGAGGCGTTTTGCAGGATGAAAATGCCGGCCAGCCAGTTGCGCATGCCGTCGGCCTCATCGGCCGGCGGCGTTTCGCTTTGCAGGCGCGTGATCTCGCCAAAGGTCTCACGCAGGGCGGCGGCCGTGTCGGCCGCCGTGACGTCGGCATTGAAGGTCCAATAGCCTCCCTCCATCGTCCAGGTCACGCCGGAACCCGGCGAATAGGTATAGCCCTTGTCCTCGCGCAGATTGCGGGTCAGGCGCGAGGTGAAGGAGCCGCCCAGCAGGGCGTTCATCACCGTCATTGCCGGCGCATCGTCGGCGCCGATCGCCATGGCAGGGAAGCCAAGGCGGATGGTGGTCTGCGGTGCGCCGGGCCGGTCAATCAGCTGGACAATCGGACCCCCGCTGGCCGGAGCGCCGGCCGCCGCATCGGCATCACCCGTGGCCCAAGCGCCGAAGGCGTCGCGGATCGCCGCTTCCATGGCCGCCGCATCGAAATGGCCGGCAACATAGAGCCGCGCACGACCGGCGCCGTAATTGGTTGCGTAGAAGGCCTGGACATCGCTCAGCTCATAGCCACGCAATTGTTCTTCGCCCGGCAGGGTATTGCCATAGGGGTGGTCGGGTCCGAACAGGATGCGGGCATAGGCCTCGGTGGCGATGGAGCCGGGCTGGGCCCGCTGGACATCGACATCGCGGACCAGATTGGCCCGCACCCGTTCGAACTCGCTGTCGTCGAAATTCGGGCGCAGGGCGAGGTCGGCCAGAAGGGCCACCGCATCGGGGCCGTACTGGCTGAGTACACCGGTGCTGATATTGGTGGTGTGGCGCCCGACCCCGACATTGAGCGCACCGCCCATGGCGGCAATCTCGGTGGCGATCACGTCGGATGAGCGCCCGGCCGAACCCTCCTCCAGCATGGCGCCGGTCAGGTCGGCGAGGAAAGTCTGGCTGCCATCATCGATATTGGCGGCGCGGACCTGCAGGGAGATATTCACCGTGGGCGCGAGGCCAAACGGGATGAAGGTCACTTCCAGCCCGTTATCGAGCGTGAAGCCGGTGGTTTCCGGCAGTTCAAACGGGACGGGGTCGCCGATCGGTGGCTGTTCGCTGACCTGGGCTCCGGCAAGGCCGGGCAGGAGGGCAAGGCTGGCAGCTGTCAGGGCCGCCTGGAAAATTCGGATGCTCATCTGTCTCATTCCTTCCGGGGGCCTGATCATTCTGAACCGTCTTCGTCCGCAAGGCGGACTTCAAGCACGGTGCGGTTGCTCGGACGCAGATATTCCTGGGCCGTGGCGCGGATCAGTTCGGGCGTCACTTGTTCAAAGCCTTCGGTGATGCGGTTGATGCGGCTCGGATCGTCATCAAACATCGCGAAGGAGGCCAGAAGATCGACGAGGCCGAAGCGGGTGGCTGTATCGACGGTGCCGTAAAAATCCGAAAGCAGCTTCGTGCGGGCGCGTTCGACATCAGCTTCGCTGACCAGCTCGGTGCGGACACCTTCAACGGTCGCGTCCAGCGAGGTCATGACGTCGGAGACCGTGAACTCGCTGTCGTGGATCATGCCGACTGTCCACAGCATCGGGCCGTTATAGTTGAAGGCATTGCCCAGCAGGTTGATGCCGCCGAAGACCCCGGAGGCAAAGCCTTCCTCATTGACCAGTGACTGGTTGAGGCGACTGTCATCGCCCTGGACCAGCAATTGGTCGATCAGGATCATGGCATAGTATTCCGGTGTGCCGCGTTCCGGCATGTGATAGCCGACCGCGAGGGCCGGCTGGTTGGCCAGATCGTCTTCGCGGACCGCGAATTTTTCTTCTTCCTGACGCGGTTCCGAAGTGTCGATTTCGGGCAGGGCATCGCCGGCCGGGATGGCGCTGAACAAGTCCTCGATCATGGCCAGTGTCGCGTCCTTGTCGATCGCGCCGGCGACCACGAGGACGGCATTATTGGGCGCGTAGAACTGGTCGAAGAAAGCTTGCGCGTCGTCCAGGCTGGCGGCGTCGAGATCGGTCAGATCGCCATAGAAATTGTGCGAATTGTGCCAGTTCTCATTGGCGGCCATCGGCAGGTCGATCCAGATCCAGCCGCCATAGGGCTGGTTGATGACATTGACGAAGACCTCGTTGCGCACGACCTCGCGCTGATTGTCGAGCTGGCTCTCATCGAGATTGGGCGCGCGCATGCGGTCGGCCTCGGCCCACAAGACGGCATTGAGGGCGTTGGACGGCACGACTTCATAATAGTTGGTGAAGTCGTAGCGCGTGGAGCCGTTGTTTACGCCGCCATTGCCGTAGATCAGCGTGTCGAAGGCGCCGTGTGGCAGGTTTTCCGAGCCGGCGAACATGAGGTGTTCGAACAGGTGCGCGAAACCGGTGCGGCCGCGCGGCTCATTGCGGAAACCGACGCCGTAATAGACGGCCACGGTGGCGGTCGGCACGCTGTCGTCTTCGGACAAAACAACGCGCAGGCCATTGTCCAGCTGGTGATAGCTGACATCGACCGTGAACTCGGTCGACAATGCGGACTCTGCCGCGGCGGTGTCACGGGGCGTATCGGGTGTTGCCGTCTCGTCCGGCACGCCGGCCGGTTGGCAGGCGGCCAGCAGGAGAATGCTGGCTCCAGTCGCCAAGTTTTTGTAAAAATTCATGATATCCCCGCTCAAGACTGCAAGAGTCGCTCTGATGGACTATCAAAGCGCCCGGCGGTCGGCGGGTCAAACCATGATGACCAAGTTTTAATCTGTCGGGACGGCCTCATGGCGCCGGATATCAGCCTGGCGCAGGGACGGCATGGCCCGCAAATCCCTCTCGAACCGGTCCAGATCGCCGACAATGACCAGCGTGAAACGGTCATCGCGCAGATAGGCGCCGGCGACGGCGCCAACTTCGCGGTCGGTGACGCCCATCAGGGCGGGAACGCGCTGGTCGAGATAGTCATGCGCCAAGCCGAACCCGTCGCGCAGGGCCAGGTTTTCCAACAAGCCATAGGAAGAGCCGGAGGACATCACGAACAGGCTGGCCAGCCAGCGGCGCGTGCTCTCGGTATTCCAGACATCATTGCGCAGCGAGGCAATGGTGCCGAACACCGTCGTCAGGGCGAGGACCGTGCGCGGCGCGTCGATATCATCGGTATAGGTCCACATGCCGCCACCGCGTGTCCACTGCACGAAGCTGGCCGGCGAATAGGACCAGCCGGCCTCGCGCATGCTGGAGGCAATGGCGCCGCCGAGCGCCGCGTCCATCACGGTGATCGCGGTGGCATCCTTGGAGGTGATGGCACCGACCGGATAGACGAGGTGTACCGTGGTTTGAACCGATCCGGGACGGTCGACGAGATGTACGACCGGGCCGCGTGCCGGGATGGCTTGCGGGGCCGTATCGGCCGGGCCGCGTGCCCAGTCTCCAAAAGCGTCGCGCACGGCCGCTTCCATGCGCACCGTGTCAAAGCGGCCGGCGATGTAGAGATGGGTGCGTCCGGCGCTGAAATGGGCGGCGTGGAAGGCCCGGACATCCTCGATCGAATAGGTATCGACCTGGCCCGGGAGCGGCAGGGCCAAATGATAGGGATGGCCGTCCGGGAAAAGCGAATGGAAGGCGGTTGCGAACGCCATCGTGCCGGGCTCGGAGCGCCGCAGTTCAATATCACGCGACAATCCGGAGCGGACCCGGTCCAGCGCCTCTGCGGGAAAGTCCGGCCGGCGGACCGCGTCGGCGATCAGATGAAGCGCGGTTTCACCATGTTCGGCCAGCACATAGGCACCGACCAGGGTCGAGGACTCGGTGACGCTGGTGTTGAGCGAGCCGCCCATGGCGGCGAAACGGTCGGCGATCCCGGCCTGGTCGAGACCGGCAAAGCCCTGGTCGATCATGGCGCCGGTGAGGTCGGCAATCCAGGTCTGCTGGCCATCATCAATATTGCCGGCCCGGACCGAGACGATCACATCCATGGTCGGTGTCATGCCCCAGGGTACGAAAGTGACGGTGAGCCCGTTCTCCAGCTCCAGAGTCTGGGTGTCAGGCAGCTCAAACGGCAGTGGCGCGCCCGGCGCCGGCGGTGTGGCACCACGGCCCGGGACCTGTGCGGCCGCGATGCCGGTCACGGCCAGCCAGCCGGTCAGCAGGGCAAGGGCCGTCGTGCGGAAGGTTCGGGAACCGATCATTGTCCGGCCTCCTCAGCTGATCGTGCCGACGCGGCGACCGGACGCCCGTCGCCGGGCACGAGTTCCAGCACGGTGCGGTTTTCCGGTCGCAGCCAGGTCCGGGCCGTCTCGAGGATCAGGTCAGGTGTGACTTGCTCGAACCCGTCCTCGATCCGGTTGATGCGGCCCGGATCATCGTCGAACAGGGCAAAGCTGGCGAGTAGGTCGACCACGCCGAAGCGGGTGGAATAGTCGAGCTGGGAATAGAATTCGGTCAGGAATTTGCTGCGGGCGCTGGCCAGGGTTTCGGCGCTGACGGGTTCCTGGCGCAATGCTTCGATCACCGTGTCGAACTCGCCGAGCACCGCATCCGGCGCGATGGCGTCATCATGGATGATGCTGGCCGTCCACAACATCGGTCCGTCATAGTTGAACACATTGCCCAACAGGTTGATGCCGCCGCTGACAGCGGTGCCATAGCCCAGATCATCGACCAGCCGCCGGCGCAGGCGGGCATTGCCGCCGCGAACCAGGATCTGGTCGATCAGGATCATCGCGAAATATTCCGGCGTGCCGCGTTCGGGCATGTGGTAGGCGATGGCAAGGCCCGGCAGGGTGGCCAGCGGGTCGGTCATCACGCTGTGCTTTTCAGCCCGCTGCGGGGGTTCCGACACGTCGATGTCCGGCAGGTCCGGCCCGGCCGGAATGTCACCGAAAAAGCGGTTGATCGTGGCCAGCGTGTCATCGCTGTCGAAACTGCCAGCCACCACCAGCACCGCGTTGCGCGGGGTGTAATACTGTTCGAAGAAGGCGCGCGCGTCAGCGACTGTGGCCGCGTCGAGATCGCTCAGATCGCCGTAGAAATTATGCGCATTGTGCCAATTTTCATTGGCCACCATCGGCAGGTCGATCCAGGTCCAGTCGCCATAGGGCTGGTTGATGACATTGACGAAAATCTCGTTGCGCACGACATCGCGCTCGCGCTGGAAGTTCTGGAGGTTGATCGTCGGCGTTGCCATCCGGTCGGCCTCGGCCCACAGATAGGCATCCAGGGCATTGGCCGGCACCACGCCGAAATAATTGGTGAAATCCAGTCGCGTCGAGCCGTTGGCGATGCCGCCCATATTGGAGATATAGTAGTAGAAGACCGGTTCCGGCAGATTGTCCGACCCGGCGAAGAAAAGATGTTCGAACAGGTGGGCAAAGCCGGTCATGCCGCGCGGTTCATTGCGGTAGCCGACGCCGTAATAGACGGCCACGGTCGCGGTCGGCACGGTGTGATCCTCGGCCAGGACCACCCGCAGGCCATTGTCCAGCCGCTCATAGCGCAGCGGAATGTGCAACCCGTCATCGGTGGCGGGCTGGGCCATGACGGGCCCCGCACACAGGCCGGCACAGAGGAGGAGGGCGAACCCGGCGAGGCTGCGAAACGCTGATATCATAACACGCATCCTGAACGATTATGCCGCCCGGGGCCGCACGCTTTCATCAAGCCAGCGCACCGGCCTGACGTCAAATCGCTAATCCGGTCAACAGGGCGCCGGTCGCAAAGGTTGCAACCAGCATTAGGCCGGTCGTCCGATTGGCCTTGAACAGGGCCAGGCAGCGCCCGCCATCCTCGATGTCGAGCCGACGCACCTGGTTGAACAGGTGGGCGGTGTAGAGGGTGAAGGGGATGACGATCCAGGGCGAGGCCTGGCTCAGCCAGATTGCCAGCGCGACCAGGATGGCATGGGTGCCGTAAAAGCCGGCGACCCAGTATTGCGAGCTTTCGCCGAACAGGCGCGCGGTCGATTTGACGCCAACGAGGGCATCGTCCTCGGAGTCCTGGTGGGCATAGATCGTGTCATAACCCAGCGTCCAGAACACGCAGGCGACATAGAGCACCAGCATGGCCGGATCGATGCGGCCGGTGGCGGCGGTATAGGCGACCGGGACGCCCCAGTTGAAGGTCAGGCCCAGCCAGGCCTGCGGCCACCAGGTGATGCGTTTCATGAACGGATAGGCGGCGACCAGCAGCAGCGAGGCGAGGCCGACCAAAATGGCGATCAGAGGTAATTGCACCAGAACAATCAGGCCGACCAGGGCTTGTCCGCCGAGGAAGGCCCAGGCCTGTTTCAGGCTCACCGTGCCCGCCGCCAGCGGCCGGTCGGCGGTGCGGGCGACGCGGGCGTCGAGATCGCGATCGATGATGTCGTTATAGGTGCAGCCGGCGCCGCGCATGGCAACGGCGCCGATACCGAACAGGACGGCCAGCCAGATGTCGTAACCGGCAATGCCGTCGCCGATCCGCGCGAGCATCAATCCCATCCAGCACGGCAAGGCGAGCAGCCAGAAGCCGATCGGCCGGTCATAACGGGCGAGGCGCAGATAGGGACGCAGCGCCAGCGGCGCGCGGTCGACCCAGGATGTTGGCAGGCTGTCGGCGACTCGCCGGTCGAAATTCAGTTGCATCAAAGGTGTTTGGCAAAGCCTGAGGGCCAATTCAAGGCGGGAATGCGTATCGGGCAGCGGGACTTGACGTCGCGGGTGCGCGCCGTCAAAGCGGTGTGATGTCGACTGATCCCCGCCTTTTCCTCGATGTGCCGCTCAGCGTCGGCGCTGCCGTGCCGCTGTCGCGCGAGGACGCGCATTATCTGATCAATGTCATGCGCCGCGGCGAGGGCGACGTTGTGCGCGTCTTCAATGGCACGGATGGGGAATGGTCGGCAGTCATCGCCCACGCGTCGAAAAAGGCGGCGGCATTGACCGTCGGCGAACAGACAAGACCGCAGCTTGGCGTGCCCGATCTCTGGCTGCTCTTTGCCCCGGTCAAACGGACCAAGACCGAGCTCATTATCGAGAAGGCGACCGAGCTCGGCGTCGCCGCGATCTGTCCGGTCACCACCGCACGCACCCAGTCCGACCGCATCAGGTTCGACCGCTTGCAGGCCATCGCCAAGGAGGCCGCCGAACAGACCGAACGTCTCGACCTGCCGGAGATCCGCGATGTTGAAAAGCTGGACAAGGTCCTCGACGCTTGGCCCGCCGACCGGGAGATCATCTTCTGTGATGAAAGTGGCGACGATGCCGACGAGGCTTGGGGTGGCGCCCGCGGTCGCGGCCAGCCGATGGCGACGACCCTCGACGGCGTTGGCGGCCGACCTGCCGCCATCCTGATCGGCCCCGAGGGCGGTTTCTCACCCGCCGAGCGCGAGCGCCTGCGCGCCCTCGATCATGTCATCCCGGTGACGCTTGGGCCGCGGATATTGCGGGCCGAAACTGCAGCGATTGCAGCTTTGACGATCTGGCAGAGCGCTTGCGGGGATTGGCGTTAGCCGGACCAGCCGCGTCACAACGCCGTGAATCTCAGCGTCTTGCCCTTGTTCAAGACGCAGTGCCCCCATATCTGTTGCGGACATTTTCAAACGGCGGGGGCGCTTGGCATGAGCGGCACGTATAATTCGGGCGGCGAAGGTGCTCCCATTGAAAGCCTCGACCAGCTGACGGCCTATTTTGCGGCCGGCGAGAAGCCTGAAACGGCCTTCCGCATCGGTACCGAGCACGAGAAATTCGGTTTTGCCCTGGGCGATCATACGCCGCTGGCCTTCCGCGCGGACGGGCCGAGCGTCGAGAAAATGCTGTCGGGCCTGGAGCGGTTCGGCTGGCAGCCGGTGCGCGAGGGTGGCGAGTTGATTGCCCTGAAACGCGACGGCGCCTCGATCACGCTGGAGCCGGGCGGACAGTTCGAATTGTCCGGCGCGCCGCTGGAAACCATCCACCAGACCTGTGCCGAGGTGAATTTGCATCTCCGCGAAGTGCGCGAGGTCGCCGATGAGATCGGCGCCGGTTTCCTCGGCCTCGGCTTTTCGCCGAAATGGTCGCTGGAAGAGACGCCGATGATGCCCAAGGCCCGCTACGGGCTGATGAAGGCCTATATGCCGAAAGTCGGCACGATGGGGCATCAGATGATGTTCCGCTCCTGCACCGTGCAGACCAATCTGGATTTCTCGACCGAAGCCGACATGGCCAAGAAGTTCCGGGTCTCGCTGGCCCTGCAGCCGCTGGCCACGGCGCTGTTTGCCAATTCGCCCTTCAAGGATGGCGGGCTGCACGGCTTCCTGTCCTACCGGGCCCATGTCTGGACCGATACCGACAATAACCGCACCGGCATGCTGCCCTTCGTCTTCGACGAGGGCTTCGGCTATGAGCAATACCGCGACTGGGCGCTCGACGTGCCGATGTATTTCGTCAAGCGCGGCGGCGAATACCGCGACGCCACCGGCAAGTCCTTCCGCGACTTCCTCGACGGCAAGCTCGATGTGGTGCCCGGCGAAAAACCGGTGATCAGCGATTGGGAAGACCATCTCTCGACCGTCTTCCCGGAAGTGCGGCTGAAGACCTTCCTCGAGATGCGCGGCGCTGATTCAGGGCCATGGAACACGCTGTGCGCCCTGCCGGCCTTCTGGGTCGGCTTGCTCTACGACAACACGGCGCTCGATGCCGCCTGGGACCTCGTGAAGGACTGGACCGAAGCCGAGCGCAATGCGCTGCGCATCGGCGCCGCCAAGACCGGTCTGCACACGCCCTTCCGCGATGGCACGCTGCAGGACATTGCCCGAGAAGCGCTGGCCATTGCCCGCACCGGCCTGCGCGCCCGTGCCCGCATGAATGGTCATGGCGAGAGCGAGACGCTCTTCCTCGATGATCTCGACGAGATTGCCCGCACTGGCGTGACACGGGCCGAGGGCTTGGTCGAGCGTTTCAAGGGCGAGTGGGGTGGCTCGATCGAGCCGGTCTTCACCGAGTGCGCCTACTAGGACTCAGGGCATCTTCCGTCCCCGGATGAACGCCGCACACCCAAATGTGTAGCGCTCCCATGCAACAGGCCGAGCCAGAGGCTTGAGCCTTCCCCCTGCGCGTGGTCAATTGCGCGCTTGATTTAAAGCCCGCGTGGGGCGGGTACTGGGGAGAGACGCGTGACGGACACCACCGCAACGCCGGGTAATGCACCCAACAATGAAAACAAGGACACCTCCTTCTTCGGACATCCGAAAGGGCTGGCCATCCTGTTCCTGACCGAGATGTGGGAGCGCTTTTCCTATTACGGAATGCGCGGCCTGCTGATCATTTACCTGACACAGCACTTCCTGTTCTCGGATGAGCGTTCGGGCATCATGTACGGCGCCTATACCGCGCTCGTTTACATCATGACGATCATCGGCGGCACGCTGGCGGATCGTTATCTCGGGCAGCGAAAAGCGGTGACCTATGGCGCCATCCTGCTGGTCATCGGCCACGGCTTGATGGCCTTCGAGGGCAGCGGTTCGCGCGAAGTCTTCGACTATCAGGGCGCTGAATACGAGCTGACGCTTGATGGTCGGGGTGGCGATGCGAACCAGATCGTGATCGCAGCCGATGGTGCTGTGTCGCAGATCAGTTTCGCGGACAGCGGCACGCTGCTACAGGTGGCCGAGCCGGATGTGGTTGGCCTCCCGGCTGAAATGCCGTTCTCGTCGGACATGACGCGGGTCGAGCGTGAAGAGCTCTTCGTCAACATCCTCTATCTGGCCCTGGCCTTCATCATTGCCGGCGTCGGCTTCCTGAAAGCCAATATCTCGACGATTGTCGGTTCGCTCTACGGGCTTGGCGATACGCGTCGCGACTCCGGTTTCACGATCTTCTACATGGGCATCAATCTCGGTTCCTTCCTGGCCTCCTTCTCGGTCGGCATCATCGGGATTTACTGGGGCTGGGCCTGGGGCTTCGGGCTTGCCGGTATCGGCATGCTGGCCGGTCTTTTGACCTTCCTCTTCTTCCAGCCCTGGCTGGAAGGCCGCGCCGAGCCGCCGAACCCGGCCAAGCTGAAGGAAAAGGTCCTCGGCTTCCTGAACGTCGAATGGGCCTGCTACGCCGCCGGTATCGCCATCATCCTGGTGTCGATGGCGATCGTGAAATTTCCTGACATGTTCGCGGATGTCGCGGGCTGGCTTGGCATCATCATGTTCCTCGTCCTGATCGCCTATGCGGTTACCAAGACACAGGGTGATGAGCGCAAGAAGATGTTCGCGGCGATCTATTTCGTGCTCGCCCAGATCCCGTTCTGGGCCCTGTTCGAGCAGGCCGGCTCCTCGCTGAACCTGTTCACCGACCGCTTGGTCGACCGCACCATGTTCGGCTGGTCCGTTCCGGCGCCGGTCTTCCAGTCGCTCAATGCCGGCTTCATCTTCATCTTCGCGCCGCTGGTGGCGTGGTTGTGGATCGCCCTGGCCAAGAAGGGCTGGAACCCGTCCACACCGGTCAAGTTTGCGCTCGGTGTCTTCATGGCCGGGCTGGGCTTCTACACGCTGGTCGGTGGCATGGGTGTGAGTGGCGCAACCGGTCTGACGGCGGTCTACTTCATCTTCCTCATCTACTGGATACACACCATGGGTGAGCTGATGGTATCGCCGGTCGGCCTGTCCGCCGTGACCAAGCTGGCACCGCCGCAGGTGGTCGGCATGACGATGGGGGCCTGGTTCCTCTATTCCGGCCTGTCCAACTTCCTGGCCGGCATCATCGCCTCCTCGACCGGTGCAGAAACGATCGGCGGTCAGCTGACCGACGTCGCGGCTGCGAAGGCGGGCTATGTCGAGGTCTATTCGAATGTCGGCCTGATCGGCATGGGGATCGCCCTCGTGATGCTGCTCATCTCGCCGATCATCAAATGGCTGATGGCCGGTGCCGATGCGACCAAGGTGGTCGCGCAAACGACCGAAACCGAAGCCGGAGGGCCGTCAGTGGATCGCTAGTCGATCCGGACGCCCAAAGAATGAGAAAGGCCGCGGAACCTGTGTTCCGCGGCCTATTTCTTTGCGTTGCAGGGGCTGGCTCTAGAGTCCGGGCGTCTGGACCCGACGGCCATGACATTGCGTGTCCTCGGTCGTGCCGGAGATCTCGAAGGTGCCGGTGGTCCGGTCGATGCGGATGCGGGCGTGGCGCAGCGTGTCCATGCCGATCACCATGGCCGGTTCGTCGGCCCAGCCCAGCGCGTCGAAGACATCGAGGTCGGATTGCAGCGCCGCGGAGCGTTCCACGCACAGGCCGCCGATCTGGAGTTGGCGCAGCATGACCGGTCGTGCCTCCTCGCCGTCGGCATCCTCGATACCGCTGACATGGATGTCGAAATTGAACTGGATGCCGGGGTCATAAAGATGGCGGCGCAGTTGCCGGTTGATCAGCGTATGGGAGCTGCCGGTATCAATGATGACATGGACCGGCGCGGAACGGCGGCGCAGGCGCGCCTCGCCGATCAACAGGCCGCGCCGTTCGACCTGTCCGTCCGGATGCTCCGCGGCGGCGCTGTCGAGAATGAGGGCGAGGTCGTCGACATCGATCTCGTAGCGGTCGGACAGGATCGCGTCGGCACCGAGCAGGCCGGCGACGGGCAGGGGATGGTCGGCCGGAA
This sequence comes from Maricaulis sp. W15, assembly GCF_001924955.1. Lineage (NCBI taxonomy): Bacteria > Pseudomonadati > Pseudomonadota > Alphaproteobacteria > Maricaulales > Maricaulaceae > Maricaulis > Maricaulis sp. W15. The sequence continues at coordinate 127,024 of NZ_LQXG01000002.1, read as the reverse complement.
CCGGGATCACGACGCTGTTCAGCCCGACCGGTGGCGCGCCGGGAATGCCAAGCTGTGCGATGTCGTGCCGCTCGGCATCGAAACGGGCATTGAGCGACTGGACGAGATCATAACTTTCCCACTGTGAGACAAAGCCGATGGCTTCGGCCACAGGCTGGGCAATCGCCGTATTGCTGGCGCCGGTATCGAGGATGAAGGTGAGCGGATCACCACCTTCCAGTGTCACCGGGAGCAGAAGATGGCCGCTGGGTGCGCGTTGCAATTCGATCCGCGACTGGGCGTTGCCGGGACCGGTCATGGTGGCCGTCAGGGCCAGCATGCTGCCGGCGAGGCAGAGTGCGCGGACGGATGCGCGGGTCGTGTTGGCGATTGTGTCGGTTTTGGTCGTCATGCCTACCCCTGTGTGTTCGGCCGCAATGCGCAGGCAGCCCCCAACCGGCGCAGGATGACAGCGCGAACGCGGATGGTTCGAGCCGGGCCTTTCAACACGTTAGCGGTGGCTCGGCGGCTTCGCCATCATTCCCGGGTCCGCTCTCCTCAATGTGATCGGCGCCGACAGCAAGCTGTCGGCGCCTGATCGTCAGAACGTGCTGCGGGCACTGATCTGGAAGGAGCGACCCATCGAGGTATTGCGATAGTCGATCCCGTCGATGATGCCGCTGGCACGCGATCCGTCATAGAAGATGCGCTGGCGGTCATCGCCGGTATTGAATACCGCATCGACCTGGGCGCGGAGCGTGACGCCGAAGAAGCGGGTGGTCTCGACATAAATGTCCAGGTCACCATCGGTATTGTCGTGGTGCTGGAATTCCCGCGACCGGTGCACTTCCCCGTCGGAGAGCCAGAAATAGTCCCAGCCCCAGGCCATCTGGCTTTGTGGGAAGGTCTGGCGATAGTCGAGCCGCAACTCCCACTCCCGCGTGCCGGACCATTGACGGTTCTCGCCCGTGAGCGGGTCCTCGACATTGGTGTCGTACCATTCGAGGAAGACATCCAGTACCGCGTTATTGATACCCAGCGCGTCGAGCGGCGTGGTCAGATTGCCGGTCACGCGCAGATTGGTGCCGTCGCCGATATTGCCCGGCGCGTCGAAAACGCCGGTCGGGGTGACGATGGAGACCCAGCCGTCGAGATCCTCGACCCAGTCATAGCCGATCTGCAGCGAGAAGGAGCCGGCATCGCCGAAGCGTCGCTCCCACTCGCCTTCCAGCGTCCATGTGCGTTGCGGCACATAGTCCGGATTGCCGAGGGTGGAGTTGTTGTCGGTGACATCGACCGAAGAGGCGAACTTGCCGAAATCCAGCTGATCGACATCGCGGCGGCCGGTGAAACGAAAGCGGTTACGGTCGTCGGAGCGGTAGTTCAGCGTCACGCTCGGCTTGGGATAGGTGAAGGAACGGGTCTGCTGGGCGTCGCCGGTCTGGGCGATTTCCGAAAATTCATAGCGCAACCCGCTCTCGAGGCTGAAGCGGTCATTGATCTGCCAGACATGGTTGGCGAAGATTTCACTGCGGCTTTCCTCGACCCGGGTCTCGGCGACCGGCAGGTCGATCGGCGTGATGGTCGTGCCATCATTCTCGGATAGCGCGAGATGGGTTTCGCGGGAATTGCTGGCGTGCTCGCCCCCGAACTCCAGGGAGTGGCGGTCATTGGGGTCCCAGGACAGGGTCTGGCGAAGGGCGGTTTCTTCCATTTCCGCGCCGGCACTGACGATGATCGAATCGGTGAAGCCGGATACCGGGTCGTAATTCTCGTAGGCTTCCGGCCCGTCTTCCCAGCGTTCCCGGGTGGCCAGAAGCATGGTTTCCAGGGAAATCTCTTCGTTCAGGTCACGCTGGTAGGAGAGGGTTCCCGAATACAGGCTGCCATGGTTTTCGGTCTCGTTGTGCTCGAGCCGGTGCGGGGTGAGCGTCGCGCCGGAGACGCTGTGATACTCGGCAAAGCGCACCCGGTGCCAGGTCCACAAATTGGCGCGGGCATCCATGCGCAGGCGCGAGTTGTCGTTGATGTCCCAATTCATGGACCAGCTCGGCGCGAACTCTTCATACTGGCGCTGATCATTGTCGGATCCACGGGCAAATTCGACGCCGCTGGCATCGTGCCGGGATTCCCGGCGACGCAGGCGATTGCCGCTCATGCCGGTATCGAGACCGAAGGTCATTTCGGTCGGGCCGACCGGTGTCGTGTAGGAGGCGATGATGCGCGGGCCCAGCCGTCCGCTGTCGGAGACTTGCAGGCGCGCATCCCAGGAACCGGACCGGCCGGCACCTTCGCGCAAAACCACATTCACCAGCCGCGAATGGCCGCGCATGTCATATTGCGGCAGGGCTTCCTGGATCAGCTCGATGCGTTCGACATCATCGACCGGAATACGCTGCAGCACCGTCTCCAGAGACAGCGACTTGTTGGACGGACGTCGTCCGTTGATCAGAAGATTGCCGAAGGCATCGCCCAGCCCGCGGCGGCTGGTATCGCCGTTCGACAGGCCGAAGCCCGGAACCCGCGACACCATGTCCAGCGCCGTGACCGGCGCGTAATCCGTGAAAAATCCCGGCTGATAGGCGGCGACGCCAGCCTCGGTCTGCACCTGTGTTGCGCTGCCGGTGGCCGGCGCGTCCTGTATGGCCAATACAGGCGTGCTCAAGAACGCACCGATAAAAATACCGGCGGCCCCGTTCAATAAAATCCCTCGCATAATGTCCCTACGCTTTGTACCTGCCCAACTCCCCGATGCCGTGCTCTAGGGGTGACGCGCCGGTGGCGCTAGGTAAGCTTCCGTAAGGTTGGTCACAGACCCGTTATGCCGCACCTGCTCAGTCGGGATGCGCCTCTCGACAAGTCATTGAACAGGTTCGGTTTATTATCGCGCCGGGTCCGCGCTGGTCTTGTAATAAATCGGATATGAAATTTTGGTCAGGTCCGAAATCAGCCCTTTCAGCCGCCTGAACCACCGACCGTCAGGCCGGAAATTTTCAGGCTTGGCTGGCCAACGCCGACCGGCACGCCCTGGCCGGCCTTGCCGCAGACGCCGACGCCCGGATCCATTTCGAAATCATCGCCGATCATGGTGATCTGGGTGAGGGCGGTCGGACCGTCGCCGATCAGCGTCGCGCCCTTGACCGGTGCCACGATCTTGCCGTCCTGGACGCGATAGGCCTCGGTGCACTGGAAGACGAATTTGCCGGAGGTGATGTCGACCTGGCCGCCGCCGAAATTCACGGCATAGATGCCGTCCTTCAGACTTTCGACCATTTCCTCGCGCTTGTGCTGACCGGCCAGCATGTAGGTGTTGGTCATGCGCGGCAGCGGCGGATGGGCATAGGATTGGCGACGACCATTGCCGGTCGGCGTCTGACCCATCAGGCGGGCATTCATGCGGTCCTGCATATAGCCGGTCAGGATGCCGTCCTCGATCAGGACCGAGCGTTCGGTCGGCGTGCCTTCATCATCAATGGTCAACGAACCGCGCCGTTCCGGCATGGTGCCGTCATCGATCACGGTGACACCCTTGGCGGCGACCTGCTGGCCCATGCGGCCGGCAAAGGCGGATGAGCCCTTGCGGTTGAAATCGCCTTCCAGCCCGTGGCCGACAGCTTCGTGCAGCAATACTGCTGGCCAGCCGGAGCCAAGCACGACATCAAACACGCCGGCGGGTGCGTCCACTGCGTCCAGATTGACCCGGGCAATGCGCAGCGCCTCGTCGGCCAGGGGTTTCCAGGCATCCGGCGTGATCCAGCGATCAAATTCGGCGCGCCCGCCAGCGCCGGCCGAGCCGGTTTCGCGGCGACCCTTGCGCTCGACCGTCACCGAGACGTTGAGGCGGACCAGGGGGCGGATGTCGGTTTTCAGATCACCATCGGCGCGCAGGATCGACACCGAGCGTTTGGCGCCGGCGATCGAGGCCGAGACCTGGACCACACTGGCGTCCTTGGTCCGGCAATAGGCGTCGATTTCCTGCAGCAAGGCGGCCTTGGTCTCGAAACCGGGGCGGGCGACCGGGTCGATCGCGTCATAGAGTTTGCGATTGGTGCCGGCGGGTGGTGGTGCCAGCACGCCGGCATGGCCGCGCTTGACTGCAGCGGCCGCTTCGGCAGCGCGTTTGACCGCGTCCAGGCTGGGATCGGAGGAGTGGGCATAGCCAAAGGCCTCGCCAGCCACGCAGCGCAGGCCGAAGCCGCGCGACGAATCGAGGTTGGCGGCTTTCAGGCGGCCATCGTCGAAGACGAGTGATTCGGCGACCTCGGTCTCAAGGAAGAGTTCCCCGTCATCGGCGCCGCGCAGGGCGTCATGCAGAATCGGCTGCACGCTATCGGCATCAAAATCGAACTGGCTGATCGGATCATCGGACATGATGCGCGCACTCCCGGGGGTTTCTCGACATCATACATAGTCGAGGCAGCCCCGGGGGTGAACACACCGCCCTGCAGTCCGGGCAGTCAACGCGGCCGGTTTCCGCTCCCGGTCAGCGTGAATTGACGCGGAACCGGGCAAGCTCGGCGTCCGGTTGCTGCCAACCGGGCCGCAAATGGCGAGCCTGCCGATAGGAATCATAGGCCGCAGCCAGCTCTCCGAGTGCTTCCAGTGCGACGCCCCGGTTGAACCAAGCATCGGCCTCGCTGTCGCCGCGGCCCCGGATCGCAATATCCGCTTCAGCGACCGCTTCCTGATACCGGCCGAGGCGAATGAGCGCGCTCGACCGGTTCACGGCGAGCACTGCGGTGGGGATTATGTCCATGCGTTGTGCCGCGTCGAAGTCGGCAATGGCGTCCGTGGCGCGGCCGCGATGAATGTTCAATATGCCGCGATTGACCAAAGTCGCAGCTCGATCACGGCGCGTGACACGGATGTCCTGCATCGCCATGTCGCAGTCACGAAGGGACGCCGTGTCGTCACGCTGGTGAAGGGCGTGGTCGTAACAGGTGGCGGCCGGTGAACGCCCGAGCACCAGAAGCTGGGCGTCGGCAGGGCCGGTACTCATACAAACCATCAGGGCGGCGAGTGAGACGAATAGACGCATCGGTCGCTCCTTTCCGTTGCTGTGAACCGCTCCATGATAAGCTCAGAAGGAAATAACCGGTGATCATAACTTCGCGAGCTGGGCATGCGGCCTTTTACAGACGGGTTTTCTCCTGTAAGGCGGCGCCCAGTGTGAATGACACGAGAAAAAATGCCGTTGATGGCCTGACAGGGCAGGAGACGGTCTCTATATTCCGCCGCCATCGGTGGGGGATTCCCGCCTTAATGCCTGACTTGTATGGGGAAGCCATGCGATTCCTGACCGCACTTGCGCTCACTTGGACGACTTTCGCCGCCGGCGCGTTCGCCACGCCCGGCCAGCCGACTGACGGAGCGCTGGGCTTTCAGCCTGCCGTGACGCCAATCATGGAGGAGGTCGTCTCCTTCCATAACATCCTGCTGGTGTTGATCACCGTGATCACGCTTTTCGTGATGGGCCTGCTGATCTACGTCATGATCCGCTACAACCGGAAGACCAATCCGACGCCTTCCAAGAACAGCCACAACACGCTGCTCGAAGTCGTCTGGACGGCCGTGCCGGTGCTGATCCTGATCGGGATCGCGATCCCGTCCTTCCCGCTGCTCTACATGCAGGACGAGATCCCGCCGGAAATCGACTTCACGCTGAAGGCAACCGGCAATCAGTGGAACTGGTCCTATGAGTATCCCGACCATGAGGTTGCGGAATATTTCTCGAACATGGTCGAGGAAGAGGACCTCCAGCCGGGTCAGCTGCGCAATCTGTCGGTCGACTATCCGCTGGTGGTGCCGGTCAATGCGACGGTCCGCCTGCAGGTGACGGCCTCGGACGTGATCCACAACTGGGCCATGCCGGCTTTCGGCACCAAGATGGACGCCATTCCGGGCCGCATCAACGAAGCCTGGTTCCAGGCGACGCAGGAAGGCGTCTACTACGGTCAGTGCTCGGAGCTGTGCGGTCTGCGCCATGCTTTCATGCCGATCGAAGTGCATGTCGTTCCCCAGGACGTCTTCGACGCCTGGATCGCGGCCAAGGCCGAGGACGAATACTCCGAGGCCGCTGACGCGATCATTGCTCAATACACTGCCGCGCGGGAAACGCGCCTGGCGCAACTCGACTAGGGATGGGCTGAACCATGTCTGCTGACGCCGCAACGCACGACGATCACACTCCCAGCATGTGGGACTGGCGCCGCTGGGTGCTGTCCACCAACCACAAGGACATCGGCACGATGTACCTGGTCTTCGCGATCTTCGCGGGGATCATCGGTGGTGGCCTGTCCGGCCTGATCCGCTGGGAATTGATGGAGCCGGGTCTCCAGGTCTTCACGGGTGAGGATACCGGCTGGGGTGCCATTTTCGGCAATGCCCACAATTATAACGTCGTGACCACGATGCACGCCCTGATCATGATCTTCTTCATGGTCATGCCGGCGATGATCGGTGGTTTCGGCAACTGGTTCGTGCCGCTGATGATCGGCGCGCCCGACATGGCCTTCCCGCGCATGAACAACATCTCCTTCTGGCTGCTGCCGGCCTCGTTCGCGCTGGCCCTGATGTCGATGTTCGTGCCGGGTGCCGGTGCCGACTTGGGCTTTGGCGGCGGCTGGGTGCTCTACCCGCCGCTCTCGACCTCCGGCCATAATGGTCCGGCAATGGATCTTCTGATCCTGTCGCTGCACATTGCCGGTATCTCGTCGATCCTCGGTGCCATCAACTTCATCACCACGATCTTCAACATGCGCGCACCGGGCATGACCATCCACAAGATGCCGCTATTCGTGTGGTCGGTGCTGGTGACGGTCTTCCTGCTGCTGCTGTCGCTGCCGGTTCTGGCCGGCGCCCTGACCATGCTGCTGACCGACCGTAATTTCGGCACGGCCTTCTTCGCGCCGGAAGGCGGCGGCGACCCGGTGATGTATCAGCACCTGTTCTGGTTCTTCGGTCACCCGGAAGTCTACATCCTCATCCTGCCCGGTTTCGGCATCATCTCGCACATCGTCTCGACCTTCTCGCGCAAACCGATCTTCGGCTATCTCGGGATGGCCTATGCGATGGTGGCAATCGGCTTCATCGGCTTCATCGTGTGGGCGCACCACATGTACACCGTCGGCATGCCGGTTGATCTGAAGGCCTATTTCGTGGCTGCGACCATGGTCATCGCGGTGCCAACGGGCATCAAGATCTTCTCCTGGATCGCCACCATGTGGGGCGGCTCGATGGAATTCCGGACCCCGATGATGTGGGCGATCGGCTTCATCTTCCTGTTCACCGTGGGTGGTGTGACCGGTGTGGTGCTGGCCAATGCCGGCGTCGACCAGCCCCTGCACGACACTTATTACGTCGTGGCCCACTTCCACTACGTGCTGTCGCTGGGTGCGGTGTTCGCGATCTTTGCCGGCTGGTACTACTGGTTCGAGAAAATTTTCGGCGTGAAGTACAATTCCTGGATGGCCCGGGCGCAGTTCTTCTTCTTCTTCATCGGCGCCAATGTGATCTTCTTCCCGCAGCACTTCCTGGGTCTGCAGGGCATGCCGCGCCGTTATGTCGACTACGCCGACGGTTTCGCGCTGTGGAACTATGTCTCCTCGATCGGTTATCTGATCATGCTGGTCGGCATGGTGCTGTTCTTCGCCGTGCTGATCGATGCGATCATCCGTCGTCGCAAGGCTGAGGCCAATCCGTGGGGTGAAGGCGCAACCACGCTGGAGTGGACCCTGTCCTCACCGCCGCCCTTCCACCAGTTCTCGGAACTGCCGAAGATCAAATAGGACGGACACTTGGACACCATCGTGACCCCAAGCGACCATCGCGCAGAGGGCGAGGCTGTTTCGACAGCCTCGCCCCGCGACTATTTTGACCTGATGAAACCGCGGGTGATGACGCTGGTCGTCTTCACTGCCTTTGCCGGCCTCATCGCGGCACCGGTCGATGCCGATCCCTTCCTGGCCTTCATGTCCATCCTCTGCCTGGCCGTCGGTGCCGGCGCGGCGGGCGCGTTGAACATGGCCTATGACGCCGATATCGATGCCACCATGCAGCGCACGCGCAAGCGTCCGATCCCGCGCGGCGTGGTCTCGGTGGCCAATGCCTATGGTTTTGGTGTTGTTGCCGCGATCCTGTCGGTGCTGCTGATGGCGCTGGCGAGCAATTATCTCGCGGCCGGCCTGCTGGCCTTCTCGATCTTCTTCTATGCCGTCATCTACACGATGATCCTCAAGCGCTCGACGCCGCAGAATATCGTGATTGGCGGCGCGGCCGGCGCCTTCCCGCCGATGATCGGCTGGGTCGCGGTGACGGGCGAGATTTCGCTCGATGCGGTCATCCTCTTCATGATCATCTTTTTGTGGACACCGCCGCATTCCTGGGCGCTGGCGCTCTACAAGTCCGGCGACTATGCCGCGGCCAATGTGCCGATGATGCCGGTCGCCAAGGGCGCCAAATCGACCCGGCTGCAAATCCTGCTCTATTCCGTTGTGCTGGTGATCTTCGCCGGCGCACCGGTGCTGACCGGGCTGGGCGGCGCTGTCTATGGCGCAACCTCGGTTGGCGGCGGCGCGCTCTTCCTGCTGCTGGCCTGGCGGATCTTCCGCTCACGCGCCGGCGAGGCGGGCTCGGCGGAAGAAGGCGCGCTTTATGCCGTCCGCGCCGGCGACAAGGCGGCGCGTGACCTGTTCGCCTACTCCATCGGTTACCTCACGGTGCTATTTGCCGCATTGATTGTTGAGCATGCATTTGGTGCATATGTGGCCATTCCCGGAGTGAGCCCATGACGCAAGACAATCATCTGACGAGTGCCCGCGAAGGTCAGCCGACCGGCGAGAGCCTCAAGCTGACGCCGGAGCAGGAAGCCGCCCGCAAGAAACGCAATGTCGTGATCGCCTGGTCGCTGGTTGCGTTCATGGTCGCTGTCTTTGCGATCACCGTGGTGCGCCTGAGCGAGAATATCGCGACGGGGGCGGGAGCATGATCCGCCGTCCGCTGAACAAGAATGCGCGCGTCGCCGTCTTTGCAGCACTGACCGCAGCGCTGATGGTCGGTGCGGCCTATGCCGCGGTGCCGCTTTACGACCTGTTCTGCAAGGTCACGGGTTATGGCGGCACGACCCAGGTCGCGGTCGGCGAGGCCGGCGAGATCCTGGACCGTGAAGTCACTGTCTATTTCGACGCCAACACCAATCGCAACCTGCCCTGGAGCTTCGAGCCGGCGCAGCGTTCGATCACGGTGCGGGTCGGCGAAACCGCGCTCGCCTATTACACGGCGACGAATAATTCCAGCCAGCCGGTGACCGGTGTGGCGACCTATAATGTCGCGCCCTACAAGGCGGCGGCCTATTTTTCGAAACTGGAATGTTTCTGCTTCACCGAGCAGACATTGCAGCCGGGCGAGAGCATCGAGATGCCGGTCCTGTTTTTCGTCGATCCGCTGATTGATGAAGAACAGCGCATGGATGATGTCGCTTCGATCACCTTGTCCTATACGTTTTTTGAGTCCCAAGACGGGGCCTCGGCCAACGCCGACGCCGCGCCTTAGCATTGAACCTTTCAGGTGTGCCGCGTATCAGGGGCACACTTCGCTGATTTGAGATCGCAGGAGATTCGCGATGGCTGGGCATGCTGCCAAACACGACTACCACCTGGTTGACCCGAGCCCGTGGCCGTTTGTGGGCTCGGTGGGCGCCTTCCTTCTGGCCATCGGTGCCGTCGGCAACATGGCCGGCCTGGTCCACGCCGAACATCCGGTCGCCTTCATGTATGCGGAAGGTTCCTGGGGCGGCCTCGCACTCGGCTTCGCCATCGTCATCTGGACGATGATCGGCTGGTGGGGCGACATGATCAAAGAGTCCAAGCGCGGCGACCATACGGCCGTTGTCGATATCGGCATGCGCTATGGCATGATCCTGTTCATCGCCTCGGAAGTCATGTTCTTCGTGGCCTGGTTCTGGGCCTTCTTCGAATACGCCATCTTCCACGATGTCCGCATTGATCCGGCGCTGGCCACCTGGCCGCCGGCCGGGGTCGAGACCTTCAATCCCTGGCACATCCCGCTGATGAACACGCTGATCCTGCTGCTCTCGGGCACCACGGTCACCTGGGCCCACCACGCCCTGCAGCATGATGACCGCAAGGGCGCCATCAACGGCCTGATCGTCACAGTGATCCTGGGGGCCTGTTTCACCGCCCTGCAGATCGTCGAATATGCCGAAGCCGGCTTTGCCTTCTCGATGGCCGATGGCGGCAATCTCTATGGCTCGACCTTCTTCATGGCGACCGGCTTCCACGGCGCGCACGTGCTGATCGGGACCATCTTCCTCGCCGTCTGCCTGTTCCGCCTGCTGGCCGGCCAGATGAGCGCGAAGAAGCATTTCGGTCTCGAAGCCGCCGCTTGGTACTGGCACTTCGTTGACGTGGTCTGGCTCTTCCTGTTCGCCTTCGTCTACGTGGTCTATCAGGGCTGATAATCGACATGGACAAACCCTCCCCGTTTTCGACAGGCCTTCAGGGGCGCTGCCCGAAATGCGGGGAGGGGGCCATGTTTGACGGCCTCCTGAAAATCGCGCCGCGCTGTGATGTCTGCGGCGCTGATTTCGAAAGTGCCGATGTCGGCGACGGGGCGTCGGTCTTTGTCCTGTTCATCGTCGGCTTTCTGGCCATGGTCCTCTTCCTCCTGGTCGAGGCCGCTTTCCACCCGGCCTGGTGGGTTCACGCGCTGCTTCAGCTCCCCTTCGTGCCGGTCGCGTGCATCGTGACCCTGCGTCCGATCAAGGGGCTGCTGTTTGCGCTGCAATTCCAGCATGACGCCCAGGAGGCGCGGCTGGACGATTGAGGTCGGCTGCCGGCCCCGCCCCAGGTGATGGACACCAACCGACATGCCCCGCTTCCGGCCGCTCCCGCTGCTCACCGTCTTCACCATCGCCAGCCTCGCCTTGCTGGCCTGGTTGGGCACTTGGCAGATGCAGCGCATGGCCTGGAAGTCCGAGCAGATAGCGGCTTGGCAGACGCGTGGTGACGCTGTCAGCTTCCGCGACGCCCTGTGTGCGCCAAGCGGTGATGTCTTCTCGCCGCCGGTGACCGGCCCGGTGCCGCTGACCGGCGAGACGCTGCGGTTTTACACCATGCGCGAGAGTGCCGGCTGGATGCGGCTGGCCCTGATGCCGGCGCCGGCCTGCGAAGCCGGTTCGCCGGATCGCTACCTGCTGATTGAAGTGGCGTTCGAGGACTTGCAGTCGGCGCAGCAAGTCACGGCGCGGCGCTGGCGCATTGAAACACCACCCGGCGGTACTGTTTTCAGTCCGCGAAACGATCCGGATACCAATCAGTGGTATACCCTTGATGCAGACGCGATGGCGGCGGCGCTTGGCATCCCCTCTGACAGCTTGCTGCCGGTCTGGGCCCGCGCCGATACCGGCATGCCGCCTTCGCTGAGCCGGACGCCGCCGGCCAAGCATTTGGGTTACGCCCTGACCTGGTATGGTCTGGCGCTGGCCCTGATCGGGGTGTATCTCGCCCTGCACGCCAGCCGCGGACGGCTGCGACTTACCGCGCCATCGCAAGATGGCGACAAGATCAAGAAGGCGGACTAGTATCCGCCCCGACCTGGAGATGGAATTTGGCAGTCTGGCGCGAAACTTCCTGGGACGAGACCCTGACCGGACAGGGCATAAGGCTGCGAGCCCCGACCCTGTCTGACTATGAAGACTGGGCCAAGCTGCGCAGCGCCTCGCGGACCCATACCGAGCCCTGGGAACCGGCCTGGACCAGCGACGAACTGTCCAAGGGCGCTTTCCGCCGCCGTATCGAACGCTATCAGGCCGACCGAGAGGGCGGGCTGGGTTATCCCTTCTTTGTGGTGCGATCGCGTGACGACGTTCTGTTGGGGGCCTGCAATCTGAACAATGTCCGGCGCGGCGTCCTGCAATCGGCCGATATCGGTTATTGGATCGGCTCGCCCTATGTCCGCAAGGGGCATACCCGCGCCGCGGTGCGCCGGATGCTGGCCTTCGCGTTTGACGAATTGCGGTTGCACCGTGTCGAAGCGGCCTGCCAGCCATCCAATACCGCGTCGCGCACCTTGCTTGAATCGGTCGGATTCACGCTTGAGGGTCGGTCGCGCGCCTTTCTCAACATTGCTGGCGATTGGCGTGACCACGACCGTTTTGCCATCATCGCCACCGACCCGCGCCAATGACCGAAACGGGGTTTGAAGCCGGCGTCAGGGCCGCAGGCGCGGTGGCGTTTGCCTGTGACACGGATATCGGCCAGGTGCGCCTGACCGGCGATGCCGCGGCCTTCGGTCTCGAAGCCGCGACGATGGACTGGCAGGCCTTTCTCGACCGTCTCGGTCCCGCCGATCAGATCCGCCTGTCGGACGCCATCGCGCAGGATCATGTTGATCTGCGTATCCGGCTGATCGGGGCCGGTGGTCAACTTTCCTATGTCCGCCTGCTCGGCCGCCGCAACGGGTCGGGTCGGGTTGAGGGCCTGATGACTCCGGCCGGCGCAACCCGCGACCTGGCGGGCCGGATCGGCGAGGAACACGCGCTGGCCAATGGCGTCGACAATGGCGAAGTCCTGGCCTGGTACCAGCCGATCATCGCCCTCGACACCGGACGCCTGGCCGGTTTTGAGGCCTTGGCTCGCTGGGACCGGCCCGGCGTTGGCGTGTTGGCCCCCGATGATTTCCTGGTGATGGCCGGCGAGCTCGACCTGCTCAACCGTATCAGCACCAAAGTGCGAGGTCATGCCGCCGCCGACCTGTCGTCCTGGCGGGTGGCGCATCCGACGGCCCACAACATTTTCATTTCCGCCAATGCAACGGTCAGCGAGCTGGTTGATCCGGCGTTCGTGACCGGCCTTCTGAAAGTTGTTTCGGACGCGAAGCTTCCAGCCGGCGCCTTCAAGCTGGAGATCGCCGAAACCGAGATCATGCAGGATCCGGATATGGCCGCAGCCGCCATGCAGCGCCTCAATGGCGGCGGCGTCTCACTGGCGCTTGATGATTTCGGCACCGGCTATTCCTCGCTGGCCCGGCTCGACATGCTGCCGTTCGACGTGGTCAAGATCGACCGCTATTTCATCCGTGCCATGGCGGGTGATGAAGCCGCCGGGACCGTTGTGAAGTCGGTGATTCAGCTGGCCACGCATTTCGGTATGAAAGTGGTCGCCGAAGGAATCGAGAATGCCGCCGCCGCAGAGCGGCTTGCCGCCATGGGCTGCCAATACGCGCAGGGCTATCGCTATGCCGGTGCGCTGGCACCCGATGCGGCCGAGAAAGCCGTTGTCGAAGGCGTCAGCGGCCGCTTTCTGCCGCCACTTCCGGCTCAGGCCTGACTGCGCAAACGCTTCAACGTGCCGGAAAAGTTCAGGCAGGGCGTGCCGTCGGCCGTGATCAGCCCGCGCACAAAAATCAGCGATCCGCCGGCCCGTAACACCTCGCCGCGCGCCTCGATCAATTGTCCTTCGCTGGCACCGGCGATGAATTCGGAGGTGAAGGCGACGGTGACGCCATAGCCGGACGGGGCGAGGGCTTCGTGGGCGATGCCGAACAGGGCGAAGTCGGCAAAACTCATCAGGCAGCCGCCATGAACCGCGCCCATCCCGTTGAGATGGCGGCGTTCGGCGCGAAACGCCATTTCAGGCCCCTCGGCGCCCACCCGCATGTGGAAGGGTCCGGCTGTCTGTTCAAACGGGTCGTCGGGCCAGATGCGCCAGCCGGCGAACTCGCCGGTTTCTACGATTAGAGGAGCCATGATGGGTGTCCGGACTGAGGGCGACGGTCAGGCGTGACCGGAAAGGGCGGAGAGGTGTTCGGGGCTGACGCCGATCAGATCGAGTGCCCGCTGCCATTTGTCGGCATCGCCGGTGTCGAAGACAAGGGTCTCGTCCAGCTCGATCACCAGCCAGGCATTGGCGGCCAGTTCCTGTTCCAGCTGTCCGGCACCCCAGCCGGCATAGCCCAGCGCCAGAAGGCTGCGCCGCGGCGGGTGCGATGAGGCAATCGCGTCGAGCACGTCCTTGGTCGCGGTGAGGCCGATGCGCGGACTGACGGGCAGGGTGGCTTCGAGGCTGGAATAGTCCCGCGTGTGCAGCACAAAGCCGCGATCCTGATCGACCGGACCGCCAATCAGCACCGGCGTGTCGGGCGCGGGCCGGATACCGTCGACGCCCAATTGCTCAAACAATTCAGGCAGGCGCAGATCATCGGCCGGCTTGTTGATGACGATCCCCATCGCGTGGTCCGGGCTGTGATCGCACATCACGATGACGGTGCGGTCAAAGCGCGGATCGCCAATGCTCGGCGTTGCAATCAAAAGCTTGCCGCCGAGGAAGGTCTCGTCCACATCTGTCGAACTAGCAGGGGCCATGGCTGCCATGTTCCCCCCAAATGGGGGATGCGTCCAGCCGGGTTCCCGCTATCTTGCCGTGCGGATACCCGCCATTACTGATCCACAGGAGAATTGCCATGACCATTTCGGTCGGAGATCGCCTTCCCGCCGCCACCTTCATGACCATGACGGCGGACGGCCCGAACAAGCTGAGCACGGATGACGTGTTTGCCGGCAAGACCGTCGCCCTGTTCGCGGTGCCGGGTGCCTTCACGCCGACCTGTTCGGCCAAACACCTGCCGGGCTTTGTCGAGAAGGCCGCTGAAATCCGCGCCAAGGGCGTCGACACGATCGCCTGCCTGTCGGTCAATGATGTCTTCGTCATGGACGCCTGGGGCAAGTCCCAGAATGCCGGTGATGATGTCGTGATGTTGGCAGACGGCAATGGTGAGTTCGCCAAGGCGGTCGGCCTGGAAATGGACGGCACCGGCTTTGGCATGGGCGTGCGGGCACAGCGTTTTTCCATCCTGGTGAAGGATGGCGTGGTGGCCGAGCTCAATGTCGAGGCGCCGGGTGAATTCAAGGTATCGTCGGCCGACCACATTCTCGGCCAGCTCTAGGCCTTTCCGGCCGCCTCCCTGCGGGAGGTTCAACATAAAAACTGGGGGTTCGCATGGACTTTGGATTGATCGGTATTGGTGTCCTTTTCCTGCTGGCACTGTTCATCATCGCGTCGGTGATCAAAACGGTGCCGCAGGGCAAGGAATTTACCGTCGAGCGTTTCGGACGCTTCACGCGAACCCTCAAACCCGGCCTCCACTTCCTGATGCCATTTGTCGACACGGTCGGCTACAAGATGAACATGCGCGAGCGCGTGCTCGACGTGCCCAATCAGGACGTCATCACCAAGGACAATGCGACGGTTTCGGTCGACGCGGTTGTCTTCATCCAGGTGCTGGACGCGCCGCGGGCGGCCTATGAGGTCGATAATCTCGACTTCGCGATCATCAACCTGTCGCTGACCAATGTGCGGACGGTGATCGGTGCGATGGACCTGGACGAGACCCTGTCCAAGCGTGACGAGATCAATGCGCGCCTGCTCAGCGTCATCGATGCGGCCACCAATCCCTGGGGCGCCAAGGTCACCCGCATGGAAATCCGCGACCTGTCGCCACCAGTCGACATCACCGAGGCCATGGCCCGGCAGATGAAGGCCGAGCGCCTGAAACGCGCCGAGATCCTGGAAGCGGAAGGCTCGAAACAGTCTGCCATCCTGCGCGCAGAGGGTGAGAAGGAAGCCGCCATCCGCGAGGCCGAGGGCCGCAAGGAAAGTGCTTTCCTGGACGCCGAGGCCCGTGAGCGGGAAGCCGAAGCCGAGGCCCGCGCGACCCAGATGGTGTCGGATGCCATCAGCAAGGGCGATGTGTCGGCCATCAACTACTTCCTCGGCCAGAAATACATCGAGGCCTTCGGAAAACTGGCAACCAGTGACCAACAACGCACGGTCATCATCCCGGCGGAGTTCTCCAACATCCTGTCGACGATCACGGGTGTCGGTGAACTCGGCAAGGCGGCCCATGACGCGGTCTCCGAAGCGACCCGCAAGGGCGAGGTCTGATTTGGTTGAGAAGGAGATGTCATGATGGATCTGTTGTTGTCGGTCTTTGACCGCATGAATCTCTGGGCCTGGTGGGCGATCTCCGGCGTGATCCTGATCGCCGAACTGCTCACCGGCACCACCTATCTCCTGTGGCCGGCGGCTGCGGCCTTCCTGACCGGTTTTGTGGCGCTCGAAGTGCTCGGCGTGAGCTGGCCGGTCCAGCTGGTGGTCTTCGCCATGCTGTCGGTGGTCCTGCTGTGGGCGGGCGATCGCTGGGTCCGTCCGGCGATGAAGGCCGGTGCCGGCAGCGGGCTGAACGACCGGTCCTCCCGCATGGTTGGCCAGCGGGTCGTCGTTGTTGCCGACTTCGCGGCCGGTCGAGGCCGGGTGAAATTTGGCGACAGCGAATGGGCCGCCGAGACGTCGGACGGGAGTGATCCGGCAAGCGGTGCGACGCTGACCATTGAAGCGATCAATGGCGTGGTACTGACGGTTGTTTCGTAAGTGAAGTAAAGGAGCGAGCTCTGTGCATATCATATGACAGGGTTCGTTCAATTTTTAGCGTTTCGAGAAAGCGCATCGCAATTTCATCGGCCTACACCCCGCTCGCAGTCGTAACCAACAACGCCCGAGTGAGCGCCATGAAAAACGAATTCCTCTCCGCCCTTGTCTGTCTGTCCGCCATTGCCGCCCCCGTCGCCCTGAGCGCCCCGGCCTCTGCCAATAACGGCCCCGAGCGCGAAAGCGTCGAGCTGGTTGCCCCGGAATACCCGCGTGGCGCCGAACGTCGCGGCATTGAGGGCTCAGTTCGCATTGCCTATTCGATCGACGCTGACGGCAATGTCGTGAACGCCCAGATCGTCGAAGCCAGCCCGGAAGGCGTTTTTGATCGCGCCGCGCTTGCCGCGATCGAAAACTGGCGTTACGCGCCGGCCGCCGCCCAGACCGATGGTCACTCCCGTGAACTGGAATTCCGCCTCGGCGAGTAAGCTTGCTTAACCCAGCCGTGACTGAAGAGCCGCCCCGGCCCGGGCGGCTCTTTACGTTTTCTTGCCCATTTCCGCCGAGGCTGAACGTTTCGATTGCCAGTAACGCCAGCCACGGACCCCGTCATGCCGGAAATCTGCGAAGAAGATCGCCTTGCAGCGCTGCATGCGCTGGGTCTGCTCGACACCGGTGTTGAGGCGGGATACGAGGCGATTACCGATCTGGTGACAGCGGTGACCGGCGCCCGCATGGCGGCCGTCTCGCTGGTCGATCGTGACCGGCAATGGTTCAAGTCGGCCGTCAACCTGCCGGCCCGAGAGACACCGAGATCCTGGGCTTTTTGTCATCACGCGATCCAGCAGGATGATGTCTACGAAGTGCATGATGCACGGACCAATCCGTTGTTCGCGGACAATCCACTCGTTACCGGCGAACCCCATATCCGCGGGTATGCCGGCGTGCCGATCAGTCTCCCGACGGGGGAGAAACTGGGCACATTGTGTGCGATCCACGACGCTCCCCTGGCCCTGGATGAGAGCGCACGAAACCGCCTCATATCATTGGCGCGGATGATTGAGGAACTGATCCGGGAGCGCACGGATGCGCGTGAACACGAACGCCTCGCACTGGTTGCCCGTCACACCCACAATTCGGTCGTGATCACGGACCGTGATGGTGAGATTGACTGGGTGAACCCGGCCTTCGAACGCTTGTCCGGCTATGAGCTTGCTGAGGTCCGCGGTCGCTTGCCTGGCACGTTCCTCCTGTGCCCGAACTCCGATCCCGGCGCCATAAAGACGCTGGCTGAGGCGGTCCGGGACGGCACGGAATGCCAAGTGGAACTCGTCAACCGCGCCAAGACGGGTGCCGAGTATACCATTCTCATCGAGCTGACACCCATTCGGGACGAGGGCGGGCATTGTACCGGCTTCATGTCAGTCCAGACGGATATCACCGCGCAGATCGAGACGCGGGAACGGCTGAGCCGGGCGCTGCGCGAAACCCAGTCCCTGATGGACGTCATCCGGCAACACACTGTGTTCAGTGTGACCGACCCGGCCGGTGTCGTCACTGATGTCAATGACGCGTTCTGCCGACAAAGCGGGTACTCGAAGGAAGAAATTCTCGGCAAGACGCATCAGTCCCTGCTGAGCTCAGGCATGCATTCGGACGCGTTCTGGGCGGAGATGCGATCGACGATCAAGGCCGGCCGACCCTGGCGCGGGGAAATCTGCAATCGCAACAAGTCCGGCGAGCTGTTCTGGGTCGATTCAATCGTCGCGCCGCAGATGAATGCGGACGGCGAAATCGAGCGCTACATATTCATCCGCTTTGACATCACGAACCGCAAACACGTTGAAGCCGGTCTGGCCGCCAGCCAAAGGCAGCTTGAGGCATCGCTGGAACGACTCTCGGCGGTCACCGAATTGGGCGGGATCGGGAGTTGGGAAGTCGATCTCGACACGATGACGCCGATCTGGGACGACATCACTCGCAAAATCCACGAAGTCGATACGGACTATGTTCCGAACATGGACACCGCGATCGATTTCTATGCACCGGAGAGCCGCGGGCCGATCTCGGAAGCGGTTGCACATTGCATTGAAACCGGTGAGCCGTGGGACTTGGAGCTTCCGCTGATTACAGCGAAAAACAGGCGAGTCTGGGTTCGCGCGGTCGGTCGCCGGGTCCTCCGGGACGGGAAGCCGATCCGCTTGGTCGGCTCGTTCCAGGACGTGTCTGAACGTCGCGAACGCGAGGAAGAAGTGCGTCTCATATCGACGAGACTCGAAGTCGCGCTTGAGAGCTCCGGCATTGGCGTCTGGGACGTCTGCCCGCCAACCGGCGAATATCATTGGGATGATGGCAGTCGCCGCTTGTTCGGCATCGCCGACGATTCGCCCAATCCTGCGCCGGATGACTGGGTCAACGGGATACACCCGGATGATCGTGAGGGCGTATCGGCAGCCTTGGCGAACGCCTACGCATCCAAAACCCATGTCCGACGTGAGTATCGCTATCGCCGGTCCGATGGCGGTTACCGGCACATCCGCTCCTTCGGGGTCTATCGGGAGCGCCTTGATGCGCCGCCGATCATCACCGGCGTTCATATGGACGTGACGGCCGATATCGAGCAGGCCGCCGCCCTGGAACTCGCCCGCGAACGCGCTGAGAGCGCCAGCCATGCGAAGTCCCAATTCCTTGCGAATATGAGCCATGAAATCCGGACGCCGCTCAATGGCGTTCTGGGCATGACACAGGTCCTCCACATGACCGAGCTGACCGAACAGCAGTCACGGCATGTCGAAACCATTCGCAGTTCCGGCCAGGCATTGGCTGATCTCATCGACGACATCCTGGATATCTCGAAGATCGAGTCCGGCATGATCGAGCTTGAGCAGCGGGCGTTCGAGATGCCGGAACTGGTCGCGATGGTCAGCGATATCACGCGGTTGCGCGCGCAGGAGAAACAGCTCGCGCTGGATACGTCCCTGGCGCCGGACGTCGCGAAAGTTGTCGTGGGTGACGAAAAACGGTTGCGGCAAATCCTGATCAATATCGTCGGCAATGCCGTGAAGTTCACCGATAGCGGCCGGGTCAGCATCGATATTCGTGCCGGGGACGGCGATCTGGTCCAGTTTCGGATCAGTGATACCGGGCCGGGAATTGAACCGGGCCATCTCGCCAGTATTTTTGACCGCTTTGCCCAGGCCGATAATTCAATCACGCGCCAATATGGCGGCACCGGCCTGGGACTCGCCATTTGCCACGAACTGGTGACCTTGATGGGCGGTGAGATCGGGGTCGAGAGCGTGCCCGGCGAAGGCTCGACCTTCTGGTTCAATCTTCCCCTTCCGGCCGCCGACGATCAAGACTTGTCCAAGACGCCGGTCATGACTTCGCGTCAGACCGGCGACGACAATACGGGACGCCGGATTTTGGTGGTCGACGATGTGCAGGCCAACCTGATGGTGCTCACAGCCCTGCTGCAGAGCAATCAGTACGAGATCATGACGGCGGGCAATGGGCGTGAGGCCCTCGACCTGCTCGATGCCAACCGTTTCGACGCCGTGTTGATGGATATCCAGATGCCCGTGATGGCGGGAGATGAGGCGATCCGGCGTATTCGCGCGTCCGGGACCAGCCATGCCGACATCCCGATTTTTGCCCTCACCGCCGACGCGACCCGGGCAACACGGGAATTGTGCGCGCGTATCGGCGCAACCGGCTATTTCACCAAGCCGCTGAACTTGCCGGATGTGCTGGACGCCTTGCGGCGCGAGACCGCGGACGCGCCTGGCGCGGGGACAGGTGGCGGACAGTCGCGCTACGGCTAGCGCCCGCGCGCTTCGGCGAGGCCTTCGCGGGCGAGTTCGTCGGCGCGCTCATTGCCGGGATCTCCGGCATGGCCTTTCACCCAGCGCCAGTCGATCGTGTGCGTCCTGGTAAGATCGTCGAGCCGCTGCCACAAATCGACATTCTTGACCGGTTTCTTGTCGGCGGTTTTCCAGCCCCGCTTCTTCCAGCCATGGATCCATTTGGTGATGCCGTCGCGCAGATAGACGCTGTCGGTGATCAGGATGACGGAGCGGTCGGCTTTCTTGAGCGCTTCCAGGGCCTGGATGGCCGCCATCATTTCCATGCGGTTATTGGTGGTGTCGGCCTCGCCGCCCTTTAATTCCTTGCGGTGGCCATTCCATTCCAGGATCGCCCCCCAGCCGCCGGGGCCGGGATTGCCGGAACAGGCGCCGTCCGTGTGGATGGTGATGGTGCTCACAACGGGTATTTCCTCGCCATGTCATCAAGACCGGCCTCAATGATTTCTTCAAGGACGGCCATGTCGACATCGGCCAGCTTGTTGATGTAGAGGCATGATTTGCCGATCTTGTGCTTGCCGAGGCGGGCGAGCTTGTCGGAATAGTCGGCATAGCCGGGCATGATGTAGAGGACGAGATTGGCTTTGCGCGGCGAAAAGCCCGTGCGCATGAAATCGCCTTCGCGTCCACTTTCATATTGGTAGTGATACTCACCGAAACCGATGATGGACGGTCCCCACATGCGCGGCTGCCAACCGGTTATCCGTTGCATCACGGCCAGCATGGTTTCGGCGTCGGCGCGGCGGGTCGGGTTCTCGATGCTGGCAATAAATTCAGACGCTGATGTCGCGCTCGGCTGGGTCTTGTTCTCGGCCATGATGCCCTCCTCAGGCGACGACGCGGGGAAGTTTGAAAACAACATCCTCATCAGTGACGCGGATGTCTTCGAGGCTGATATCATAGCGCGTCCGGAAGGCTTCGATCAGCCCTTCGACGAGGTCTTCCGGCGCCGAGGCGCCAGCGGTGATGCCGACGGTGCGGATGGCGCCGAGACTGTCCCAATCGACATCGGCGGCGCATGAAACCAGGGCCGCCCGACGGGCGCCGGCACGCTGGGCGACTTCGACAAGGCGGACCGAGTTGGAGGAATTGGGCGATCCGATCACGAAGACAATATCGCTGCGCGGCGCCATCGCCTTGACCGCAGCCTGACGATTGGTGGTGGCGTAACAGATGTCTTCCTTGTGCGGCGCCTTCATGTCGGGAAAGCGCGCGTGCAGGGCCTCGACAATGGCCGAGGTGTCGTCGACCGATAGCGTGGTCTGGGTGACAAAGGCGATCCGCGCCGGGTCCTTCGGCTCGAAACGGCCGGCATCTTCGACGGTCTCGACCAGGCTGATGGCGCCATCAGGCAATTGACCCATCGTGCCGACCACTTCCGGGTGACCGGCATGGCCGATCAGGATGATTTCATCCCCATTGGCAAAATGGCGTTGGGCTTCAACATGGACCTTGGAGACCAGCGGGCAGGTGGCGTCGACATAGATCATTTCGCGACGTTCCGCTTCGGCCGGCACGGTCTTGGGCACGCCATGGGCCGAGAAGACGACCGGGCGGTCGGTCGGGCATTCATCCAGCTCTTCCACGAAAACGGCGCCCAAGGCCTCCAGCCGTTCGACGACATGGCGGTTGTGAACGATCTCGTGGCGGACATAGACCGGCGCGCCGAAGCGTTCGATCGCGCGCTCGACGATCTGGATTGCCCGGTCGACACCGGCGCAGAAGCCGCGCGGAGCAGCACGCAATATGGTCAGCGGGGGGCGGGGTGTCGCGGTCACGCTCATCTCTCCTTCAGCGATGGCGTTGCGGAAGCGGCATCTCCATCGTATGACCGTCCTAACAAAGTGCCCGGGTCCAAGCCAGCGGCCGGGTCTGTTTCCAGGACAGGTAGTACATAATGTCGTTCAAATCCGCGCGTTCTCTTGCCCTCATTGCCGCGATGTCCGGCTTGCTGTCCTCGTGCCAGAGCGTCACGAACGTGCTGGCGGACCCGGAACCGAATGCCGGCCCGTGCCCGTCAGCCCTGTCGCTTTACGATGCCCATCGTATCGTCGAGCTGCGTGATGGCGAAGTGGCATATGAGAATGTCGGATTTACCGGCGAAGTGCTCGCGGTGCGCTCCTTGTGCAGCTATTACGGGGAACGACCGATCCTGGCCAATCTGGAGATCGACTTCGGTTTTGGACGTGGTCCCGCAGCCCAGGGTCGCGAGCGCACCTATGAGTTTTTTGTCGCCATCACCCGACGCGACATGGCTGTGATTGAAAAGGAAATCTTCCCGATCCGGGTCCGTTTCGATGCGGATGAAGATCGGGTATTCCTGACCGAGACCATTGATGCCATCTCCATCCCGCGTGCCGATGAGGGCACGTCGGGGACCAATTTCGAGATCCTGGTCGGCTTTGAGCTGACCGATGAACAACTCGCATTCAACCGCTCCGGCCAGCGTTTCCGCGTGGCAGCCGGCCAGGACTAAACTCATGCCGTCTATTGCCGATCAGCTCAGCAGCGTGCTGGGCGACGCGTTTGCTTCCCTCGAGCTTCCGCGTGAGCTGGGCCGTGTGACGCCGTCCAAGCAGAACCCGGAAGTCTTTCCTTTCCAGTGCAATGGCGCCATGCCGGCGGCCAAGCAGGCGAAGACCAATCCGCGCGAACTGGCCACCAAGCTGATCGAGGCGCTGCACGGCATCCCGCAGATCGGCGCTGCCGAGATTGCCGGCCCCGGCTTCATCAATTTGCGTCCCGCCGATCATCTCTACGGTGAGCGCGCCGCCGAGATCGCTGCCGATGAGCGCGCGGGCGCGCCGCTGACTGATGCGCCGAAGACGGTGATGATCGATTTCGGTGGCCCCAATGTCGCCAAGCCGATGCATGTCGGCCATCTGCGGTCCTCGGTGCTCGGCGACAGCCTGCAACGTCTGTTCCGCTTCCGCGGTGACAAGGTCGTGTCCGACATCCATCTCGGCGATTGGGGCCTGCAGATGGGTCATCTGATCACCGAGCTGCGCCAGGAACAGCCGGACCTGGTCTATTTCAATGCCGATCATGCGGGCGACTACCCGTCTGAGCCACCGGTCAATATCGAGGACCTGGCGCGCCTTTACCCCCAGGCCTCCGCTGCTGCCAAGGCCGATCCGGCGCGGCTGGAAATCTCCCGCACCGCGACCGCCGAACTGCAGGCCGGTCGGGCCGGTTACCGCGCCTTGCTGCGTCATTTCATCGAGGTCTCTGTTGCCGCCCTGAAGCGCGATTTCGGAGCGTTGGGTGTGCATTTCGACCTGTGGAAGGGCGAGAGCGATGTCGATCCCCTGATCCCCGGCCTGGTCGAGGATTTCAAGGCCCGCGGCGTGGCCGAACAGAGCGAGGGCGCCTGGGTTGTCCGTGTGGCCCGCGACGGTGACAAGAAGGAGCTGGCGCCGCTCATCCTCGTCACATCCGGTGGTGCATCGCTTTATGGAACCACCGATCTGGCAACCATTCTCGACCGCAAGCAATCGGTCGGTCCGGACCTGACCCTCTATGTCGTCGATTTGGCCCAATCTGACCATTTCGAGCAGGTTTTCCGCGCGGCTGAAAAAGCCGGTCTGGCCGCCGAAGGCGCACTGGAGCATGTGAAATTCGGTACCGTCAACGGCACCGACGGCAAGCGCTTGCGGACCCGCGATGGCGGCACCTTCCGTCTCGCCGACCTGATTTCCAGCGCCATCGAACGCGCCGATGAACGCCTCAAGGAGGCGGGTCTTGCTGCCGATGTCGGCGCCGAAGAGCATGATCGGGTCGCCCGGATGGTCGGACTGGCGGCGATCAAGTTTGCCGATCTGCAGAATTACCGGACCACGAATTACGTCTTCGATCTCGACCGCTTCACCAGTTTCGAAGGCAAGACCGGCCCCTACCTTCTCTACGCCGCCGTGCGCGTGAAATCCCTGATGCGCCGGGCTGAAGAGGCCGGCGTGAAGCCGGGCAGGATCGCGATTGACGCCCAGGAAGAGCGCGATCTCCTGCTGGCGCTCGACGCCTTTGGTGCCGCCCTCGACCAGGCGATCGACAACCGCGCGCCCAACGCCATCTGCGACCATGCTTTCACGCTGGCCCAGGCCTTCTCGAAATTCTACGCCGCCTGCCCGGTCCTGGTCGCCGAAGACGACGCCGTGAAGGCCTCCCGCCTGGCGTTGTCGCAAGCCACGCTGAAACAGCTCGAGCTGTGTTTGCACCTGGTGGGACTCGAGGCGCCGGAGCGGATGTAACTCCACCCTTCCTTCTCCCTTGGGAGAAGGTGTCGCGCAGCGACGGATGAGGGGGATAAGCGACCTGTCCTGCGGACCTTCCTCCCCCGATCAGGGGAGGGCAGGCGGCGGATGATCGGCTAGACTTCCCGTCAACCCGGGAGGAGAAATGCCATGTTCGTCAGCCTGATTGTCGGCCTCGCCGGCCTCGCAGCAACCGAGTTTCCGGATGATCCGGAGCAGTATTCAGTCTGGATGCAGCAGGCCTGCCGGATCCAGCAGGTTGGACATTCCGGCGGCGAACCGGTTGATCACACGGAGTTTTGTGCCTGTTTCGACACCGCTCTGCGTGAAGCGGCCAGTCCGGCTATCTACAGGGTTTTCGCGCTGGGGTCGCAGGGTGCGGTCCGTGAGCAGGGCATGATCGAGGACTGGGAGGCGGCACGCGATACCGCTGCGGTCGAGGCGGCCGCCTTGCCGCCAACTGACCAGGCCCAGTTTACCTCACTGCTCCAGGGCGGGCTCGGTCGCTGCATGCACCTGTCCCATCAGGGCGAATAAACCGTTTTGTGACATTGACTCTCGGTCCCGGATTCATAGAGTCCGGCGCAATAGCAAAACCCGCCTGAAACCGGGTGATGCAAGACCAAACTCCCCGCGGGAGAGACCGGCGAATATGCCGGCGCCGAAGGCGCAACCGCCCCGGAAACGCTCAGGCCAAGGGACCGCGGGAGAGTAAAACGCTGGAAAGCGGGTGAGGGATCAGTCCCTTGCCCCACCGACGGAGCAAGTGCGGCCGGTCCCGATCGGGGGGCGTCCACGGCGCGCACGGAATCTCTCAGGTATTCGGGACAGCGGGGGCGATCAGCTTGCAGGCCTTGCCGGGCGTGCAGGATCGCACCCTTGCAAGGACCCGACATGACCGAAACCCTCCACAAGACACCGCTCCACGCCCTCCATGTCGAGCTTGGCGGCAAGATGGTGCCCTTTGCCGGCTATGACATGCCGGTCCAATACCCGCTCGGCATCATGGGCGAGCACAAGCATTGCCGCGAACAGGCCGGCCTGTTCGACGTCTCGCATATGGGCCAGGCGCGCTATGTTGGTGATGAGGCGGCGCTGGAAGCGCTGTTGACCTGCGACCTGTCCGAGATCGGGGCCGGTGAACAGAAATACACGCTGCTGCCCAATGAGCGTGGCGGGATACGCGACGATTTGATGGTCTCGCGTCCGGACGGCAATGGTATCTATCTGGTCGTGAACGCCGCGACCAAGGACGCCGATTTCGCCCATATCGAAGCGGCGACGGCTGGCAAGGGCATACTGACCCGCATCCCCGAGCGCGCGCTTCTCGCGCTGCAGGGGCCAGCCGCCAAGGACGTCATGGCACGGCTGTGCCCTCAGGCCTGCAAGATGGTCTTCATGCAGTGCGGCGTGTTCACGCTGGACGGTGTCGACGTGATGATGTCGCGCTCGGGCTATACCGGCGAGGACGGGTTCGAGATTTCCATTCCGGAGGCTGATGCCGACCGCATTGCTCGCCTGCTGCTGGCCCAGGATGAAGTCGCAGCCATCGGACTTGGTGCGCGCGACAGCCTGCGTCTGGAAGCCGGGCTTTGCCTTTACGGCCATGACATGGACGAGAACCGTACCGCAGTCGAAGCCTCGCTGATCTGGGCCCTGGCCAAATCGCGCCGCGAACGCGGCGATTTCCCCGGCGCCGACGTGATCGCAAAGCAGATCGAGGACAAGACCTGCCAGAAGCGGGTCGGCCTGACGCTGACCGGTGCTCCGGCCCGTGAAAGCGCCGAGATCGCCGACAAGTCCGGCAAGATCATAGGCATCGTGACCTCCGGCGGCTTCGGTCCGAGCGTGAATGGTCCGGTCGCCATGGGATATGTGGATCGCGATTTCATGGCGTCGGGCACCGAAGTCGACATCCTCGTGCGCGGCAAGCCGCGCGCCGCCACCATCACCAAATTGCCGTTCGTACCGGCGAATTTCTATCGGGGCTGAGGCCCGATCATCTTTCTGGGGCAGGAGATAAACCCATGACCACGCGTTACACCGAAGACCATGAATGGATCACCGTTGACGGCGATATCGCCACTGTCGGCATCACCGCTTTCGCCGCCGGCCAGCTGGGCGATGTCGTCTTCGTCGAGCTTCCCGAAATCGGCAAGACCCTCGCCAAGGGCGACGAGTTCGCGGTCGTCGAATCGGTGAAAGCCGCCTCCGAGGTCTATGCCCCGGTCGATGGCGAGATCACCGCCATCAATGACGCGCTCGAAGGCGAGCCGGCCAAGGTCAATGAAGACGCCACCGGCGAGGGCTGGTTCGTCAAGATCAAGCTGTCCGACGCCGCCCAGCTCGACGGCCTGATGGACGAAGCCGCGTACAGCGCTCATACGGCGTAAAGGATGACTGGATGGGGAAGCTCCGTCAGTTCAGCAAGCAGGTCCTGCCTTATGCATTGATGCTCTTCCTGTCGATCCGCTGGATCTGGGACGAGGACGCAACGCGTTTCCAATTGGTCTTTGCTGGCGCCGCATCGGCGATGCTGGCTTATATCGTGTTGAACGCAGCGATCGACGTGTTTGGACAGGAGCGCCTCGGGCGGGCCGGCCGGGCAGTCAAACGGGCGACCCAATTGAGTGTGGTGACGGCTTTCTTCGCTGCTGCTGCCGTCGGCGTCTATCTGTTCGGGGCCATGACAGTCGAGGCTGGCTGGTATGGTCTCGCGCTAACGACCGCAATCCTCATTCCCGTCATTACCATCACCATCGTCCTAGGCGGTCACAAGCCGATCCTTGATTGGTTCAACTCTCTGCGCAGGAAAACCTGATGCGATACCTCCCCCACACAGATACCGACCGCAAGGCCATGCTCGATGCGATCGGCGTGGCCTCCATCGACGAGCTGTTCACCGATGTGCCGGAAGCGGCACGGCTGGATGGTCTGGTCGACCTTCCGACCAAGCAGGGCGAAATGGCGGTCGAGCGCGCCATGTCGGCCATGGCGTCGCGCAATCTTGCGGCCAGCCAGGCGCCGTTCTTTGTGGGGGCGGGCGCTTACAAGCACCATATCCCGTCGACCGTGGACCATCTGATCCAGCGTTCGGAATTCCTGACCGCCTATACGCCCTACCAGCCGGAAATCTCGCAGGGGACGCTGCAGACCCTGTTTGAATTCCAGACCCAGGTGGCGCTCCTGACCGGCATGGATGTGGCCAATGCCTCCATGTATGACGGCTCCACGGCCTGCGCCGAGGCGGTCATGATGGCGGCTCGCGTGACGCGGCGGAACAAGGCTGTGATGGCCGGTTCGGTGCATCCGCATTATGTCGAGGCGTCCCAGACACTGGCCAAGTATTCCGACGTCTCGATCTCGGTGACGGACGCGGCCCCGGCCGATCTCGACGCCGTGATCGCCGAGATCGACGACACCACCGCCTGCGTGGTCATCCAGACGCCGGACATTTTCGGCCGCCTGCACGATCTGCGGGAAGTCTCGCGCATCGCCCATGAAAAGGGTGCGCTGGTCATTGCCGTCTTCACCGAAGCGGTGTCGCTGGGCCTGGTTGAAGCGCCGGGGAATATGGGTGCGGATATTGCCGTGGGTGAGGGCCAGTCGATCGGCGTCGGCCTCAATTTCGGCGGACCCTATGTCGGCCTGTTTGCCTGCAAGGATGATCGCCGCTTTATCCGCCAGATGCCGGGTCGCCTCGCCGGCGAGACCATCGATGCCGATGGCCGCCGCGGTTATGTGCTGACCCTGTCGACCCGCGAGCAGCATATCCGCCGCGACAAGGCGACCTCGAATATCTGCACCAATGCCGGCCTGTGTTCACTGGCCTGGACCATTCACATGACGCTCTTGGGCGAAAAGGGGCTGACCCAGCTCGCCCGTCTCAATCACGAGACTGCCTGTGAGCTGGCCGATGCGCTGGCCTCGATCCCGGGTGTCGAACTGGTCAACGAGACCTTCTTCAACGAGTTCACCCTGCTGTTGCCGAAGAATGCCGACCAGGTCGTCAACGAATTGGCGCGCTTTGGTGTGCTCGGTGGTGTGCCGGCCAGCCGCCTCTATCCGGGCCGGTTCGAGAATTACCTGATCGTCGCCGCCACTGAAACCAACACGCCGGAAGACATCGCCGTCTTCGCCAAGGCCCTCGCGGGAGTGCTCTGATCATGTCGATGAACACCCAAGGACGTCCCACCCGCATGGCCGAGAACATCGCCACCGGTGGATACGCTGACACCATTTCCGGCAGTCGCGGCCTCGACCAGGCCGAACCGCTGATTTTCGAGCGCGGCGCGCTGGATCGCTGCGGTGTTGACCTGCCGGAACCCAAGGGGCTCAAGCCGCGTCTGGGCGGTCTCGAGCGCAAGGATGCGATCGGCCTGCCCGGTCTCGCCGAGCCGGAAACGATGCGCCACTATGTGCGCTTGAGCCGGAAGAATTACGCCATTGATCTGGGCCTTTACCCGCTTGGCTCGTGCACGATGAAGCATAATCCGCGTCTCAATGAGAAGGTCGCGCGCATGCCCGGCTTTGCCGATGTGCACCCGCTGCAGCCGGCCTCGACGGTGCAGGGCGCCTATCAGGTGATGGGCGAGCTGGCCCATTGGCTGATGACGCTGACCAACATGCCCGCCGTCGCCCTGTCGCCGAAAGCCGGCGCCCATGGCGAGTTCTGCGGCATGATGGCGATCCGCGCCAAGCTGGACGCCGATGGCCAGACCGGCCGTCGCCGCATCCTCGTTCCCGAGAGCGCCCACGGCACCAATCCCGCAACCGCCGTGCAGTGTGGCTTCACGGTCGACGAGATTCCGGCGGACAAGACCGGCCGCGTCGACATGGAAGCCTTCAAGGCCAAGCTCGGCGATGATGTCGCCGGCATCATGCTGACCAATCCCAACACGTGCGGGCTGTTCGAGCGGGATATTCGCGAGATTGCCGATTTGATCCACGAGGCGGGCGGCTATTTCTACTGCGACGGCGCCAATTTCAACGCCATTGTCGGCCGGGTCCGCCCGGGTGATCTCGGCGTCGATGCCATGCATATCAACCTGCACAAGACTTTCTCCACCCCGCATGGCGGCGGTGGTCCCGGTTCCGGCCCGACCGTGCTCTCCGACGCGCTGGCGCCCTTCGCGCCTGTGCCTTACGTGGTTGCGACCGAGAAGGGCGGCTGGGATTTGGTCGAGCACATGGACGAGGCCGAGGGCACGCCCTTTGGCCGCATGGCCGCCTTCCACGGCCAGATGGGCATGTTCACCCGCGCCCTGACCTACATGATGAGCCATGGCTCGGATGGTCTCAAACAGGTCGCCGAGGATGCCGTCCTCAACGCCAACTATATCCAGGCCCGCCTCAGCCATGTCATGACTGTGGCCTTTGAAGGCACCTGCATGCACGAGGCCCTGTTTGACGATCGTTTCCTGAAGGATACCGGCGTCACCACACTCGATTTCGCCAAGGCGATGATCGATGAGGGCTATCATCCGATGACCATGTATTTCCCGCTGGTCGTCCATGGCGCCATGCTGATCGAGCCGACCGAGACCGAGTCGATGAGCGGTCTCGACCGCTTCATCGAAGTGCTCGAAGCGCTCGCGACTGCGGCCAAGGCCGGTGACACCGCCCGCTTCCTGGCGGCTCCGGTGCATGCGCCGACCAAACGCCTCGACGAAACCCGCGCCGCCCGCCAGCCGGTGCTGCGCTGGACGCCGTTGGAACAAGCGGCCGAGTAACGATTCCGGCATCCGGGACTGCGACCTGTGCGGTCCCGGATGACAGGGCGCTGCGAAACCGATTAATTTATGCGCATCGTCTGAGCCGCAGTCGGTTCCGGCGATCAGGGTGGGGTGGACAGTCCTGTCCTGTAAAGCCGGTTCACGAAACCGGTGCGCAGATGCAACATCTTGCCGCCGACTGATGAGCGCGCCTGAATTTCGGCGCTTTTGTCTCGCATTGGGGTGATGTTTACGCGTTTATGGTTGTCTGTTCGTCCGCGCGCCCCATATCGGTGGTGCGCCCCGACGAACGGGGTTGGAGATGGTCGCAGCGATGAATGAGAGCCTCAATGGCTGGGCCAGGAGCCACCCGATCGGTGCGTTTGTCGTGCTGATCATCCGTGGCATCTGCATCGCGATCGGCCTCTTGCTGATGGTGATCTCGGTTCCCGTCGCGATCCTGACACCCTTCCCGCTGGTGCCGATCGGCGCGTTTGTCGGCTTGCTGGGCCTTGTCCTGGTGGCAGGCGCGTCCAAGACGCTGCACACCAAGATCACTGAACTCCTGCGCCGGGTTCCCTGGCTGTGGAAGCGCGTGCGCTGGGCCTTTGGTGAAAAGGAAGCCGATCCGGCCGAATAGCCGGTTCGCACTCAGTTCCAGTCCATCCGGAAGAAGGAATGTGCGGTGCGGGCCAATCGCTCCGGCACCTCTGCTGTGGCGACATGGCGCGACCAGTTTTGCGCGGCCGCCAGGATGTCATCGAGCATGGCTTTCAGGCGCGCCGGCTTGATGTCGCCGAAGCGGCCAAAGCGCAGCAGATCGTCCAGCTCAAATCCGTCCGTCTTGCCCGACAGGGACATCTGGTGCTGTGAGGTCCAGTCGCCGGACGGGTTATAGGCGTAGACCACGTCATAAGCCGGCGCGAGGGACCATTGCCCGGCCCGGTCCATCAGGAAGGCGATGTTTTTCACATGGTCGTCCTGGTTGCGGATGACGATGTTGAGCAAGGCGCGGCGAACCATTTCCTCGCGCGTCTGATGGCCAAGCCCGAGCATGCGGATCGTTTCGATCGCCTGTTCATAGCTGTAGGCGCGCGGCTGGTTGAAATCGAAATGGCGCATCGCGGCGAGTGTCTGCATGTGCAGTTTTCCGCCCGTCTTTGTGCGGTCGAAGCGGCGGGTCATGAAATGGGCGCGGCCACCTTCCTCATGCAAGCGGCAGTCCGACATCGTGATGCCGGCCTCGCGCGCCAGGAGATGGCAGGCATATTCCAGCCGGCCATAGCCGAGTGGATCGGCGATCTCCTTGTCGGCATTTTCGCTGACCCCGTCGAATTTCAGAAGCCAGGGCTCAAAGCCCGCCTGCGCGTCGAGTTGGCCGGAGCGGAACTCCCCGGTGGCCGGCTTCCAGGCGAGCACGGCCTTGGCGCGGGCGCCGCCTGCGGACGTGCCGACGCGCAGGATGTCCTCGAGGACGAGCTGGTCGTCATTGCCGGCGAGGCGCCCCTTGAGCTCCAGCCGGTCCTTGACGATATGATCGGCGAGTTCGACCAACCCGCTTATATCGACGGTCGCGCCTTCGCTGGTCGGTCCGGCGCGCGTCGAGGGTTCGAATTCAAGCGCGCCCATGCCGCGACGCCCGGTATAGCAGAGCCGTTCCACCGGATTGAAACTGCCCGGCGCCCGGCCCTGTTCGGCGAGCCAGCGATTGATGAGAAGATGGCCGAACTTGTCCGGCAGGCTGTCGGCGAGCAATCCTGGCAGGCCCTTGAAGGCCGCACGGGGCAGGTCCGGGAACTCAAACACACCGGGACGCAACGGCATGGCGAGCGGGGCGGGTTCGATGCCGGAGCGGGTAAACTCCGGCACGTATTCGAAGGCCCCAATATCGCGGCTGTCATCCCACAGGGCCGCGCCGATCCGGCGCCCCCACAGGATGACATCGGCACGGGTCATGCTCCGTCCTCGTCACCCCATTGCCAGGGCTGTTCCGATACGGAGACGCTGTTTCGGACGCGCTGGCGGGGCTGTTTACGGTCGCTGCGCGGATCGAGCGGGCTGACCGTCGCGTCCGGTACGAGAGCGAGCAGGCGATCATCCATGTCCAACGCGCGGAGAACCCGCGCGACCGTGTCCAGCGTGCCGTTTCCCCCGGCCTCGAGCCGCCGCAGGGTCCGACTGGATATGCCGGCCTGTCGGGCGAGATCTTCCTGCTTGATGCGGCGAGCGATCCGATAGCGCTCGATGCGCGCGCCGACCTGTTCAAGCAGGGAATCGACCGGCATCAGATCATCTGGAATATAATCGGCCATATAAGTCCGTTTAGGCAGAAATTTTACGATTACCGGACGTTTATGTCACATCTGTCCCGTTGTCAAATAGGCCGTTTACGTCCTCTTATAGGAGAAAACGGGCGTTAACCGGACGTATTTGTCCATTTATATGCAGGCGTGCAAGAAAAAAGCCCGCGGCAATTACCGCGGGCTTTTGGCTTTCAGGGGTGAGGGGAGCCTAGTTCAGGCGTTCACCCACCGATTTGATGTCGGCATCGACGAG
Organism: Maricaulis sp. W15; assembly: GCF_001924955.1. Classification (NCBI taxonomy): domain Bacteria; kingdom Pseudomonadati; phylum Pseudomonadota; class Alphaproteobacteria; order Maricaulales; family Maricaulaceae; genus Maricaulis; species Maricaulis sp. W15. The sequence goes on along the minus strand of NZ_LQXG01000002.1, from coordinate 94,220 downwards.
CTTGTTGAGATCGGTCTTCTTCAGCTTCGTCTTGAGGATTTCCTCGGCGGCCTGGACAGCGAGCTCGGCGGCAGCGGCTTTGACTTCCGCGGCAGCCTGGGCTTCGGCCTGGGCGATGCGCTGCTCAGCCATGGCGGTGCGGCGTTCCAGACGCTCAGTCATTTCCTTGCGGGCTTCCGCCTTCAGCGATTTCGCCTCGGTCTTGGCCTGGGCGATGATGGCTTCGGCCTCGGCTTCCGCCTCGCGCTGCTTGCGCTGATAAGAGGCCAGCATTTCGGCAGCGTCCTCGCGCAGGCGTTTCGCTTCATCCAGCTCCGAGGAGATGGCGTCGGCGCGGTCGTCCAGCGTCTTGGCGATCGTCTTGTGCACGCCCATGCGCAGCAGCAGGCCGAAAAAGGCGATCAGGGCCAGGAAGGCGTAGAAGGATGGATCCGCAGGCTGTGCCACGATCCAGTCCATCAGGCTCTGGCTTTCGCCATGTCCGGTTTCTTCAGCACGGATCATCATGGCTTACGCCTCCTTCGCCTTGATCAGACCGTCGACGGTCTTGCCGGCATCGGCCTCGGAGACCTCGACGCCGGACAGGGCGGCCACGACGGCAGATGTCGCGGTGGCGGCAATACCGCGGACTTCGGCAAACGCCTTGTCCTTGGCCTTGCGGATGGCGGCTTCCGACGCTTCCTGCTTGGCAGAGAGCTCAGCTTCCACGCCAGCGGTTTCCTTGGCGATCTCGGCGTCTAGCGCCTTGCGGGTATCGGCCGCGATGCCATGCGCCTTGGCGCGGGCTTCAGCGAGCGATTTTTCATACGCTTCGCCGGCAGCCTCGGCATCAGCCTTGGCTTGGGCGGCAGCGTCCAGATCGTCCGCGATGCGGTCGCGGCGGTCCTCGATCGTCGTCTTGATCTTCGGCAGGATGAAACGATCCAGCGCGACGTACAAAATCACGAAGAAGATCGCCAGCCAGAAGAGCTGCGACGCAAAATATGTCGGGTCGAAGGGCGGGAACACACCCGAGTCTGCATGATCGGCAGCAGCGTCGGCGACGTGTTGGGCCACTTCTGAATGCGGTGCGTGCGTCATGGGACGCCGGCTCCTCTAGTCAGGTGGAGCAAAGGAGTGAGGCCGCGCCGGGTGACGCGGCCACAACTCAATGATCAAGCAACGAAGAGCAGGATCAGAGCGATGAGCAGCGAGAAGATGCCCAGGGCTTCGGTCACGGCAAAGCCGAAGATCAGGTTGCCGAACTGCGACTGGGCAGCCGACGGGTTGCGCATGGCGCCCTGAAGGAAGGAACCGAAGATGTTACCAACGCCGATAGCTGCGCCGAGCATGCCGAGGCAAGCGAGGCCGGCACCGATGTATTTGCCCATTTCTTCCATATCAAAAACTCCTTTGAGGGGGCTGTATCAGTTGTTGTGGTTGTGACGCCTGCGGATCAGTGACCCGGATGCAGGGCGTCGTTGAGATAAATGCAGGTCAGGATCGCGAAGACATAGGCCTGCAGGAAAGCGACCAGGAATTCCAGCGCCGTCAGACCCAGCGTCATCGCGAAGGGGAATACGCCGGCCAGATAGCCCGGCAACTCACCCATGCCCATGGACGCCGAACCGGCGGCCAGCATGACGATGAAACCGGCGAAGACCTTCAGCAGGATGTGGCCGGCCAGCATGTTGGCGAACAGACGTACCGAGTGGCTGATCGGACGCGAGACGAAGGAGATGATTTCGATCAGCGTCACGAAGGGCAAGATGAAGATCGGCACGCCTGATGGCACGAAGATCTTGAGGAATTTCGCACCATTCTTGAACACGCCATAAACAATGACGGTCAGCCAGACCAGCATCGCCAGGGCGACGGTCACGATCAGATGGCTGGTGATGGTGAAGGAGTGGGCACCCGGCGCCGGGAAATAGGGGAACATGCCGAGCATGTTGGCGACCAGGATGAAGATGAAGAGCGTGAAGACAAACGGGAAGAAGCGCAGGCCTTCCTGACCGGCCGTCGATCGGACCATGTCGGCGACGAAGCCGTAAATGATCTCCGCCACCGACTGGGCCCGGTTCGGCACCAGGGCCCGGCTCGACATGGCGACGGCGAAGAGAACGATGGTCAGCCCCGTCGTCAGCATCATGAAGTAGCTGGAGTTCGTGAACGCCAGATTCAGACCAAAGGCCTCGAAGGGGAAGACTTCGTGGACTTCGAACTGCTTGATCGGGTTGGTGTCTGCCACGCCCGGCCTCTTTCATGTCTTGCGGCGATTGCCGCCTTGAACCCTGTGAAACCCTCAGGCCTTGTCGCCGTCGGACTCCGAACTTATCTCGCGAGCGGCGCGCACCACATTAAGAGTGCCTGCCGCAAAACCCAGCATCGTACCGATGATCAGTCCGAAAGGACTGATTCCGGCGAACACGTCGAGCACATAGCCCAGCACGCCGCCGACCAGAACACCGCCGAAGAATTCTGACCCGTAGCGCATCCCCAAGGCCCAGGCGGAACTGGGTGGTTTTCCGGCCGGTTGCTGGTGCTTGCCGCGCGTCGCGTCAATGCGCAGCTGCAGCTCGTCCAGTTCGGCTCGGGATTGGTTGCGTGGGTTGTCGTCTTCGCCTGACATGTTGGACCGGTCTGCCTACGGAAGAACAGCCCCCCACAGGCGCGCGCACACTATCCACGGCCCCCCGGCAAGTCAAGCAAGGGTGGCCTTGATATAAGTATCTGAAAAATAAGCCAGTATAGGCTATTCTGCGGCGATTAGCTGTTCGGCGCCCACCAGGTCAACCGAGACCAGCTGGGAAACGCCACGCTCGGCCATCGTCACACCATACAAGCGGTCCATGCGCGACATGGTCAGGGCATTATGGGTGATGACCAGGAAACGGGTCTCGGTCAGGCGGCGCATTTCATTGAGCATGCGGCAATAACGGTCGACATTGGCATCATCGAGCGGCGCATCGACCTCGTCCAGCACACAGACCGGTGCCGGATTGGACAGGAAGACCGCGAAGATCAGGGCCGAGGCGGTCAGTGCCTGCTCGCCGCCGGACATCAGCGCCATATTGTCCAGCTTCTTGCCCGGCGGGCAGGCGAAAATTTCCAGACCGGCTTCCAGCGGATCATCATGTTCGGTCAGGCGCAGTTCGGCATGGCCGCCTTCGAACAGGGTTTCGAACAGGGTCTGGAAGTGGTTGTTGACGATGTCGAAGGCTTCCAGAAGCCGCATCCGCCCCTCGCGCGACAGTTCGTCGACCGCCTTGCGCAGGCGGGCGATCGCCTCCACCAGGTCATCGCGCTCGCGGGTCATCTCCTCGATCTTGGCGGCGAGTTCCTCGGCTTCATCATCGGCGCGCAGATTGACCGCGCCAAGACGCTCGCGTGACTGGCGTGCCTCGTCGAGCCGACGCTCCAGCTCGGCGGGAGTCAATTCGGACATTTCGTCCTCGTCGAAGCGTGTGCTCAGCGTGCCGGGCGCCTCGCCGGTGGCGTCCTGCAGGCGTTCCGTGGTCTCCGCCAAGCGCGCGCGGGCCGCATTCAGCGTCGCCTCGGCCGCAGCGCGGCCTTCGCGAGCCGCCGAGGCGGCGGCTTCTGCCTGGCGGGCGGCGCTGTCGGCCTGTTTGACCTCACCCTCATTGGCCGATGCGGCCTGGCGTGCTTCTTCAGCCTTGGCTTCGGCGGCGCGCAGCTTGCCGGCGAGTTCGAAGAGTTGGTCCTCGATCACCTCGGGGCGGGCGCGGGCGGTCTCCAGGCGTTCTTCGGCCTCGCTGCGTTGGGCGGCGATTTCTTCCAGTCGCGCTTCAGCGGATTTGCAACGTTCGGCCCAGGCGTCGTGATCGCGTTTGAAGCCCATGCGGCGCTGCCGGCGTTGTTCGCGCTCGCGCTTGAGGCTTTCCAGTGCCGCGCGGGCATCGGCGGCGGCACTGCGGGCCTTGTCGGCGGCTTCGCGGGCGGTGTCGAGGGCATCGGTATCACCTTCCGCGGTCTCCGCTTCGACAAGGACGGCGCGGGCCTGGTCGATGGCGGCGCGATTGTCGGCCTGTTCGGCCGTGAGCCGGTCAAGGCGTTCTTCCAGTGCGGTCGCGCGGGCGGCGTCCTTGGCGGCATTTTCGCGCAGGTCGGAAATGCGCGCCAGGATCTCGCGCGAGCGCCGTTCCGCCGGTCCGACCGCGGTGCGGGCTTCGGCTTCGGCGTCGCGCGTCAGCCGTGCCTGTTCCCGGGCCGCCGCTTCGGCGTCACGGGCCTTGTCATGGCTGACGAGCGTCTCGTCGAGTTCGGCGCGGATCGCATCGAGACGGTTTTTCTGTTCCAGGCGGGCCACCGCAGCGGAGGGTGCATCGGCGCGGGCCACCAGCCCGTCCCAGCGCCACAGATCGCCCTCGCGGGTGACCAGGCGTTGGCCGGGCTTCAACTTGGCCGCGGCTTCCAAGGCCTTGTCGGCCTTGATGACACCGACCGCATCGAGCCGCGCCTTGAGCGCCGGCGGTGCCTGGACATGGTCGGACAGGGGGACGCAGCCACCCGGCAAATTATCGGCATGGCAGGTCGTTTGCGCCCAGTGGCGCGCCGCGGCCGCATCCAGTGAGGCCTCGAGATCATCGCCCAGGGCCGCCGCAAGCGCGTGTTCATAGCCCGGCCGGGCCCGTACCGCTTCGATGGCGGGTGACAGGGTCTCCGCCTGGGACCCGGCGAGCAAGCGCTCCAATGCCTTGGCTTCGCGCTCCAGCGTTTCGCGCTGGGCAGAGGCTTCGCGCCAGGCGTCGGCGGCGGCCTCCAGCGCCTGGGCTGAGGCCTGTCGTTCATTCTCTGCCTTGTCCAATGCCGCGCGGGCCGCGAGCAGCGCGGCTTCGGTGGCGCCGGCTTCGCCTTCGGCGGTTTCCAGTTCGGTGAGCGCAGTGGAATTGCGGACCCGGTCGAATTCGGCGCGGGCCGCGTCAATCTCGCGATCAATCTGGGCCAGACGGGATTCGTGGCGCGCCAGGTCGCGGCGGGCGCTGTCGATCGAGGCGCGTTTGTCGGCGGCTTCGGAGGCGCGGCGGTCGAGGTCTTCCTCAGCCGTCTGACGCGCTGTTTCGGCGTCGCCTGATGCGAGTTCGGCAGCGTCCAGCGCCGCTTGCTCGTCCTGCGTCTCACTGTCGAGCCGGGCGATCTGCGCTTCGGCTTCGACACGGCTGGTGCGGGCGTCCTCGAGAATATCGGTCTCGCGCCGCGCGCCATTGGCGAGATCATCGAGCCGGCGTTCCAGCCCGTGGATTGACCGCTGGACGTCTTCTGCATCGCGTTGCAGCCGGTCGCGTTCGCGTTCCAGTAGGCGCAGGGCGGCAGCGGCTTCCGCCTCGGCCTGGCGGGCCGGTTCGCGCGACGCGGCCAGGACTTCGGCCTTGGTGCGGGCTTCGGCGGCGGCGAGGCTGGTATCTTCGGTCGCGGTGCGCTTTTCGGTCAGGGCGGCTTCAGCGGTTTCCACGGCGCGGGCCGCGTCGCGCCAGCGATTGAGCCAGACGGCGGCTTCCAGAGCGCGGATCGAGGATGACAGTTTGCGATAGCGCGAGGCTTGTCGCGCCTGCCGTTGCAGCGATCCGTGACGGGCGGTGATTTCGTCGACGACTTCCTGCAGGCGGTCGAGATTGGTCTCGGCCCCTTTCAGGCGCAGCTCGGCCTCGTGGCGGCGGGCGCGCAGGCCGGACACGCCGGCGGCCTCTTCCAGAACGCGGCGGCGGTTTTGCGGTTTGGATGCAATCAGTTCGGAAATCTGGCCCTGGCGGACGAGGGCCGGCGAATTGGCGCCGGTGCCGGCATCCATGAAGAGGAGCTGGACATCCTTGGCCCGGACTTCCTCGCCATTGATCTTGTAGGCCGAGCCGGCGCCGCGGGTGATGCGGCGGGTGACATCGAGCACGTCGGCATCGTTGAACCGCGCGGGGGCGAGCTTTTCGGCATTATCGACGGAGAGGACGACTTCGGCGTAATTGCGGGAGGGACGGGCGTCGGTGCCAGCGAAGATCACGTCTTCCATGCCGTCGCCGCGCAGGGACTTGGCTGATGTCGCGCCCATCACCCAGCGCAGGGCTTCAAGCAGATTCGACTTGCCGCAACCGTTGGGTCCGATCACGCCTGTAAGGCCCGGATCAATCCGTAATTCCGTCGGATCGACGAATGATTTGAATCCGGCCAGCCTCAGCTGTGTGAACTTCACCCGGTCTCCCTTGCGCCGCAAATACCCTGCCAGGCAGCCAACTGCCTGGCTCGCATCAGTTTGGCATCCAATTGCGGCGCTGGCGTGAAGGTCTGTCTAGTCAGCCGAATCGGACCCTTCGAGGAAGTGAAGAATGATTCGGCGGAAAGAGTCTTCGTCCAAACGGCCTGGCACCGTCTCACCATCGATCAGCAGCGGTTCTCCGCCATGCAGGAACACGGTCGGGCCGGCCGCCGCATGATTGTGCCCCGCTGTGCCGTCGCCCGGATGGCCGATCGCCAGCAGTGCGCCGGCGATGATGAAGCTCGGCGTTGACGTGATCCCGTCTTCCGAGGCCTGCATTGCCACGGCGTTGACATGCTCGTTGGCGACCGGGTCCTGGAAGCAGGCCAGCAGGCCCTCGGGTGAAGTCCCGGTCGCCGAGGCAATGCGGTTATAGACGGCCAGCACATCGCCACCATCGCGGGCGGTCTGGAAAATGGTCGCCTGTTCGTGGAACAGCAGGTCGACGGCATCGAAATAGCGGTCTTCCGGGACGCATTCGCTGAGGATGACACCGGCGCCGGCGATCTGTGGCGGCGAGGTCAGCATCGGCCGCACCGAATAGCGGACCAGGCCCGTATCCACGAATTCCGAGCGGACCATCGGCCAGATATCGGTCTGGAAGCTGGCGCAATGCGGGCAGGCGAAGGAGGCGTATTCGATGATCACCAGATCCGCATCCGGCGCCCCGAGCACCCGGTCTGTCGGTCGCAACGCGGCCGCGCCGTCGGCCAGTTGTGCTGATGCGGCGCCGGATGGAAGCGTAATCGCGGCGGCCACAATTGACAGGGTGGTCAGGAAACGCAGGACAGACATGATGGACTACTCGTCTCCGGCTTCGGACGTTTCGGCGGGCATTTCCTCGGCCATGGCCGTCTCACCGGAGTTTTCGGCGACAAGATGGTCGAGAATGCGGCGGAAGGTTTCGGCATCCGAGAAATTCGGCACCGGCTCGCCGTCGATGATGAGTTGGCGATTGCCCAGGAAGTAGGTGTAGGCGCTCTCGCCCGGGGCGCGGCGCGAATCGAGCAATTCGCCGTTGAAGATGAAGCGCGGCGTGCCCGTAATACCTTCGGCGCCAGCGCGATCATTGGCGTCGAGAATGTCCTGGGTGATGGTTTCGTCGGACAGGCATTGGGTGAAATCGGCTTCGCTCATGCCCATGGAGCGGGCAATGGCGAGATACTGGCTGCGCGCGCTGCCTTGGGTCTGGGCGGCCTGGAAGACGGCGTTCTGCTGTTGGAACAACAAATCGACCATGTCGTAATAGCGCTCTTCCGGCACACAATGGGCCAGCGAGAAGCCGGCAATGGCGAATTGCGCCGGGCCGGTAATCATCTCGCGCAGGACGAAACGGACCTTGCCGGTCTCGATATATTCGCTTTCCAGCATCGGCCAGACTTCATTGTGGAAGGTGGCGCAATGGCCGCAGGCGACCGAGGCGTATTCGATCATGGTGACCGGCGCCGTCGCGCTGCCCAATCCGCGATCGCCGGCGCGTTCGAAGCTCGACTGGCCATCAACCGGCGCCTCGCTGTTGCCACAGGCGGACAGGGCCAGAACAGCGGTCATGGCCGCAGCGGAGAAAAGTCGTCGGGTCAGGCTCATTTGGGCTCCCCTTGCCAAGTGGTCACGATCCCTCACGGGTTTTGACCGAATTTTCGAACCGGTTGAGCGCGGACAATAGACGCGCCTCGGGTGTTTGCTCCACCCCCTCGCTCACTTGTGACGCCGAATTCATCGGCTTCACAACCGCTTGATCGCTGGCGCCCGGCGCAGAACGACGGGCCTGGCCCTGCAGGATGCGCAGCCGGGTCGGTGCCCGATCACCGGCAAAGGTACGGACCCGTTCGAGAATCCGGCGGCTTTCGGCCTGCAGGATCGCGGCGGCGGCACCGCGTGCGCGGATCACCAGCGTGCTGACACCGCCGCCGCCGCGCTGGATGGTTTCCGGCTCACTCCATTTGGCGAGGCGTTCGCCGACGATCTCGGTCCAGTGTTCGCGCAATTGCTCGACCCCGACCCCGAACTGGCGGGCGAGGGGGCGCAATACCCGTTCGGCCGCGCGCGCTGCCGAGGGCGGCGGCTTGGCGGCCGGACGGCCGCGGCGACTGCGAATGAAGTCGCTGGCAGCCTGTTCCAGCATTGACGGGGGCGGTTTGCGCATCATGCTCGCAGTGTCGCTTTGATCCGTCCTGCCTGCAACCGGCTCCTGCCTTGTCCAAGACATCTCCCATTGCCCGCCTCCGCCGCGAACTGCTCGCCTGGTACGACCGCGAAGGCCGCAGCCTGCCCTGGCGCATCCGTCCGGAGGACCGGGCCGCCGGTGCTGTGGCCGACCCGTATGCGATCTGGCTGTCGGAAATCATGCTGCAGCAAACCACCGTGCCGCACGCGACGCCCTATTGGCACCGCTTCCTGGCCCTTTGGCCGCGCGTGCAGGACCTGGCTGCCGCACCGCGTGATGATGTGCTGCGCGAGTGGGCCGGGCTGGGCTACTACGCCCGTGCCCGCAACCTGCATGCCTGTGCGATCGAGGTCGCGACCAAGCATGGCGGCAAATTCCCCGACACGATGGAGGGTTTGCGGGCTCTGCCGGGTATTGGAGACTACACGGCCAATGCGATCCTGGCGGCGGCGTTTGGCAAGCCGGCCAGCGTTGTTGACGGCAATGTCGAGCGGGTCATCACCCGCCTGTACCGGGTCGCGACCGCGATGCCGAAAGCCAAGCCGGAAATCCGCAAGCGCGCCGCCGCCATCGCCGATCCGGTGCGATCGGGCGACTATGCCCAGGCGATCATGGATCTCGGGGCGACGGTGTGCACGCCGCGGGCCCCGGATTGTGCCGCCTGTTGCTGGAATTTTGCCTGCGCCGCTGCCACCGCCGGCGATATGGAACGCTATCCGGTCAAGCCGCCGAAAAAGCGCAAACCCGTGCGTCGCGGCACCGCCTGGCTGGTCCGTCGTGGCGGGCGGATCTGGTTGCGTCGGCGGGCCGAGAGCGGGTTGCTGGGCGGGATGACGGAGATTCCCTCGACCGACTGGATCGAGAGCGCCGGACTTGAGACCCGGGTCGGTGCCGAGCCCCCGTTTGATGCCGACTGGATCGCGCGCGGCGAGGTCCGCCACGTCTTCACCCATTTCGAATTGCGGCTCGAAGTGCGTGAGGGCGAGGCAGGCATGGCGTGGGAGCCGGACAGCGGTTACTGGGCCCACGTCGATGCCCTGGATGCGGAAGCCCTGCCGAGTGTGATGCGCAAGGTCCTGATGATGCGGGGCGGTTAGCTGCCGTGCCCGGCGGCTGGATAGGGGCGGCGTTGCCGGGCCTCCAGCAGGGCTGCAAACAGGGCGTCGGGCCGGAAGGGTTTGGCAAGATGCGTGTCCATGCCGGCGTCATGGCATTCGTCGATTTCGGCGGCTGACACATTGCCGGTCATGGCGACGACCGGAATGTCACGCCAGGCGGCTGTGCTGGCACGAATGCGGCGCGTGGCGTCCAGCCCGTCCATCACCGGCATGCGGACATCCATCAGGATGGCGTCGAAGGCACCGGATTGCAGGCATTCGAGAGCCTGAAGACCGGTCTCCGCCTCGCGGATATCCAGCTGCAGCGGCTTGAGGAAGGCGCGGGCGACCTCCCGATTGATCAGATTGTCTTCAACCAGGAGCAGGCGCAGATTGTGCAGGCTGGCAAACCGGCTATCAGCGGCCAGTATGTCTGGGTCGGGAAAGGCGTCGCCTGGATGGGGCATCTGTGACGGCTCAGTTCTCGAGCGTGGCCCGGATTTCTGCCCGCATGATGTCAATCGGGGCCAGGCCCTGCTTGGTGCGGATATGCCAATAGGTCCAGCCATTGCACGATGGCGCGCTCTGGATCTGGGCCCCGACCTGGTGGATCGAGCCAGCGCGGTCGCCGGCGATCAGCGTGCCGTCGGCGCGTACCCGGGCGGTATGCCGGCCCTTGGGGCAATACAGTGTGTCGCCGGGCTTCAGCATGCCGCGCTCGACAAGGGCGCCGAAGGGAATGCGCGGCTGGGCGCGCTTGGACTGGGTGACGTCGAGCGTATCGCCGGTCGCGCGGGTGATGGCGGCAAGGCGATTGCGGGCGACCTCGAGATAGGCCGCGTCGCGTTCAATGCCGATGAAATGGCGTCCCAGACGCTTGGCCGCAGCGCCGGTTGTTCCGGTGCCGAAGAAGGGGTCGAGCACGACATCGCCGGGATTGGTGGTCGACAGCAGGACGCGGTGAAGCAGGGCCTCGGGCTTTTGCGTCGGATGCGCCTTCTTGCCGTCGGCATCCTTCAGGCGCTCGCCGCCGGTGCAGATCGGCAGCGTCCAGTCGGAGCGCATCTGCACGCCGTCATTGAGTGCTTTCATGGCGGCATAGTTGAAGGTCGGGCGCGCATCCTTGGTCTTGGCGGCCCAGATCAGGGTCTCGTGCGCATTGGTAAAGCGCGTGCCCTTGAAGTTCGGCATCGGATTGGACTTGCGCCAGATGATGTCGTTGAGCACCCAGAAGCCGGCATCCTGGAGAATGCCGCCGACCCGGAAAATATTGTGATAGCTGCCGATGACCCAGATGCCGCCGTTTGGCTTCAGGACGCGGCGCGCTTCTTCCATCCATTTCCAGGTGAACAGGTCGTACTCGTCAAAGCCGCCGATCTGGTCCCAGTCATTATCGACCGCGGACACCTTGGAATTGTCGGGCCGGTGCAGGTCGCCACCGAGTTGGAGATTGTAGGGCGGGTCGGCGAAAACCAGGTCAACACTTTCGTCGGGAAGTGATTTCATCACTTCCACGCATTCACCCTCAAGGATCTGGTCGATCTTTGTGTTGGCCATCACGCGCCACTCCACTCCCGCTACAGAAGCAAGTTTTTCGGCTCTTAGGGCTAACGGGCCGTTAACCCTGAATCAAGTTATCCACAGCGATTCGCATCGGTGGAAAACCGGGATTCAAGCGCCGCGCGGACCGGTGCATAGGATCGGCGATGGATCGGCGTCGCGCCAAGCTCGTTGAGCGCCGCGCGATGGGCGGGGCTGGGATAGCCCTTGTGGCCGGCAAGTCCGTAGCCGGGAAACCGTTGTGCGGCGTTGGTCATCAACGCGTCGCGGATGGTCTTGGCGATGATTGAGGCGGCCCCGATGCTGGCATCGGTGGCGTCGCCCTTGATGATCGCCTCGGCGGGGCAGGGAAGTCCGGGCGGGACGCGATTGCCGTCGACACGAACAAGGGCCGGGCTGACGGCCAGGCGCCCGACGGCCCGCGCCATCGCCGCCATCGTTGCGTGGAGAATGTTGAGCCGGTCGATCTCCGCCGGTTCGGCAATGCCGACCCCAACCCATGCCCGCTCGCGGATCAGCGCGTACAAGGCCAGGCGACGCGGCTCGGACAAGGCTTTGGAATCTCCCAACCCGTCGATCGGCCGCGCCGGATCGAGAATGACGGCCGCCGCCACGACCGGACCTGCGAGCGGGCCACGGCCGGCCTCATCAACGCCGGCAATCCGCGGGCTTGAACGCCGGGCAGCGGCGTTAAGGCTATGATTGCCTTTTTGTGGGACGGTCGCGTTCAAGGCAGTTCCTCTGGGGCATTTGGTGTATCGCGTATACTACTGTTTGACGGTCGAACACGATCTGGGTCTCGTCGCCGTGGCCGCTTTGCTGTGCGCGCTTTCTGCGCTGGCTGCGGTATCGATCGTGCGCCGCGCCAAGGCCGCGGAAGCAGCGCGTCAGCCTGCTTGGCTCCTGTTTGCCGGATTTGTCACCGGGACCGGGATATGGGGCACGCATTTTGTGTCCATGCTCGCCTATGAAAGCGCGATTCCCGTGTCGTTCGGCCTGTTCGAAACAGTCACGTCCTTTTTGCTCGCTGTCATCATCTCCTCTTGCGGCTGGGCCTTCGCGGTCCGTTCGGACTATCGCTACGCGTCGGCGATTGGCGGCGGTCTGGTCGGTGGCGGTGTCGCGGCGATGCATTTCGTGGGCGTTGCCGCCATGCGTGTCGGTGCGAGCGTGGTCTGGGATGCCGGACTGGTGATCGCCGCGCTGGCCCTGGGCGTCCAGTTCGCCGCTGCGGCGGGTGCGGTTGCGACGGGCGGCACCAGCCGCCGTGGCCTGTTTGGCGGCGCTGCCCTGCTGGTCGGCGGCGTGGTCAGCCTGCACTTCCTGTCGATGTCGGCGATGGAATTGGTGCCTGATTTCAGCGTGCCGGCACAGGATGGCGGTCTGTCGCCGAAACTGCTTGCGATCACCATTGCCCTCGGCGCGGTGTTTGTCGTCAGCATCGGCCTCGCCGCGGCTGCGATCGACCAGCATCTCGGCCTGCGCCGGGCTGCGGAAGGTCACCGCATCCGGGCCCTTGCGGAAGCCACGTTTGAGGGTATCGCCGTCGTTCGCGACGGTTTGATGCATGACATGAACGGGCGTTTCTGCGAGATGCTCAAGCTCGAGCGCGGAGACCTTGTCGGCATGCCGGTGGCCAAGCTGGCCCTGGATGCCGAAGCCATCGAAGTCTTGCAGAATGTCCGCGAGACCGACCCGATGACATGCCGCCTGCGCTGCCGGGACGGTGCCCCGATCACGGTACAGGTGCGGGCACGCGAGATGGATTTTGACGGGCTGACCGCCCGCATTTTCGCCTTCCGGGATGTGTCCTCGGAAGAGCGGGCGCGGGCGCGCATGGTCCATCTGGCCCACCATGATACGCTGACCGGCTTGCCGAACCGGTTGAAATTCCGCGAGGCTTTTGAAGCCGAACTTCGCAATGCCTGGGATGATGATACCCAGGTCGCCCTGATGTTCTTCGATCTCGACCGCTTCAAGGAAGTCAATGATGTGCACGGTCACGCCGTCGGTGACCGCTTGCTTGTAGCGGTCTCGGAACGCCTGCTTGACGCCCTGCCACGCAATGCAGTTGCGGCCCGGTTGAGCGGCGATGAATTCGCTGTCGTCCTGCCGGATGTCGAAAATCGCGAGGACGTGCTGCTGACCGCCCAGCGCGTGGTCAACAATGTCGGCTCACCGCTGACCATCGGACAATTGCATCTCAAGGTCTCGGCGTCGGGGGGTGTGACGATGTTCCCGATGGACGGCGAGGACCCCGACAGGCTCATGAACCAGGCCGACCTGGCTCTCTATCGCGCCAAGGGGCAGGGCCGGAACCAGGTGTGTGACTTTGATCCCAAGCTCGGCCTGATGATGCAGGAACGGCGCATGCTGGAGGCGGACCTCGCCCTGGCCATTGATGACGACCTGCTGACCCTCAATTTCCAGCCCCAGGTCCGGCTCGGCGATGGCCGGGTGTCCGGGTTTGAGGCGTTGGTGCGCTGGCATGACGAGCGTCGCGGCAATGTCCCGCCGTCGGAATTCGTGCAGATCGCCGAGGAAACCGGCCTGATCCTGAAAATGGGTGAATGGGTGCTGGAAACGGCCTGTCGCGAAGCGGTCAACTGGCCGGACGAGCGCCGGATCGCGGTCAATGTCAGCCCGGCCCAGTTCAAACAGGGCAATCTAGTTTATTCGGTTCAGCGCGCCCTGGCCAAGTCCGGCCTGGCCCCGCAGCGGCTCGAGATCGAGATCACTGAAGGCGTGCTGATTGACGATGAGGCCCGGGCCCTGAAAGTGCTGCGCGGACTCAAGGATCTCGGTGTCGGCCTGGCAATTGATGATTTCGGTACCGGCTATTCCTCACTGAGCTATCTGCGCGCCTTCCCCTTCGACAAGATCAAGATCGACCGCTCCTTCATGACCGGTCTGCAGAATGATCCCGAGGCCCAGATCATTGTGCGGGCCACGATCGACCTGGCGCGCGAGCTGAACATCAATGTCGTGGTCGAGGGCATCGAGGAGTTCGACGAGTTGGGCGCGCTCGGATTCCAGCCCGACCTGGTGCTGCAGGGCTATCTCCTGTCGCGACCGTTGACGCGCGGCCAGATTGCCGGTTTCGACGAGGCGTCCAAAGCGGTCCGGGCGGAGATCGCGACCCTTGTGGGGTCGGCAAAGCCGCTGCGCCAATACCGCGCCGGCTGACCGTCATTTTTCATCAAACAGTCCGGGCTGTTCAGCCGAACCGAGCGGGCGTTCGAAGCGGTTCATGTCCAGGGCAGTCCGCGGTGCGTCCAGCTTGAAACGCTTGATGGCACTGCGGAAGCGACTGGCAATCAGCTGGGCGTAGGGGCCGGTGCCGCGACCCCGTGTCGCCCACGCTGCATCATAATCCTTGCCGCCGCGCATCTGCCGGATCAGTGACATGACCCGGCCGGCAGAGTCGGGGCGTTTGTCCGCCAGCCATTCGCGGAACAGGTCGCGGATCTCCAGCGGCAGTCTGAGCAGGACATAGGCGGCATTGTCGGCGCCGGCCTCCGCGGCCGCCTGCAGCAGCGGTTCGATCTCGTGATCGGTGAGGGCAGGGATGATCGGCGCCATCATCACGGTGACCGGGATGCCAGCGGCCTTGAGGGCCGAGATGGTTTCCAGGCGCCGGTGCGGCGCCGCCGCCCGGGGCTCCATGTCGCGTGTCAGGCGACGGTCGAGCGTGGTGATGGAAATCGCCGCCTTGACCAGCCCGTCGGCCGCCATCGGTCCCAATATGTCGAGATCGCGCCGGATCAGCGCCGATTTGGTGATGACGCTGATCGGATGCTTGTAGCGGGCGCAGATTTTCAGGATGTCGCGGGTATGCTGACGCTCGCGCTCCAACGGCTGCCAGGCATCGGTATTGGCGCCGATCATGATCGGTTTGGGTTGATAGCCGGGCTTGTTGAAATGGGCTTCGAGCAGCTTCGGCCCGTCGGGCTTGGCGAAAATCACGCTTTCGAAGTCGAGGCCGGGCGAATAGCCCCAATAGGCGTGACTGGGCCGGGCATAGCAATAGATGCAGCCATGTTCGCAGCCACGATAGGGATTGATCGACTGGTCGAAGGATATGTCCGGCGATTTATTGGTCGAGATGATGGACTTCGACGCATCCCTCAGCACTGTCATGCCGAGCTTGGGCGCTTGGCCGTCCGCTTCGGTCCAGCCATCGTCGAAGGCTTCCCGGGTCTCGCTTTCATAGCGGCCCGTAATGTTTGACCGAGCGCCCCGACCTCTCGCTCCGGGGCGGTGGAGCAGGGAGGCCTCCTGAGGGGCATTAAGGGCGTAGCCACCAGGGCGCTCGGTCATGTCCGCATCATGACTCAAAAATGGAACAAATCAAGAACAAATTTCAGACCGACATCGGTGACCCGGATTGAGGTGGCGATCATCCGGGCGGTGCCGATATTGTCCTGGGGATGACGGCCCGGCCTGGCTCAGCGGTGTCCGGCCAACCGTTCGGCGAGTGTCTGCAAGTCCTGCCAGGCCAGCCGCTTTTCGCTTGGACGGGCGATCAGATAGCTCGGCGGAAAGATTGGCAGCGCCGGTATGGTCGTTCCGGTCGGCTGACCTGCAGCATCCCGCAACGCATAGTCCACCCAGCGGCCGCGCAGCCGTGTGATGGCTGTGTCGCTGCGCAGCAGGGCCTGCGCTCCGAGGCCGCCGGCAAGCAACAGGACGTCCGGCTTCTTCAACGCGATATGGCGTTCGATGAAGGGCAGGCAGAGGGTGACCTCCTCCTGGGTTGGCGCCCGATTGCCCGGCGGCCGCCAATTCAGGACGTGGGTGAGATAGGCCTGGTCCGGCTCGACCCCGATGGCGGCCAGCATGCGGTCGATCAATCGCCCGGTCGGACCGAGGAAGGGTTCGCCGCGATCATCTTCCTCACGGCCGGGGGCTTCGCCGACCACCATCAGCCGGGCGCTGCGGTCACCACGCGCGAACACGGTGTTGCGGGCGGTGCGTTTCAGGGCGCATCCCTCAAACGCATCAATGGCGGATCGCAGGGCGTCCAGCGTGGTGGCGTCGCCTGCCAGCGTCTGTGCGCTTGGTCCGGTCGCCACGGCGTCGCCGAAACCGGCGGCACGGGCGGCTTGTGGCGTTGCCGCCCGGACCGGCTCGGCAGGCGGTACCCGACGGGATTCCCGGCGCGGTTCCGGGCTGGTCGACGGCGCTCCCGCCGCTGCGGGCCGCGGCGTGATGACAGGCTCGTCCATCTCGATGCCGGCATCCTCCCACCAGGCGATGAGAGCCTTCAGCGCCTTCTCGTCATGGGCGGTCAGTGTGGGGCCGGTATCGGTCATGATTGACGTGCACGTTAACGTAATAGCTTTGATCCCGACGGCGGGACGCGCTAGATGGGTGTTCGATCCTAGGGTATGACCGAAGACCTGCAAGCCGAACACCGCATTAAACAGACAGCGACCACGAAACGGGAAGGGTGCCAACGAGATGACCGACGCCGCAATCGAACGCGAATCCATGGAATATGACGTCATCATCGTTGGCGGTGGCCCGGCTGGCCTGTCTGCCGCGATCCGCCTGAAACAGATGGCTGCCGAGGCCGGATCGGAGATTTCCATCGCGCTGCTGGAAAAAGGCGCCGAGGTCGGTGCCCATATCCTGTCCGGCGCCGTGGTCGATCCCAAAGCCCTCAACGAGCTTTTCCCGGACTGGAAAGAGCGGGGCGCGCCGCTCGAGGACGAGGTCAAGACTGACATCTTCGAAGTGCTCGGCGCCGCCGGGTCGATCAGCCTGCCGACGCTTTTCTTCCCGCCGCTGATGAGCAATCATGGCTGCTACATCGTGTCGCTGGCGAATGTCTGCCGCTGGTTGGCCGAGCAGGCCGAGGCGCTGGGGGTCGAGATCTATCCCGGTTTCCCGGCTGCCGAGCTGATCGAGGAAGATGGCGCCATCAAGGGTGTGATCACCGGTGATTTCGGCCTTGCCCGCGATGGCGGCCACAAGGACGGCTACCAGCCCGGCATGGAGCTGCGCGGCAAATACACGCTGATCGGCGAGGGCGTGCGCGGTTCGCTGGCCAAGAAGCTGATCAGCCGCTTCAACCTGTCCGAAGGCAGGGAGCCGCAGAAATTCGGTATCGGCATCAAGGAATTATGGCGCGTGAAGCCGGAGAACCACAAGCCGGGCATGGTCAAGCACACCATGGGGTGGCCGCTCGACGGCCAGACTGGTGGCGGCTCCTTCATGTACCATTTCGGCGATAATCTGGTCTCGGTCGGTTATGTCGTCCACCTCAACTACAAGAACCCCTACTTGTCGCCCTTCGAGGAATTCCAGCGCCTGAAAACCCACCCGGTCATGGAGGCGGTGTTTGAGGGTGGCGAGCGGATTTCCTACGGCGCCCGCGCCATCACCGAGGGCGGCTATCAGTCGGTGCCCAAGCTGGCCTTCCCGGGCGGTGGCCTGATCGGCTGTTCAGCCGGCTTCGTGAATGTGCCGCGGATCAAAGGCAGCCACAACGCCATGAAGACCGGCATGCTGGCCGCTGAAAGCGTGTTCGCCGCCATCGCTGATGGTCGTCAGCATGACGAATTGTCGGACTACCAGACTGCTTACGAGACATCCTGGGTCGCCAAGGACCTCAAGCGTGTGCGCAATGCCAAACCGCTCTGGTCCAAATTCGGCACCTTCTGGGGCGTTGCCCTGGGCGGGGTCGACATGTGGTGCACCACGATTTTCGGCGGTTGGTCGCCGTTTGGCACGATGGGGCACGGCAAGACCGACGCGGAGAGTCTGGAGCCGGCGTCCAAGCACAAACCGATCAATTATCCCAAGCCGGATGGCGTTTTGACCTTTGACCGCCTGTCCTCGGTCTTCATCTCCAACACCAATCACGAGGAGGATCAGCCGATCCACCTCAAACTCTCCGATGCCGAGTTGCAAAAACTCTCTGAACTGGGTGAGTTCGCCGGTCCGTCGACCCGCTATTGCCCGGCCGGGGTTTATGAGTGGGTCGAGGACGAGACCTCTGGTGACAAGCGCTTCCAGATCAACGCCCAGAACTGCGTTCACTGCAAGACCTGCGATATCAAGGACCCGAACCAGAACATCAACTGGACGACGCCGGAAGGCGGCGGCGGTCCGATGTACGCAAACATGTAGGCCCAACCGCCTCCGGCCCTTGCGCCGGAAGGCCAGCAGAGCGAGCATGCGGGCATGAGTTTTCCTGTCCGCATCCTCCCGCTTGTTGCCGCCGCAATGGTCCTGTCATCCTGCGCCACCTCGACCGACCCGGTCGATGAGGGGACGACAGTTTATGGCGCCTTCCTCGCGGCCCGCTATGCCGGCGTGAACCGCGATGTTGCCGGCGCGGCCGCCGGTTATGCCCGGGCCTTGGATCAGGCGCCGGGCAATGCCACCCTGGCCGACCGGGCTTTCATCACGACATTGCTGGCGGGGGACAATCAACTCGCCGCCGAACTGGCGCGCACCACTGTTGCAGCGGGCGATCCCAGCCGCCTGGCCACGCTCTATGTTGCTGCTGACCAGATCGCCGGACGCGATTATCGCGCTGCCATCACCAGCCTGGAAGCCGCGCCGGACTATGGCCCGTTCAACGCCTTGATGCGTGACCTCCTGCTGCAATGGGCACTGATGGGAGACGGCCAGGCGCTGGCCGCGATGGACGCTGCCAATGCCACGGTGTCGCCGGGCTTCCTGTCCTCGCACCTGTGGCTGCACAAGGCGATGCTGGCGGATGTGGCGGGAGAGACGGCGGCGGCGGACAATGCCTATCGCACCGCAGTCTATTCGGCCGTCTTCCCGCGGCTTGCCACGGAAATGTACGGCAATTTCCTCGAGCGCGAAGGCCGTGCCGAGGAGGCCGGCACCCTCTATCAGACCTATCTCGAGGCCAATCCGGCGGACCCGTTTGTCAATGCAGCGATAGGTCGGCTTGAGGCCGGCAACCGTCCGGCCCGCCGCCTGCCGGTGCCGCAAATGGCGTCGCGAGCCCTGTTCGGCCCGGCCTTCGATCTCGCCGAGCAGGCCGATATGGACCTTTCGGTCATCTATCTGCGACTGGTCCAGCGGCTCGACCCGGCCTACGCCCCGACCCGGATGAGCCTGGCGGGAGTCTTGGAGCGCATCAGCTTGCCGGACGCTGCGCTGGCTGAATACGCCGCTGTCGCCGATGGGCCGTATCGCTTTGTCGCCGATATCGAGCGGAGCTGGTTGCTGGTGCAGACCGACCGGGCGGCAGAAGCCACGGTTCTGGCCGAGCGTCTCTTGGCCGAGACAGGCGCCCGCGAGGCGCGCGCCCTGCTGGCCAATCTCTTGCGGGTGCAGGACCGCTGCCCTGAAGCTGTCGGGCTGTATGAACAGGTGATCGCGGAACTCGCCGCCGCCGATGCATCGGGGGATTGGCGCTATCATTATTTTGCCGCCGCCTGTCACTATGACGCCGACAATTGGCCGGCGGCGGAAGCGCATTACCTGGCGGCCCTCGAACTGGCGCCGCGCGAGAGCACGCTGCTCAATGATCTCGGCTATTTCTGGATTGATCGTGGTGAGCGCGTCGAGGAAGCGTTCGAAATGATCCTGCAGGCCTCGGAGCTTACCCCGGAAAACGGCAATGTGATCGACAGTCTCGGCTGGGCGCATTACCGGCTCGGGCACTACGAGGCCGCTGTTGAAGCCCTGGAGCGGGCGGCCGAGCTCGAACCGGGCAGCGCGACCGCGAACTATCATCTGGGTGATGCCTATTGGCAGGTTGGTCGTGAGCTGGAGGCCGGATTCCAGTGGCGCCGTGCCCTGGATCTCGATCCGCGCCCGGAGCAGCGAGACGGGCTGGAATACCGTCTCGAACACGGTCATCCGCCGGGTGAGGAACAGCATCTGGCGGCCGACACGACGCGCGCCGATGATGAGGGCGGCGAACCGTGAGCGACACGCCCGTCACCGAACTCGCCGCCGCCAAGGTCAATTTGACCTTGCGGGTCGGCCCGGCCCGGGCTGATGGCTATCATCCGCTCGACAGTCTCGTCGTCTTCGCCGACTGGGGTGATCGGATCGAGGTGCGCCCGGCACCGGGCCTCTTGCTGACCATGTCGGGTGAAGCGTCGCGCGCCCTGGCACCCGACGGTTCCAATCTCGTGCTAAAGGCGGCCCGGGCGCTGCAGGCTGAAAGCGGCGTCACGGACGGCGCCATGATCCGGCTCCACAAGCAGATCCCGGTCGAGGCCGGGCTGGGTGGTGGTTCCGCCGATGCGGCAGCGACGCTGCGGGCCCTGAACAGGCTCTGGGGGTTGAACTGGCCACTCGACCGGCTGGCCGAGATCGGCCTGGCACTGGGCGCTGACGTGCCGGCCTGTCTCTACTCGCGCCCGCTGCGCATGCGCGGGATCGGTGAATGGATCGATATCCTGCCAGGCTTCGATGCCTTTGACGCTGTGATCCTCAATCCCGGCGTCCGTGTCCCGACCGGGCCGATTTTCAAGGCCTTTGACGCTGCCGACCCGGCCCCGCTGGCCGATAGCTGGCCGATGGGCGATAACCGGCTCGACTGGCTGCGCGGCGAGCGCAATGATCTGGAAGCCCCTGCCATGGCACGTCACACCGCGATCGCGGCGGCGCTCGACTGGCTGCGTGGGCGCGACGGCGTGGCGCTGGCGCGCATGTCCGGCTCGGGAGCCAGCTGCTACGCGCTCTGCCAGGACCGCGCGGCGGCCGAGGCGATCGCTGCGGACTATGACGGTTTCGCCATCGCCGTGCGTCTGGAGGGCGGCGCGCGATGAGCGGCGCGCTATTGCCGCTTGCGCTTGCCTTCCTGGTCTCGCTGGCAACGGCCGGCCTTGTGCTGCGCCTTGGCATTCTCGACCACCCCAATGCCCGCTCCAATCACGTCAATCCGACGCCGCGCGGCGGCGGGCTGGGCATTGTTCTCGGTTTTCTGGTGGCGCTCTTCTTTATCCCGGTCGCGGCGCCGCACGATCTCGCGGCCCTGACCGGGCTGGCGTTGTGCACCGTGCTGGCGGCAGGGCTGGGCTTCCTTGATGACTTGGTGACCCTGTCGGAGCGATTGAAATTCGTCTGTCTGGCCCTGATCAGCCTGGCGCTGGCCGGCATGGCCGGACCGGTCACCGAGCTGGGCCTTGCCTTGCCCTGGCTGGTCGGCTGGCTGGGCTCGGCGCTGTTCGTCTTCACCCTCGCCAATACCGTCAATTTCATGGACGGGTCAGACGGGTTGATGACAGCCGCGCTGATCCCGGCCGCGCTGACGCTGGCCTGGCTGGCCCCGGGCGCGACCGGGCTGGCGGCGCTTGCCCTGGCGGCCGCACTGGCCGGCTTTGCGGTGTGGAATGCGCCGCTGATGGCCGCGCGCGGCAAGCTGTTCAGCGGCGATGTCGGCTCGCTTGGCGCCGCGGTGATCCTGGCCGGGCTGGCCCTGATGTGGGCCTCCAATGGCCCCGCGACATCCGTCTGGTTGGTGCCGCTACTTGTCCTGCCTCTGCTCGGTGATGTCCTGTTGACGATGGCGGCGCGGGTCAAGGCTGGCGCCTCGCCCTTCGTCGCGCACCGCTCACATGCCTATCAGTTGCTGATTGCCATGGGGGCGAGCCATCGCAAGGTGGCCGTGATCTGGGGGGCGATGAGCCTGGTCTGCGGCGCCCTGGCGCTGCTGGCTGCCGGCCTGCCGCCGATCGCTGCACCTTTTGTGCTGCTTGTCGCCGTGCTGGTCTTTGCCGTCCTGCATCAGCGCTGGCGGCGCCTGGCGCGCGCAGCCGGGGTTGAAACCCGTCAGTGATGCCGGTTGATCAATAGGCCCGTTCGACCACGAAATCGGCGAGGTCTTCCAAGGCGTTGCGCCATTTATTGGCGGGGAAGACCGCCAGCGCCTCGCGGGCCCGCCGGGCATGGGCGCGGGCCTGGTTGACGGTGGCGTCCAAGGCGCCATGTGCCTTGATCAGCCGCACCGCCTGGTCGAAATCCCCGTCGACCTGCTCGCCACCGGCAATGACCCGGGTCCAGAAATCTGTTTCTTTTCCAGATGATGCCGCGATTGCGAGGGCAACCGGCAGGGTCACCTTGCCTTCGCGGAAATCATCGCCGGTCGATTTGCCGAGCTTGGCCGACGCGCCACCATAATCCAGCGCATCATCGACCAGCTGGAAGGCCAGGCCGAGCTCGCGGCCATAGGTCTCCAGCGCCGCTTCCTCGTCTGCCGAGCGACCGGCAACAATGCCCGAAACCTGCGCCGCGGCGGCAAACAGGGCGGCCGTCTTGGCGTCGATGATCTGCATGTAAGTGTCCACCGACACGCCGATATCCTTGACCGAGGACAGCTGTCGGACCTCGCCCTCGGCGATCGTCGAGGCGGCCGCAGAGAGCACGCCCAGCGCCCGCATCGATCCCGCTTCGACCATCAGGGAGAAGGAGCGCGCGAACAGGAAATCGCCGACCAGGACCGAGGAGGCATTGCCCCAGACCAGATTGGCCGCGACCTTGCCGCGCCGCATGCCGCTCTCATCGACGACGTCGTCATGCAACAGGGTCGCGGTGTGGATGAATTCGACAGCGGCCGCGAGTTTCAGCGGCGCAATGTCAGAATGGCCGATCATGTTGGCGGCCGCGACGGTGATCATCGGGCGGACGCGCTTGCCGCCGGCCTCGATCAGGTAACGGGCGAGTTCGGGAATCAGGTCGACATGGCTGTCGAGGCGTTCCAGGATCAAGGCATCGACCCGGCGCATGTCATCATAGGCCAGCGCTGCCAGCGCTTCGGCGGCATTGGGGATGTCGGCCTGCTTGGCCGTCGCTGCCGCTTTGACATTCACCATGCTGTCCACGCCAGCTGTCCTCTTGATGCAGGCTCGATTGCTCTGGACAATAGAAATCGCGGGACCGCCCGGCAAGCACAAGGGGCGGTGACGAAACAGCACAGGTCAGTGAGGGCGGCTCGCCCTGGCCCAACAGCCCGGAGGCGGCATCACGTGAAAGAAGTTCTGCGGACCAATGATCCGGTCAAACTCTCCTACGCCCAGTCACTGCTGCGCGATGCCGACATCGAACCCATCGTGCTCGATCAGGGCATGTCGTCGATGTATGGCGGCGGGCTTCCGGTCATCAGGACACGTATCATGGTGATCGATGAGGACGCGGCCGAGGCGGCAACCATCCTGGCGGAGCTGCAGGAGGACAAGGCGTGACCACGACGCTGGACCGCTTGCTCGATGGTCATGTTGTCTTGCGCCAGGGCAAGGACGGCTATCGTGCCGGCATGGATGCCGGTCTGCTCGCCGCTGCGCTGGATGCCGGCGAGGGCGAGACCCTGGCCGAGTTCGGTTGCGGAGCCGGGGCTGCCCTGATGTGCGCTGCCTGGCGTCTGAAGGGGGCCAGTTTCGTCGGCGTTGAACGCGACCCCGAAGCGGCCAAGCTGGCGGCGGAGAATGCGGCGAGCAATGGCATGGGCGCCCGGGTGCGCACCCAGAATGCCGACATCATGCAGCTGGGCACCTCGCTGAAGGTCGACCAGGTTTTCTTCAATCCGCCCTTCTTCGACGACCCCAACGCCCTGCGGGCGCCCAAGGATGAAAAGCGCGCCGCCTGGCTGACCGGTGATGTGCCCTTTGCCGACTGGGTGCGCTGTGCTGCCCGGGCGCTGAAGGCCAAGGGCAAGCTCACCCTGATCCACCGCGCCGACCGGCTCGCCGACATCCTGACCGCGCTCGACCGCTCCTTCGGCTCGGTGGTGATCAAGCCGATCCATCCGCGCAGCGGTGAACCGGCCAAGCGGGTCATCGTGCAGGCGACGATTGGCGGCAAGGCGCCGCTGGTCCTGCTTGCGCCGTTGATCCTGCACGAAGGCGAGCGGCATTCGCCTGAAGCCGAGGCGATCCTGCGCGGGCAGGCGGTGCTGGCGATGGGGTGATCCGAGCGCCTGTCGTTTAGCCAATGTCATCCCGACGAAAGCCGGGATCCAGTCCGGGCTGTCGCGCCTGGATAGAGGATTTCGGGCGAAAACCGGTCAGGCGGTGCCAGGCTGGGTCCTGACTTTCGTCAGGATGACGGTATGAAGGGGGCGCCGGATTGATTTTGTGAGATCGCAGCCATGACCATAACGATCATCCTCGTCGTTCTCGCCTTCGTCCTGCTTGTGGTGCTCGGTGCACGCGGGCGCAAGCAGCGTGACAATGCGGCCGAGGCCGCGCGGCGGGCTGTCGAGGCGCGTTTCGAAACGCCGGACGAGGATGCTGCGTCGCACAAAGACGAGGACTCGCGTGCTTGATTACACGGGCCGGCTTGCCTAGTGTCCGCGCGATTTCTTGATCTCGATTTATCCAGCGGGAATTAAAGCCATGGCGGCCGAAAACGCGCCCTCCTTCCAGGAGCTGATCCTCCGTTTGCAGAGCTATTGGGCGAGCAAGGGCTGCGCCATCCTGCAGCCCTATGATGTCGAGGTCGGGGCGGGAACGCTGCATCCCGCGACGACACTGCGCTCGCTCGGCCCGCGTCCCTGGCGGGCGGCCTACGTCCAGCCTTCGCGGCGTCCCGGCGATGGCCGCTATGGCGAGAACCCGAACCGCCTGCAGCATTACTACCAGTTCCAGGTCCTCCTGAAGCCGTGCCCGGCTGATCTGCAGGACCTCTATCTCGGCTCGCTGGATGCCATCGGCATTGACCGCGACCTGCATGATGTCCGCTTCGTGGAAGACGATTGGGAGAACCCCACCGTCGGCGCCTGGGGGCTGGGCTGGGAAGTCTGGTGTGACGGCATGGAAGTCAGCCAGTTCACCTATTTCCAGCAGGTCGGCGGACAGGATGTCGAGCTGGTCTCGGGCGAGCTGACCTATGGCCTGGAACGCCTGGCGATGTATGTGCAGGGCGTCGAGAATGTCTATGATCTCGACTTCAACGGCGCCGGCCTTTCCTATGGCGACGTCTTCCTGGAAGCGGAAAAACAGTATTCCGAATTCAATTTCGAGCATGCCGATGTCGATATGCTGATCGAATGGTTCAAGGGCGCGGAAAACCAGTGCATGGCGCTGCTCAATCTCGACAAGCCGCTGCCTCTGCCAGCCTATGATTTCTGCCTGAAAGCCTCCCATCTCTTCAACCTGGTCGACGCCCGCGGCGCCATCTCCGTCGCCGAACGCGCCAGCTGGATCGCCCGCGTCCGCGAACTCGCCAAGGGCTGTGCGGATGCCTGGGTGAAGAGCGAGCGCGCGCTGGCGGAGGCGGCCGAGTGATGAACTCGCTCACCTCATCACTTGTCATCCCGGCCGGATGCCCCGCGCAGGCGGGGCGCAGAGCCGGGACCCATAGGCGTCAGTCTGGCAAGCGTTCAGCGTGGTCGTCCGTTACAGCGCGCCGCACACCGGGGATCTGGGTCCCGGATCTTCGCCCGGCTCAGGGCCGGGCCTGCGTCCGGGATGACAATGTGCGTTTACCGGCCAGCGGCATGAGGACTTCGTCATGAAACTCCCCCTACGCGGTGGCTGTCAGTGTGGCGCGGTGCGGTATGAGATCAGCGAGAATCCGCTGACGCTGTATTGTTGTCATTGCACGACCTGCCAGCAGCAATCCTCCTCGGCCTTCGGCCTGTCCATGCTGGTGCCGCGTGACGGGTTCAAATATCTCAAGGGCGCGGTTGCGGCCTTTGAAATCCCGACCGAGAGCAAGTCGAAAAAGCTCGGCTATTTCTGCGGCGACTGCGGCACGCGTATCGCCAACGACACGGCGGGGCGTCCGGCCCTGTCGCTGAAAGCCGGGACGCTGGATGACCGCGCCAAGCTGAAACCGGTCGGTCATATCTGGGTCAAATCGGCCCAGGACTGGATGATCTTCCATGAAGGCGCGCTGATCTATGAAGGTCCGCCCGATGACGGTTATTTCGCGCTGATGCAGCGTTATGCCGACCAAGAATACGCCTCCTGAGCGGAAAGCCTGACCCGATGTCCGAACTCCTGTTTGAAATCTTCTGCGAGGAAATCCCGGCCCGCATGCAACCGCGCGCCGAGACCGATCTGGAAAAACTTCTGGGCGACAAGCTCAAGGCGGCGGGTCTGGTGTGGACATCGTTGAAGACCTTTGCCGGTGCGCGCCGCCTGGGCCTGGTGATTGAGGGCCTGCCGGTCAAAACCGCTGATGTCAGCGAAGAGCGCAAGGGGCCGCGCGTCGGCGCGCCGGACAAGGCCGTGGAAGGCTTTTTGCGCGGGGCGGGCGTGGCCTCGCTCGACCAGTGCGAGAAGCGCGAGGACAAGAAGGGCGAATTCTGGGTCGCGCGGATTGAAAAGCCCGGCCGGGCCACGACCGAGGTCATCGCCGAGGCGATCCCCGAGGTGATGAAGCCCTTTCCCTGGCCCAAATCGATGAAGTTCGGCGAGGGCGAGACGGCCCAGCGCTGGGTGCGTCCGATCCAGCGTCTGGTGTGCGTGTTTGATGGCGATGTCGTGCCGGTCGAGGTGTTCGGCCTTGTCGCGTCCAACATCACCGAAGGCCATCGCCGCATGGGCCGCGGGCCGTTCACCGTGTCGAACTTCGCCGGCTACAAGTCCGTGCTGGAAGGCGAGGGGCATGTCCTGCTGGACCGTGGCGCCCGCGAAACGCTGATCCTCGATGGCGCTCGCAAGGTGTGCAGCGACGCCGGGTTTGAACTGGTCGAAGATGCCGGTCTCCTGACCGAGGTCGCCGGCCTGGTGGAATGGCCGGTGCCGGTGCTGGGCGAGATGGATCCGGATTTCCTCGATCTGCCGCCCGAAGTCATCACCCTGACCATGAAGACGCACCAGAAATATTTCGCGGTGCGCGATCCCAAGACCGGCAAGCTGGTTTCCAAATTCGTCACCATTGCCAACCAGGTCGCGCCCGATGGCGGAAAGGCGATCGCCGCCGGCAATGCCCGCGTCCTCTCGGCGCGCCTCTCGGATGCCCGCCATTTCTGGGACAATGACCGCAAGACGCCGCTCTCCGACATGGCCGCACAGCTGTCGAAAGTGACCTTCCACGAGAAGCTCGGCACGGTGGCCGACAAGGTCGAACGCGTCGCCGCCCTGGCTCGCGAACTGGCACCGGTGGTCGGTGCCGATCCGGACCTGGCCGAAAAGGCCGCCCGCCTGGCCAAGGCCGATCTCGTCTCCGAAATGGTTTATGAATTCCCCGAGCTGCAAGGCGCGATGGGGCGGTATTACGCGCTCGATCAGGGCGAGGATGCCGCTGTCGCGGATGCGATCAAGGATCATTACAAGCCGCAAGGGCCTTCGGATGAAGTGCCGACTGCGCCGGTTTCGGCGGCTGTCGCACTGGCGGACAAGCTGGATACGCTGGTTGGCTTCTGGGCGATCGACGAAAAGCCGACCGGGTCGAAGGACCCGTTTGCGTTAAGGCGGGCTGCGCTGGGGGTGATCCGGATTTTGCTCGCGGGAAGCTACAGCATCGATTTGACCGCCACCCCATCCTACTATGACGGAAAAAGCGGAATCGGCGAGCTTATCGAGACCATGGTCAGAGATCATGGATGGTATCCGGTATCACTTCGCGACGACGCAAAACATGCGAATCCCGACGCGCACCAAATGGCGATTGACATCGCAATACGCTACGAATTGGTCGCCTTCTTCGCCGACCGCCTCAAAGTCCATCTCCGCGACGAGGGCATCCGCCACGATGTCATCGACGCTGTCTTCGCGCTCGGCGATGACGACCTCGTTCGCGTCACCCACAAGGCCCGCGCGCTGCAGGCCTTCCTCGATACCGAGGATGGCGCGGCGCTGCTGGCGGGGAATAAGCGGGCCTCGAACATTCTCGCCAAGTCAGAGGATGACCTGGCCGGTGAGCCGGACGCGGACTATCTCGCAAACGCGCCCGAATCGGCCGAGCGCGATCTGATCGCGGCCCTCGCTGCGGCCGGTCCGGCAGCGGAAAAGGCGCTGGCAGAGGAAGACTTCGCGGCCGCGATGACAGCCTTGGCGCAATTGCGGGCACCGATTGATGCATTTTTCGAGCATGTGACCGTCAACACGGAATTGGTCAGCTTGCGCCGCAATCGTCTTCTCTTATTGTCCGCCATTCGCACGGCCATTCGCGCCGTCGCCGATTTCGACAAGATTTCAGGCTAGGCTGGATGTATCCGATGGCAGGCATGATCGTCCCGACACACCCTCCCTCTCCCCGGGGAGAGGGATCGAGGGAGAGGGGGGAGACACCGCCATTGCCAGGATGGTTTACCACCGGGATTTTCCCCTCATCCGCCTTTCAGGCACCTTCTCCCAAGGGAGAGGGAGGGCTTGCATGTATAGACGCCGCACCAGGCCAGACTTTGACTTCCGGAGTTCGATAGCATGAGCGCAGATACAAAATGGGTTTACGCCTTTGGCGGCGGCGACAGCGAAGGCGAAGCCGGGATGCGTGAGCTGCTGGGTGGCAAGGGGGCCAATCTGGCCGAGATGGCCAAGCTGGGCCTGCCGGTCCCGCCCGGTTTCACCCTGACGACCCAGGTCTGCACGGCGTATTACGAAAACAATCAAGCCTATCCCGACACGCTGAACGCGCAGGTCGAGGCCGCCCTGACCAAGCTGGAAAAGGCGGTCGGCAAGGCGTTTGGCGATCCGGCCAATCCGCTTCTGGTCTCGGTCCGTTCGGGCGCCCGCGCCTCGATGCCGGGCATGATGGATACGGTCTTGAATCTCGGTCTCAATGACGAGACGGCGGAAGGGCTGGCCGAACTTTCCGGTGATCGCCGCTTTGCCTATGACAGCTATCGCCGCTTCATCCAGATGTATTCCGACGTTGTGCTGGGTGTTGATCACAGCGTGTTCGAGGACATTCTGGACGGCTTCAAGGATGATAATGACTATTCGCTCGACACCGAGTTGAGCGCCGATGACTGGGTCAATATCGTCGCCGAGTACAAGGCCGCCGCCGCGCGCGAGCTGGGCCGTGACTTCCCGGCCGATCCGCGCGAACAGCTGTGGGGCGCCATCGGTGCCGTGTTCGGCTCGTGGATGACCGATCGCGCCAAAACCTATCGCCGCCTGCACGACATTCCGGCCAGCTGGGGCACGGCGGTCAATGTCCAGGCCATGGTGTTCGGCAATATGGGCGAGACCTCGGCCACCGGTGTGGCGTTTACGCGCGACCCCTCGACCGGCGAGAGCGGTTATTACGGCGAATACCTGGTCAACGCCCAGGGCGAGGACGTCGTGGCCGGCATCCGCACGCCGCAATGCCTGACCGAGGCGATGCGCGAGAAGATGGGTGACGACAATCCGTCCATGGAAACGGCCATGCCGGAGAGCTATGCCGAGCTGGCCGCTGTCTTCGACAAGCTGGAACGCCATTATACCGACATGCAGGACATCGAGTTCACGGTTGAACGCGGCCGACTGTGGATGTTGCAGACCCGCAATGGTAAGCGCACCGCCAAGGCGGCGCTGAAGATCGCCGTCGACATGGCGACCGAAGGCCTGATCTCGACCGATGAGGCGGTGATGCGGGTCGATCCGGCCCAGCTCGACCAGCTCCTCCACCCGACCCTCGACCCCGATGCCGAGCGTGACGTCCTCACCTCCGGCCTGCCGGCCTCGCCGGGTGCTGCGTCGGGCACGGTGGTGTTCGACAGTGACGAGGCGGAGGAATTGTCGAAGGCCGGCCATAAGGTCATTCTCGTGCGCATCGAGACGTCACCGGAAGACATTCACGGCATGCACGCCGCTGAAGGCATCATCACCGCGCGCGGTGGCATGACCTCGCACGCTGCCGTGGTGGCGCGGGGCATGGGGCGGCCTTGCGTCTCCGGGGCTGGTCAGATCAAGATCGACTATGCCGCCAAGCAGTTCGCGGTCGGTCGCCGCATCGTCAAGCATGGCGAGATGGTGACGATTGACGGCGCGTCGGGCCAGGTCCTGATGGGCGAAGCCAAGATGATCAAGCCCGAGCTGACCGGCGATTTCGGCAAGCTGATGGTGTGGGCCGACAAGGCCCGCCGGATGAAGATCCGCACCAATGCCGAAACGCCGGCCGATTGCGAGACGGCCGTCGAGTTCGGCGCCGAAGGCATCGGCCTGTGCCGCACCGAGCACATGTTCTTTGATGCCGACCGGATCGCCGCCGTGCGCGAGATGATCCTGTCGAACGACCAGGACGGCCGTGTGACCGCGCTCGACAAGATCCTGCCGATGCAGCGCGATGACTTCGCCCAGATCTTCCGCATCATGGGCGAGCGTCCCTGCACGATCCGCCTGCTCGACCCGCCGCTGCACGAATTCCTGCCGCACACCGAGGAAGACGTGATCGATGTTGCCAAGGCGACCGGCCTGCCGGCCGACCAGCTGATGGCGCGGGCGCGTGACTTGGCCGAGAGCAATCCGATGCTGGGCCATCGTGGTTGCCGTCTGGGCATCACCTATCCGGAAATCTACGAGATGCAGGCGCGGGCGATTTTCGAAGCCCAGGTGGCGGTCGAGAAGGAGACCGGCTTCCAGCCGCTCGCCGAAGTGATGATTCCGCTGGTCGCAGCGCCGGCCGAGTTGCGCATTCTCAAGGCCCGTGTCGCCGGGGTCGCCAAGGCGGTGGCCGAGGAGACCGGTGGCAAGCCGAAATACCTGATCGGCACCATGATCGAACTGCCGCGCGCCGCCCTGATGGCGGGCCAGATCGCCGAGGATGCCGAATTCTTCTCCTTTGGCACCAATGATCTGACCCAGACCACGTTCGGCCTGTCACGCGATGATGCCGGCAAATTCCTCAGCGAGTACATCGAGGCCGGCATTTTCGAGAAAGATCCCTTCGTCACCCTCGACCGTGATGGCGTCGGGGATCTGGTGCGAATCGCCGCTGAACGCGGCCGTGCGACACGTGATTCGCTCAAGCTGGGCATTTGCGGCGAGCATGGCGGCGACCCGCTTTCGATAGATTTCTGTGAAGAAACCGGGCTCGATTATGTGTCCTGTTCGCCATACCGGGTGCCGATTGCACGCCTGGCAGCGGCCCAGGCCCGCCTGCGTCGCCAGTAACACGACGTTGAAATCGTGAATAAAATACCCGCCCTTCTGGTCGAGGGGCGGGTATTTTCTTATTTGTAACGAGGTGCCCGGCTTGACCGTTATGGTCGGCTCCCATAGAGAGGCGCGCTCGTTTCACGAAGGATTCAGGTCCGACGCGTCATGGTAATCTTGTCGTTACACGGCACGATTCGTGAAAGGTCGAATTTGACGCTGGACAGGAAATACGGAGACCGAATGGACCTCGACGCGGCTCGCAGCCAGCAAAAGCAGGTGGCGACAGCATTGCATATGCTGGCGACGCTGCTGCTGTGCGCGTTCACCGTCCTGCTCCTCAACCTGGCCTCCGCCCGTGCCCGCGAACAGGACGAGACCCTGGTCTGGCAGGCAATGGCCTTCCGCTATCTTCAGGCTGGTGATGTCGATGTCGCCTGGCAGGCGCCCGAGCAATTGCGCATCGCCTCGCTGATGCTGGAAGCTGATCGCGACGCTGGCGCCGTGTTGACCGCCCGTCCGCTCGACGATCTGCGCACCTTTGACAGCTCGCATTTCGAGAATGCCGCCGGGATATCGGCCCAGGTCGATTGCCTTGCCCAGGCCATCTATTACGAAGCGCGCAGCGAGGGCTTTGTCGGTCAGCTGGCCGTGGCCCAGGTCATCATGAACCGGGTCGACAGCCGACATTATCCCGACTCGATCTGCGGCGTGGTCTATGAAGGCTCCGAGCGCACGACGGGTTGCCAGTTCACCTTCACCTGTGACGGTTCGATGGTCCGCGAAGCCCGCGGCCGTTCCTGGCGGCGCTCGCAACTGGTCGCCCAGCATGCCTATATGGGCTTTGGCCGGGACGTGACCCGGCGCGCGACGCACTACCACACCGTGGCGGTTGATCCGTATTGGAACGACAATCTCGTGCGCACGCGCCGGATTGGCACGCACATCTTTTATCGCTTCCCGACCCGCCGCGAACGCGCGGCCGGCATTGTCCGCGAACGCGACGCGTAAGCGGCTTGCGCCTCAGGCCGGCGCCAGGAAGGCGAGCCTGTCGTCGAACCGGGACGGTTCAAACTCCACGATCTGTGAAGTAACAACGCCTGACGTGACAAATGGATCCGTGGCGATGCGCGCTTCGATCGCCGCCCGACCGGCATTGTGGGCCAGGACCGCGCCGCCGCCGCCCTGTCCCTGAGCTGGCGTAAGGCTGCCCGAAGCCAGGAAGACACCGTCATCAAAACCGCGTTGCAGCCAGGCCTTGTGCCCGTCCATGTGGGCGGGCGCGGCTGCCTTGTCGGCGAATTTGAGCAGGATGAGATACATCGTCCTGCCTCCCTCAGACCGCTTCCAGCTCGACCGGCAGCGTGTCGGCGAAGGCTTTCATTTCGCACAGGCGGGCGTACCAGGCCTTGATCCGACCCCCGGACGGGCGCCAGCCGGCCAGGCCGAGCTGGGTGATATTGGAGCCGAGGACCAGATCAGCGATGGTTGGCTCGGGCGTGCCGGCGATCCAGTTGGCTTCGCCCAAAGCTGTTTCCATCAGCGGGACCAGTTCGCCGAGCACTGTCTTGCCATGGGCGATGGCGGTCAGGCTGCGTTCGGCCTCGGCGGCGAAGACGGAGTTGTAGACAATGTCGCGCACCGCCGGTGCCATGCGGGACTGACCCCAATCGGTCCACTGATCGACAATGGCCCGCCGTGCCAGCCCGGTCGGGTACCAGTCGTCGAGCCGGTGGCGATTGCACAGATAACGCAGGATCGCGGTCGATTCGTGCAGGACAAGATCGCCATCGACCAGGGTCGGGACCTGGTGGTTGGGGTTGATCGCCAGATAGGCATCGGACATGTGCTCGCCGGTCTCCAGCGAGACGAGGCGCGGTTCATAGGGCAGGCGGCAAGCATCGAGCAGGGTGACGACCCGGCGGGAATGCTGGGAGTAGGGATGAAAATAGAGCGTGTACATCGCGGGAGCTCCGGAAGGCCGGGCCGCCCTCCGCGACCCGTTCGCCCAATGTTCTACGCCAGGCCTGCTGACAGCCTTGTGGCAGGAGTGTCGCGCCTGATGTCGCTTGGCGCGGCCAAATTCATTGTTAATGTGTTGTTTCTAGTGTGCGTGTTCTGACCGAGTGCTTTTCAGGTTCCCGTGGAGACCGCATGGCGATCGCCCAATCCGACACCATTCCCGACCGACTCTGGCTGTGCATGGCCGACAGCAACCGCACGCGGGTGCTGTCGCGGGCACTGGCCAAGGGATTGGGCATGACGGTCTATATGGGGCCGACCATGGACGATGAAGGGCCCGTCGCGATCATTGTCGCCGATGATGCCCACGCCGCCCGTATCGCCGAAGCCCGCCGCAATGCGGCGCCGAAGCAGCGTTCCTTGCTGGTCACCGCCAATGCCCGCCGTGCCGGTGCCGACATATTCCTCGACCATGATGCCGATGCCGGCACGGTCACCAATGCCATTGACGGGCTGCGGGCCTATCGTGCCCACGAGATGACAATTCCCGAAGAGGCCGCCATCGGGCTCGGCGCGACCCAGTCCCTGGAGGTCGGCGAGTTCTCGATCCAGACCCGAGAGCAGGCGCGCGATGTCGCGATCATGCTGGGGCGCGCCACACCGCGCCCCTGCGCCACCGCCGTCGGCCTTTACGTCCTCCTCGCCAATGCCATCGAGCACGGCAATCTCGGTTTTGATGCCACCGAGAAAGCCAAAGGGCTCGCCGAGGGCAATTGGCAGCGCAAGCTCGCCAAACGCATGACCGAGAGCCTCTATGAAGGCCGCCGGGTCCGGCTGCGCTTCCAGCGCGGCGGCCGTATCCTCTCCTTCCTCATCCAGGATGATGGTGAGGGGATTGATGCGGAAACTGCGGAAATGGCCGATCCGTCGCGGGCCGGTTATCGCGGCAAGGGCATCAAGCTCGCGAAATCGATGGGTTTCGGCCAGATCAACTATCTCGGCATCGGCAATACGGTTGAGGCGTCGGTCCTCCTGCCGCAGCCGGTTGATACCGCCAGCGCCCAGCCTGCCGCCGTTGCCCGCTGAGCTGCCAGCCTGATGAATGGCGGTTGAACCGACCGCTCAGGATTGCCTCATTTCCGAACCTTTAGACATGAGTTCTCGCTTACGAGTTTCAGGAGAACCTGCCATGTCTATTCGCGCCACCACGCTCAAACTGGCCGCCGCTCTGGCAGGCCTGCTTACCCTGTCGCAACCCGCTCACGCAGTCGTCGGATTGAACGGCGTCGCCCTGCCAGCCGGTCAGGACTGCGCGATGCAGTATTATCAGCACAACATGAATGGCCCGATGTTGGTGAAGGCTGCTGGCGCGCTTGCCGGTCGCTATGAGTTGCGGGTCGCGCGCCACAATGCTGCCAACCAGGTGCTCGCAGACCTCAGCGGCTCATTCTCCGGTGGTCATTGGCAAGACACGGTGCTGACACGTGCCAGCTTCCTGTCGACGGATTTCGTGCGTGGCCGCATTGGCGGCGTCGATGAATACCTGATTGATGCGGAGCTTCGGGTGTATGACACGCGCGGGCGATTGGTCTGCCGCTCGACCGAGGTCGAAATCCGGCCATTGTCCCAGATTGCCGGCAGCGTCTCGCCGACACGGCTTGAACTGGTTCCCGAGCACGAGGCTGAAGTCGAGCCTGATCGTCGTGCGCCGCAGCTCTTGCCGCAATACCGCAATCGCCAGCCCCTGAGCTGGGGCCGCCGCCACTGAGATCTGTATATTCCCTGCGTTGTGAAACTCGGCCCGGTGCACCCGCACCGGGCCTTTTTCATGGCTCTCCGGCCTCTGACAGAATTCGTTCATCTACCTGTTTTGACTATGAATACAGCACTCAGCATTCGCTCATCGCCGGGTCTTTAAAACAGGTGACAGGCTTCGATGCATCGGGCGTCGGCCAGCAAAATTGGAGTAGTCAAATGAAGACCCGCTTTCTCATTGCCAGCGCCCTCGCGGCAGTTTCCATCCTCGGCACGGTCGGTGCAGCTGACGCGCAATCGCGTAACCGCGTTTCGGTCGCCCAGCAGGGCTACCAGAACGACATTGCCGGTCGCCAGACGGGCCACCGCCAGAGCATGGTGATCAATCAGCGCGGTGAGCGCCAGTATGTCACCGTCATCCAGGACGGCGCCCGCAACGGCACCACGGTTGGTCAGAACGGTCGCTACAACGAGGCCCATGTCGACCAGTTTGGCCGCAGCAATGACGCCGTTGTCGGCCAGCAGGGCTACAACAATTACACGCGCAACATCCAGACCGGCAATCGCAACATCGTTGGCGTGTCCCAAATGGGCCGCAACAACACCGCGGTCACGGACCAATACGGCAGCAACAATGCGGCCGGCGTGATCCAGGTCGGCAATGGCAATTCCGCCAATCTCCGCCAGACCGGTTCTGGCAATGTGACCCTGATCATCCAGGGCGACCACTAGGACGACCCCGCCGGGCGCAGCGGCTTGACGCCGCTGCGCCGACCGGGCCGCCCCAGCCAAGGAGGCTGATATGGGTATCAAACTGATTTCACTGAGTTCGCTGGCAGCCATGGCCAGTATCTGGTTTGCCGTTGAGGTGGACGAAGCGCCGCTCGAAGCCCGCCTGGCAGACATGGGCAATGGGTCGGCCTGCGGTATCGACCTGACCGAAACAGTCGACGGCCTGGTCGTCACCGCCTGGAGCGCGCCGGATGCCGGCGCGAGCTGGGACATGATCGTAACCCAGCGAACCGGCGGCGGTTCCTTCGATATCTACCAGGGCGGTGATATCGAACCCCGCGGTGAAGGCGCTGTCATCCTGTCTGACGTCACCTTGGA
Organism: Maricaulis sp. W15; assembly: GCF_001924955.1. Classification (NCBI taxonomy): domain Bacteria; kingdom Pseudomonadati; phylum Pseudomonadota; class Alphaproteobacteria; order Maricaulales; family Maricaulaceae; genus Maricaulis; species Maricaulis sp. W15. Next base: position 58,358 of record NZ_LQXG01000002.1, on the reverse strand, counting down.
CATGGAGACCGATTTCAACGCACGGCTCTCCACCTGGAGTGCGCAGGGCGAGTTGCTTTGTCGCTGGGGCAGCAACGCCTGACGACTAGGCACGTGCGGCGCGCGGCCGGAGGTTCCAGCCAGACTGATGAGCACGACCGGGATACCGCACGCGGGTCCCGGTCGGCTTGTGTTTGCGGCCAGCTGTCATGCCGGCGCGCCCTGTCTTGCCGTACAGCGCCGCACACCCCATTTCACCATCACTGATCAATGGGGAGAACAAGATCATGACGCTTACCCTGTCATCCGTGGCACGTACCCAACTCGACCAGGTTTACCGCGCGCTCGACGGCATTCTTGCCAAGGGCGAAGCCTTTGCACGCGACAAGGATGTCGAGGACAGTGTGTGGCTGAACTGGCGCCTGTCGCCGGACATGTTTTCCTTTGCCCGTCAGGTGCAGCTGGTCTCCGACTTCAGTGTGCGCGGCTTATCGCGCCTGGCCGGCGTCACCCCGGCCTCAATGCCGGATGATGAAACCAGTTTCGCCGAGCTGCGGACCCGCATCGAAAAGGCCCGTGAAGCGGTCTGGGCCTTGGACACCGCGGCGATCGACGCCGATCCGGAAGCCAACATCACATTTCCCGCGGGTCGTGATCGCGAATTGACCTTGCCGCGTCAGGCCTATCTGCAGAATTTCGTGATCGCCAATGCGCTCTTTCACGCCTCGACCGCCTACAATATCCTTCGGCAATTGGGCGTGCCGATCGGCAAGGCCGACATGATGGGGATGAGCCGTTAGCGCGATGTCGCAGACTTGCCTTCATCTGTTGTCTTGAGATCGGGTCGGACCTTGGCAGCCTGCCACTCCGGCCCTATCTCAAGTGCATGAGCCAGAATCTGCCCCTGCCTGACCAATTGCCGCTCTTCCCGCTCGGCGGCGCAATCTTATTGCCTGGCGAAATCCTGCCCTTGAACGTCTTCGAGCCGCGTTATCTGAACATGCTTGACGATGTTCGCCGTGGTGGCGGGCATATCGGCATCATCCAGACCCGACCCGGCAGTGATCCGGGACACCCGGAACTGGCCATGATCGGCGGTGTCGGTCGCCTCAAACAGTGTCAGGAGACTGAAGACGGTCGCTACTTGATCACGCTGGTCGGGGTTAGTCGCTTCCGGCTTGAGCGCGAAATTGCGACCAAGACGCCGTACCGGGTGGCTGAGCCGGACTACACCCCGTTCCGCGATGATCTCTTGCCGCGCCGCGAACCGGATGCGGATCGGGAGCGGTTGCTGCAATTGCTGCAGGCCTGGTTCCAGGCCGAGCAATTGACCGCGGACTGGCGCAGCCTGCGCGATGCGCCTATCGCCGTTCTGGTTGACCAGTTGTCGATGAACGCACCGTTTCCGGCCAGGGATCGTCAGGCCTTGCTTGAAGCGCCGGACAGCGCGGCGAGACTGGATCTCATGCAAGCGCTTCTTGCGGCGCGGATTGCCGGCAGCGCCGACGGGCCGATCCAATAGCCGGTCGCCGGCCCGAGGGCGGGTTCAGTTTTTCAGCCAGTCGAGGGCGCGTGTTTTTGATGTGAAGACGTCGGCCTTGTCGCCATTGCGAGCATGGGCGCGGCAGGCCCCGCGAGCGATGTCGCGCTGTTCCTTGCGCACGACATAGGCGATCCGGTAGCCCTTGAAGAGCCGCGCAACGAATCTGAAACGCTCCTCCCAATCCAACTCACCGAGTTTGTAGTCGGCGCTACGGATATCGTAGAGGATCAGGTGGCTGTCGATTTTTGCGGCGATGCTGGTGAAGGCGCTGGCCGGAGCACGCTCGGCGCCTGCCACCCGTTCGCCCTCGGCGCGCAACTCGATCACATTGTTGACTAGTTTGAGTTCGAAGCCGCGCATGGAGTAATTGTTGTTCATGCGGCGTCGGCCCCGCCGCCCGTCGGCTCACTCTTTCCGAGCTGGGTCGGTCCTGTGTCCATCCAGCCATACTCGCGCAGATTGCCGTGAGCGGCAATGCAAGGCAGAGCCGCCCCGCGCTTCGAGCAATTCCATGACCCGACCGATCTGCCCGTCCTGATCCGGGCGGCCAACGAAGGCGGTCGGATAGGGCGTGCAGATACGGGCGATGACGCGGGCGCGTTCTTCCCAGGCATCCGGCGTGAAGTCGTAGTGCGCGCCGCGTACATCAAACAGGACGCCGGAGACGTCGGAATGGGCCAGAAAGCTCTCGAACGAACGTCCGCTGTCGCGCCCCATGCCAACCGTGCGTGTGCCTTCCGTCCGCATCTCCAGCACACTGCCGTCGATGCGAATCTCGAAGCCTTCCATGGAATAGGCCTGGACCACGCGCTCTCCCTTTCACGATGAAGGGGCGGTTATGGCGGTAATCATGCCAAGAATGTGGCGGTTTGGCCAATTTTGCGCGAATGGAGGGGGAGGCGGCCATGCGTATGCGGGTAGCTGGCGCATTTTCAGCGAAAGTGGAAACCGGTTTCGCGGTTCGAAAAAGCGTCAAAACAAAGCTCTAACCGGATTTGCGGGCCAGGGTGGCAAAGCTGGTCGGCATGTACGGGTCGAGCCGGGTCGCGTCCGCTGACCAACGGTCCTCGTAAAATCCCTCAATCGTGAAACCGGCCGCAATCTGACCGCCGATCTGGTCTTCCAGGCTGTGGGAATATTCCAGTGCTTCGCGTCGGCGGACACGTTCCTCGCGCTGTCCGACCGGCAGGTCGCGGGCGGCGGAGAAGGGCAGGTGGAAGCGTGCAGTCAGCGGTCCGCCGGCGTCCACCTCGTCATGATCGAACAGGAAAAAGTCCGGATTCATGAAGCCGGCGAGCAGGCGGCCACCGGGTTTGAGGATGGCGGCGCATTCGCGCCAGACCGGCAGGATGCGGCTGGCGAACAGGTTGGATGTGGCATTGAAGACCAGATCATAACCGCTCCCGACCTTGTCGGAAAATGCCGTCATGTCAGCCTCGATGGTTTCAAGGGCCAGACCTTCGCGGGCCGCCACCTCGGCATCCTTGGCCAATTGTGCCGGTGACAGGTCGACACTTGTGACGGTCGCACCGGCAGCGGCGAGCATTGGCGCCTGTTGCCCGCCGCCGCTGGCGAGACACAGGATGCGGGCGCCCTTGATGTCGCCGAACCAGTCGCGCGGTACCGGCTTGTTCGGTGTCAGGATGACCGACCAGTCACCGTTTCGAGCGGCGGCGATGGTGGCAGCATCGACCGGTTGGCACCACTCACTGTCGCCGCTTTCGCTCTCGGCGTTCCAAGCGTCCCGATTATGTGCGTGGATGTCCATCTCTCACCCCATGACCCGCTGCCTGCCTAGCCTGCGGTGCGACAGCAGACAAGCCGGTTAGCCCGGCTTGCGGGTTTTCAGGCAGGCGCAGTTTTTCATCCCGGTTTCACACAACCGGTCCAGCCATTCATCCAGCGCGATCGCCAGGATGCGTTGCTGTGACCAGCTCATCTGCACCGAGACCGTGCCCAGGCGCCGTTTCTGTTCGGCAGTCAGGCGGACGGCGGTGCGGTGTTCCAACGGCGCGTCAGGACCGGGCAGCGGACGCGGCGGATTGGGGGGTGCCGCGCCGCTGCAACACCCGCCCGGCGGCGAGGCGGAAGCGGGTGTTTCCGACGCCTGTTGGCCAGGCGTTCCGGAGCCGGTATCGGGGGCATGACGCGGCGGCGGGGCGGCGTCAGCCGGCAGGGGCGGGCGTTTGCGGGCAAACAGCGGCGTGTTGTGGCACTGTTGCTCGCGCGGCTGGTTTTCCGGGCGCGGCGGATCAATATCGCGGCGCTGCGGCTGGTCGGTATAGGAGGTCGGGCCGAGCGGCGAGGGGATGGCAGGCGAGGCCTCGCCCTTGCGGGCAAGCAGTCCGGCGTGAAGGCTGGCGTATTTGGCGCTCATGAACGGGTCCTTCCTGTCGGGATCAGGCGGTGAAGCGGCGACCGAAGGGTTGATGGCTGGCGCGGCGACGATCCGGCTTGCCCGGCGGCGGACCGCTGTCGGCCTTGCGACGGTCAATCCCGTCCCAGTTGGAATTGGCCGAGGCGGCCGGACCCGGCGGTGGTGGCGGGGCGCCGCTTCCGGCGAGGGCATAGCCGGGCTGGTTTTCCAGCGCGTCCTCGTTCTCTTCGACCTCCTGGCCTGACATGCCGGCAGTGGCGGGCGACAAGATGTCGGCTTCGAAGGTCGAGCGCGGCGGACGGTCCAGGAGATCGCGCGGATCGCTGGCCCGCATCCGCATCAGCCGGTCGTCGAGATAGGCCCAGAGATTGGCGACTTCGACCGCCGAACGACTGGTGTCGGAAACTTCTCCGACCGTGCGGCCATCAATCATTGAGGCGGCAAAGTCGACGCGGTGGTGCAGGGTGACCGGGGCGACGGTGCCGTGCTGTGACAGGGCGACCGCCGTCTCGCCGGTGATCCGGGCCCGGGCGGTGGCGGAATTGATGACGAAGACCAGCGGCTTGCCCTGCATCTGCACGATGTCGACCGTCGGCCCCACGGCGCGCAGATCGTGCGGGCTGGGACGGGTCGGCAGCACCACGAGATCGGCATGGGTGATCACCTCGGCAATCGTCGAGGTGACGGCCGGCGGCGTGTCGATGATGATCAGGCGATAGCCGGCATCGGCGAGGAGCTGGATGTCACGACCCAGATCCGGCACCGAGATGCGGGCAAAGGCCGGGACGCTGCTGGCCCGCGCATTCCACCATTTCGCCATCGAACCTTGCGGATCGGTATCGACCAGGGCGACCGGCCCGGCCCCCGACAGCTCGGCCTGGACGGCCATGTGGGCTGACACGGTGGTCTTGCCGGACCCGCCCTTCTGCGACGCGAAAACCACGACTTGAGCCTTGCCTGCCATGACTTGACCTCTCCCGTGCGACCGCGCAATGGCGGCCTCCTCAGCGCCCATCAAAACAGGCATGTCTTGCACGAGGTCTAAGCGGGGCGCTGGAATTTGATTTGAACTTTGTACGTATTGTCTGCGTTACGCCGGGGGGATGCATAACCGAAGCGACCGAGGAGACTTGCCATGACCGTTCCAACCCGAACCGATAGCGCCGACATCATCCGGGTCATCGCGGCGATTTTCCTGCCGCCGCTCGGCGTCTTCCTGCAGGTCGGGATCGGCGCGCAATTCTGGATCAATATCGTCTTGACCCTGTTCGGCTATATCCCCGGCATCGTGCACGCGGTGTGGATAATCGCCCGCCGCTAGGCGCAAAAAACGCCCGCCGCCAGGCGCGGGTGTCCGCCGCAAAGCCTGGTGATGCGGGCAGGGGACAGGCGGCCAGCCAGTCCCGTCCGATGCAAACCCGTCCTCATGCTAGGCTGATGCCGGAATGAGGAGTGAATGCATGACTGAAGCCGCCCTGAACCGCTATATCGCCCTGCATGAGGCGCTGGGCCGTGGCCGGTCAAAACCCGATTCGACGGCGCTGCCCTTCACCGCCTCGGCCCTGCTGCGCAGCGCGGACGAGACGGCCGAGCCGCGCCAGCTGGTGAGCCGGACCCGTGAGATCCACGACGCAATCAAGGACCGCCTTGGCGGCCATCGCGCCCCGACCGGCTCCCTGCGTTGGGTCTATGCCGCGATGATGACGGCCCGGGGGATTGATCCGGAGCGCTTCTTCGCCCTGCGCGAGGCGGTGCGCGCGGCCCGCAAGGCCAGCGGTACCGGATCGATTCATGGCGGCGGTGCGCGTGCGGCGCTGGTCCTGGCCCTGTCGGACGAGCCGACCGAGACGCTGGTCGCCCGCTTCTACGCCATCAAACAGGCCATCCGCCCGCCCTGGTGGCGCTCCGATGTCTCGATCACTGACACCTTCGCCGCCGCCCATGCCGCCGAGGGCGCCGCTCCCGGCGATGTCACCGCCCGTCGCGAGCAGGCCGAGCAGGTCTTCGCCGCAGACCGTCATTTCCAGCACAACAAGCGCGAGGCAACCCGTCTTGCCGTGCTGCTGCACGCCAGCCCGCACCAGGCCGTCGCGGCCTTCGACAGCCTGCGCGAGGCCGCCCGTTCACAAAAGCGCCTGCGCGGCGAGCATGACAAATCGATGCTGGTCGCCTGGGCCGTCGAGGGGCTGACCGCCGCCGATGTCCACGCGATGGCCGATATCAGTGAACGCCTGCCCAAGAAGTGCCGGGGCGCCGGCGCCCCGCGCACGCGGTTGGCGCACCAGATACTCACCGCTGACCGTCCCGGTGTGCCCGCGACCGACGTCTCCGCCATGGCCGCCGTCATTGCCGCCCAGACCGCGGTCATGGTGGCCATCATGAGCAGCACCGTGGTCGCGACAACCGCGACGGCGAGTTAGCGGGCGATCCGTCCCGGACGGCAGGCAGGCCAATCGCTCCGCACGCTTTTGCGCCGGAGAGATGGGAGGGAGCGGGATGTCGGCCGGAGCCGATAAAGCGCTGATTTTAAAACGGTAGGCTTCGACAAGCATCCCGCTCACGGAGTTTTCCCGGACGCTCTCGCCCCCGATTCCAATGCGCCAGGTACTGAGGGTCGGTCGTTTAGTGCCCCTGGACCCGGTCGCACGCCCTGCCGGAGCTTCGGGATGTCACCCCCGAGGCGCGGACAGGCTCCGCGAGTCTCCGGGCACAAGTGACTGAGCTCGTGCCTCCCGTCCCGAAAACCGAGGGCATTATGTGTCGGGCGGTGAGGGGGGAGGATAAGTTTGTCTCTATCCCCGCCTCACACACCGTCATCCCGATGACAATCGGGACCCAGTCTGCGACGCGACGTCGTTGCCAGGGCGTGCGAAATCGCGTCTGCGAGGCTGGGTCCTGACCTGCGTCAGGATGACGGATTTGGGTGGGTTGTGCGGGGACAAGTTGGGTAAACAACGGCGCAATCGCGCTCGCCAACCCCTACATCCCTTGCCGAGAGGTCGCCGCATCCGGTTTTCCAGGTCAAGGGCGGCGCAGCCGCCGCTCCGCGGTTCCACCCTTGAGCTGGAAAACCGGATGCGGCCTGCTGGCTGACAAGAGATGTATGGCGCAAACCGCGCGGTGCGCGTTCTTCTTCGAGGGGACCGCCCCCGCCCGTCACCCATTTGGCTCATTGTCCAGTCATCTTCGCCTCGCTAGCCTTTGGCGAACAGACAGGGGACAGATCATGATATCGACCAATCGCACGCTTCTCGCCAGCCTCGCCGCCCTGGCCGCCCTCGCCACACCGGCCCTCGCCCAGAAAGGCCCGGCGCCCGCGGCCCCGGATGATTGCGACCATGTCGCCCTGGCCCATTGGGGCGGCGATCCCGACAGCGCACTGGTCGCCGAGGCGGTCACGATCTGCGGCGAGGATGGCCGCGTCCGCGCCACGCTCACCCTGGTCGGCAGTGATGGCGAGATCCGCTTCCAGCGCCAATATCCCACCGACGAAGTCATGCTCCTCGCCTCACCCGCCGACGGCGACATGCCGATCCGCCTCGGCTATTGGCTCGCCGCCTTCACCGACCTCGACAACACCGCCTTCATCCCCGGCCCCGAAGCCGAATTCCCCTTCTACCCCGCCGAAGGCCTCACCAACGCCGACATCAACGCCCTGCGCGCCGAAGCCCGCGACATGGCCTGCTACGTCCAGGGCCTGGAAAGCGCCAACTGCCTGGTGCGCGACGGCAATGGCGTGCGCGAAATCGGCCTGATGCTGTTTCCGGGGTAGGGTCCTTCCCCGTGATGGGGAAGGTGGGCCGGCGCGGCGCGCCGGGTCGGAAGGGGTGAAACGCGCAGCGTTCCGTCACCCACCGCCGATCACCCACTCCGTCTGGCCGCTAACGCGTCCAGCTACCTCGCCCATCAAGGGCCAGGACCCACTGCTCCATCTCCCACCGTCATCCCACGGTCGCGGCAAAGCCGCGATCCGGGGGACCCCAGCCACCCTGCCGGTCGTCTTGCCTCCGCCAGCGCGCCCAGGTGACCACCCGGCGAGCCGAGGTCCCCCGGATGCCCGCTGCGCGGTCCCCGTGGGATGACGGAGATTGAGGGTGTGAAGCGAGGAGAGGGAATGCCACCACCAGGCCCTTCCCCTTGGTGGGGAAGGTGGGCCGGCGCGGCGCGCCGGGGCGGAAGGGGTGAAACGCGCAGCGTTCCGGCACCCACCGCCCATCACCCACTCCGTCTGGCCGCTAACGCGTCCAGCCACCTCGCCCATCAAGGGCGAGGACCCACTGCTCCATCTCCCACCGTCATCCCCCGGTCGCGGCAGAGCCGCGATCCGGGGGACCCCATCCACCCGGCCGGTCGTCTTGCCTCCGCCCGCGCGCCCGGATGATCAACCCGGCGAGCCGAGGTCCCCCGGATGCCCGCTGCGCGGTCCCCGTGGGATGACGGGGAGTTAGGGTGTGAAGCGAGGAGCGGGAATGTCGCCACTAGGTCCTTCCCCTTGATGGGGAAGGTGCCCCGAAGGGGGCGGAAGGGGTGAAACGCGCAGCGTTCCGGAGCCAATCGCCAATCACCCACTCTGTCTCGCCCTACGGGCGATACTCCTCGCCCATCGAGGGCGAGGACCCACTGCCTCTCCCCAACCGGGGAGAGGTCCCGGAGCGCGTCAGCGCCAAGGGGGTGAGGGGCGCGCCGCCCCGCGGCGCATGGAAAGGCTTTTACTGGGCGCTGACGCGCCGCCCCTCATCGGCCCTGCGGGCCACTTCTCCCCGGTCGGGGAGAAGCAGGGAGGGCTGCCTTTCTTCCCCACAAGGTGGGGAAGTGGGCCGAGGCGAGAGCCTCGGGTCGATGGGGCCGAGCGTAGCGAGGAGCAGCCCTTGCCGCTTGCGGCGCCACCCCACCGTCTCGCCCTGCCGGGCGATCCACCTCCCCACGCTGTGGGGAGGAAAGGCGGAAGCCGTGCCTTCCCCGAACAAGATCCACCGCTCCATCTCCCACCGTCATCCCACGGTCGCGGCAAAGCCGCGATCCGGGGGACCCCATCCACCTCGCCGGTCGTCTTGCCTCCGCCCGCGCGCCCGGATGATCAACCCGGCGAGCCGAGGTTCCCCGGCTGCCCGCTGCGCGGTCCCCGTGGGATGACGGAGATTGAGGGTGTGAAGCGAGGCGAGGGAATGCCGCCACCAGGTCCTTCCCCTTGATGGGGAAGGTGCCCCGAAGGGGCGGAAGGGGTGAAACGCGCAGCGTTCCGTAGCTGGCCGCCGATCAACCATCCCACCGCTACGCGGTCCTCCGCGCCCGTCAAGAGCGAGGGCCTTGGGCGGTTTCGTCGCGGCGATGGTGAGCGTTGATTGTGCGGGTCAGGCCAGAAAATGGTGTGTGTCCCCAATATTTGCGGTGGTCTGACGTCCGAGGTGGAGTCCCCCTGAATAGGCGCGCGCCTAAATCGAAAGGTGGCGTGTTCCGATTGCCTCGCCTGACCAGCCTTGCTCAGCCAAGCTTCCTCCAAATTGATTGAGCTGAGTCTCTTCGCGTCAGACATATTTTGCTTCGCTCAGATTGTGACCTAAAGTGGCGCTGCGATGCGCTGATCGTTTTCATTCAACGTAGTTTACGGGTTCTGTGCGGCACTGCGAATCGATTAGGAGATTTAATGCCTGAAATAATTAAAGTATTGCATCTTTCGGACCTTCATATCTCGGCGCCCACAAACCCTGATTCTGTGCCTATTCTGCGCGCATTAATCGATGATGTTCATCGATTACGGGATACCGCAACGTCACCTGACCTGATGTTGTTTAGCGGTGATTTGGTTCAATCAGGTACATCGACGAACTTCGAAGTTGCATTGGATGCGATTATGAAGATCGCCGACGCTGCAGGGCTATCGGAAGATCGAGTAGTGTTTGCTCCTGGGAACCATGATGCTAACACTGACATGGTAGCATCAAACCTACGAACGCTTCCATCTGTACGAAAAAAAGTGGAAGAATGCCATACTTTTTCAAATTTGTATTCAAGCTTATCATACAAACAATATATTTCAGAAGTTTTCGCTAATTATAGAGAGTTTTCTGACCAGTTCTGCTCTGAGAGCAAGGTGTTTGAGAACGAAATAGCATCCGTCTTTAATTTTAGGGACTTATGCATTGTATCGATCAATACATCTTCCCTTACGGCGACCGGAATTTCTACCGACCTGGATGATCACGGTGCAATGTGCATTCCGGAGGCATTCCTAGTCGATGCGCTTGCGATGGTGCCTCCTGGGGTGCCCGCGCTGGTGGTTGGTCATCACCCATTGAGTTGGTTTGAGCGCGAGAACGGAAAGCGGATCCGCGCGCTCATTGAGAAATCGAGTATCGCCTACTTGTATGGCCATGCACACGAAGCGCACCCGAATGTAATTGTAGGGCCAGCCGGCGGCGCAGCCTTCTTGCAAGCAGGCGCCCTCTTTGAGGGGAGGAATCGTTGGGCTGGCTACTCAATTATCGTGACCAATCCGAACGAAAATCACTTTATGGTCAAGTTTCGCCGTTGGGTGGAGCCTCGCCGTGTCTTTGCTGATGCGACGGATGTCGCGGAGGGCGGGGCATTTTACTCTTCCGACTCCGCAAAGGCTTACTTCGCGGCGGCGTTGCCAAAATTTGACAAAGTGAAGATGGACGCTTGGAGGACAAATGTCCTGACGCCACATTTGTATGAAAGCGCGAATAGCGCGATATCTGGCAAACATATTGACCAGATATTCATTGATCCCGGGTTTGAAAAGGAGATTCACCTAAAGAAGGAGTCGGACGAGAAGCTGGGTCCTAGGGTGAGTTTGGTGAAATTTAGGGAAATAATTCATGATGATCAAAATTGCCTAATATCGGCTCGGCAAGAGTCGGGAAAAACAACATTTCTAAATAAAACAGCAATTGAGCTGTCAAAGAAGAATATTGACGACAATTGGTCAATACCGGTTGTGCTTCATTTCTCTAATTTCAAGGATAATGTGAACGATATTAAGCGTAAGCTTCGTCAAGCTATGCCGGATCTGCCAGAAGGTTACGATTTTAATGATGCCTTGGAGAGTGGTCGGATTACTGTTCTTCTGGATGACGTAAGTTTCGAGCGGCGGGAACGTAAATCTTCAATTAACAAATTTGTTGAGCTGTATCCAAAATGTCGATTCATAATAGCGACTAGCACCGCGTTAGTCGACTCGGCTGGTTTGCAGCCAGAGATTGCACCAGGTGTTGCTTTCTCGAAAATGAATATGCGGCCTATGCAGAAGAAAGACGTTCTGCACCTAATAGAAAAGCATGGTGATTTAGCGCCTCTTGAGGCAGATCAGCTTCTGGAGCGACTCTTAAGGGATGCGAGGACGCTCAACGTCCCTGTCACCGCAGTCACAAGTACCTTTCTGATAGAAATATTTATGGCGAACAGAGATACGCCGATTGACATGGCAAATCTCATTGAGCGCTATATTGACTTGGTATTAGAGCGTTTCGCTTCTGAGGAACTTATTCCTGGAAGCTTTAATTACAAAAATAAAATAGACTTGCTTTCCTATTTGGCCGAGTTTTTAGTAAAAAATGACGCTCAAACTTTTTCAGATTCTGACGCGGTAAATTTAATCGAAGAATATTTGAATAAATATGGATTCAGGTTTAACGCACACAAGTTATTACAATATTTCGTAGAAAGCCGGATACTGGAATTAAGTGGTGGTCGGATCCGATTTAGGTTACGTATGTTTTTTGAATGGTTTGTCGCGCATAGAATGAACGTCGACAATGAGTTTCTTACCTTTATTTTCGATGATCAGCGGTTTTTATATTATCCAAATGAGATATCTCTATATTGTGCGCTGAACATGCGAGATGTCGATCGCCTAGATTGGATATTTGAAAAGCTAGAGACGACTACCAAGGAAATTTGGGCAAACGAGCCAAAAGAATCTCGCGATGCTCGGTCTCTCGAGAGTTATGTAGCGCCGCATCCTTCGGATAATGATGATGATCTCCGTGCACTAGCTGAAAGCTTGGCGTCGCCGGAAGAGGTGGAGCGCGCACGTGAAGCGATTTTGGAAGGTGGAGATCTTGAGGATTTCCAAGATCAAAGTATTGCTCGTGCTGCTCACGCTGACATCAATGAGAGATGGATTGCACTGCTGGTCCTAACAAGTGCAATGTTGAAACATCTCGAACTTGTTGGGAACGACCGAAAAAAAGAAGTGCTTAGAGGCGTCCTGGACGGTTGGTTGCGATTCACTGCTATGTCCCTTGCAAGTCTGCCTGTTTTGGTGGAAGAGCGAAAAGTTGTTATAAATGGTATTATTTACCGCGCAGTGTTTCCTGAAAATTTGTCTTCTGGCGAGGTTGCCCGTCGCTTGGCCGTCACGTTGCCCAGCGCTGTAGGAAGAATGGCTGCTCGGGTACTCGGAACTGAAAAGCTTCAGGAGCAACTCAGAGATGGAATTGGGTCTCCGAACGAGCCCGTTGGAAGGCAATTCATGCGGTTTGCAGTGTTGTCTGATTTGCGAACCGATGACCTTGCTGACTTGGCGGTAAAAGTAGGTGGCTCTCTGGAAGGCCACGATTACCTTGAAGATGTATTGGTTCGAAAATTATATGAAATAGCGATCCGATATCGGCTGCCAGATAGTGAGATTGGTAAGGTCCGAAGTCTCGTCGGAGGCATCGTTGCAGCTCAACAAGGCGTCCGGAATGCTGTCTCCAATCGTAGGGCGGTTACTTCATCTAAGCGCGCTAAGGTGGTCGATAGTTTGCGGAAATCTCGGCTCATTCTAGATATGCAAAGTAAGGGACAAGCTGAGTAGCGTGATGACTCGCTGCATTCGGTCAATAGTTGGCAAGAAATGCCATCCATCGCTGGATTCGAGTGCACTACCCCCCACCTAATCACTCCCCCCGCAACTTCAAAACCTCATCCCGCAGCCTCGCCGCCTCCTCAAACTCCAGATCAGCCGCCGCCTCACGCATCCGCTTCTCCAGATCCGCGATCACCGCGACCACATTATCCCCCGCCACAAACGCCGCCTGATCCGCCTCGCGCAGGCCTTTCGGCTTGCCATCGCCCTTCTTGCGGCCCTTGGCCGCCACGCCGCGGCCCTTGGCTTGCGACTCCATCACTTCTTCCAGGATGTCGCTGATGCCCCTTGTGATGGTCGTCGGGGTGATGCCGTGTTCTTCGTTGTGGGCGATTTGTTTGGTGCGGCGGCGGTTGGTTTCGTCCATGGCGCGTTGCATCGAGCCGGTGATGCGGTCGGCATAGAGGATGACCTTGCTGTCGGCGTTTCTTGCGGCGCGGCCGATGGTCTGGACCAGGCTGGTTTCTGATCTGAGGAAGCCTTCCTTGTCGGCGTCGAGAATGGCGACGAGGCCGCATTCGGGGATGTCGAGGCCTTCCCGCAACAGGTTGATGCCGATCAGCACGTCATAGACGCCGAGGCGGAGATCGCGGATCAGTTCGATGCGTTCGACCGTGTCGACGTCGGAATGCATGTAGCGGACCTTCAGGCCCTGCTCGTGCATGTATTCGGTCAAATCCTCGGCCATGCGCTTGGTCAGCGTGGTGACCAGGGTGCGGAAGCCCTTTTCGGCGGTGGCGCGGGCCTCGTCGATGACATCGTCGACCTGGGAGGCGCCGTCGGTGGAGACCGGGCGGATCTCGACCGGCGGGTCGATCAGGCCGGTCGGGCGGATGACCTGTTCGGTGAACACGCCGCCGGTCTGGTTCAGCTCCCACTGGCCCGGCGTCGCCGAGACCGAGATGGTCTGCGGCCGCATGGCGTCCCACTCCTCGAATTTGAGCGGGCGGTTGTCGAGGCAGCTCGGCAGGCGGAAACCGTGATCGGCCAGCGTCTTCTTGCGGCTGAAATCGCCCTTGTACATGGCGCCGAGCTGCGGGATGGAGACATGGCTCTCATCGGCGAAGACGAGGGCGTCCTCCGGAATGTATTCAAAGAGCGTGGGCGGCGGCTCGCCCGGCTTGCGACCGGTGAGATAGCGGGAATAGTTCTCGATGCCGGCGCAGGAGCCGGTGGCGCCGAGCATTTCCAGGTCGAACTCGGTGCGCTGTTGCAGGCGCTGGGCTTCCAGCAGCTGGCCATTGGCCTCCATCCAGGCCAGGCGTTCCTTGAGCTCGGCCTTGATCTTGACCACGGCCTGGTTGAGCGTCGGGCGCGGCGTCACATAGTGCGAATTGGCGTAGAATTTCACCGATTTGAGCTCGGTCATGGTCTTGCCGGTCAAGGGATCGAATTCGGTGATCTGCTCGACCTCGTCGCCGAAAAAGCCGATCCGCCAGGCGCGGTCGTCATAATGGGCCGGGAAGACTTCCAGATTGTCGCCGCGAATGCGAAAGGTGCCGCGGATGAAGGCGGCGTCATTGCGGGTGTATTGCAGGTCGACCAGCTGCCGCATGACGGCGCGCGGATCGGCCATGTCGCCGGGCTTCAGCTCGAACGTCATCGCCGTATAGGTCTCGACCGAGCCGATGCCGTAAATGCAGGAGACCGAGGCGACGATGATCACATCATCGCGTTCGAGGATGGAGCGCGTCGCGGCGTGGCGCATCCGGTCGATCGCCTCGTTGATCGAAGATTCTTTCTCAATATACGTGTCGGTGCGCGGCACATAGGCCTCGGGCATATAGTAGTCGTAATAGGAGACGAAATACTCGACGGCATTGTTGGGGAAGAAGCTCTTGAACTCGCCATAGAGCTGGGCGGCGAGGGTCTTGTTGGGCGCCAGGATCAGGGCCGGGCGCTGCACCGCCTCGATGATCTTGGCCATGGTGAAGGTCTTGCCGGTACCGGTCGCGCCCAGCAGGACCTGGTCGCGCTCCTCATCCTTCAGCCCGGCGACCAATTCCTCGATCGCCTGCGGCTGGTCGCCCTTGGGCGAGTATTCCGACACACACTGGAAACGCTGTCCGCCCTCGGACTTGGCCGGCCGTTCCGGCCGGTGCGGTGTCCAGTCGCCGGCGCTTGTCACGCGGGTCAGCGTGTCGAGCACGAAGTCTTCCGGGGCGGTGAGGGTGTCGTCGAGAGTCAGCTTGGCCATGGGGGGAATATGTGACGCTGCGCGCGCGAGGGCCAGTGCCGCACTGCGACCCCCTTGCCACCATTCTGTCAGGAGGGGTCATAGCGCATGAGCGGGCGTTAGGCTGGCGTTCAGGCGCGTGTGGTTAACTGGGCGACTGAGGAGATGACAATGTCTGCCCTTTCAGTGCCCACCCCGGATCGTCTCACCGTGCTGCTGGTCGATGACAGCCGCCCGGTCCGCGCCGTCATCCGCACATTGCTGACCGGGATCGGTTTTGCCCGCGTCTTCGAGGCCGCCGATGGCGATGAAGCCCTCGTCCTCACCCGCACCTGCCGCCCGGATCTCGCGCTGATTGACTATGATCTCGGCCTGTCCTCCGGGCTCGACCTGGCGCAACGCCTGCGCGATCCGCGCCAGTGCGACCGGGCCGACCTGCCGCTCTTCCTGCTCGCCGCTGATGGTTTCGCGCATCTGGTCCGCGGCGCTGCGGCTGCCGGCGTTTCTGCCGTCCTGCCCAAGCCGGTGAATCCGCAGACCCTCCTGACTGCGCTGGCGACCAAGCTGGCAGCGCAGTCGCCATTGCCGGGCGGGGCGGATATGTTAGCGTCTACAGCCGGAGGACATTGATGCATGTCGAAGACGCCGCTCGCCGGAATGCGCATTCTCGTGGTCGAGGATGTGACATCGATCCGCAGCCTTATCGTCAAACTGCTCGGGCGCCTGGGCTGTGAGGATGTGATCGAAGCGGCTGATGGTGAGACCGCGTGGCAGCATCTCAAACGCGTCGAACTTGATGCCATGTTGCTCGACTACGAGCTGGAATCCGATGACGGCGTGTCGATCGCCTGGCGTGTACGCAGCGCCAAGGATCTGTCCAACAAGGATGTGCCGATCATCCTCTTGACCGCTCATGACGAGATCCGGATCGTTGAAGCAGCCGCCAAGGCCGGGATCGACGCCTATCTGGTCAAGCCGGTCATGCCCGACCGCCTCGGTCAGCGCATCCGCGATGCCATCAAGCACCGCCGCAACCAGCTGGGCCTGCCACCGGTCAGCACGGAAGTGTCCTGGGACGATTGATCTGACCGCCCGCTCACGCGTCGTCGAACACGTCCGCTTCAATGACGGCGTCCAGACCCAGTTCCAGATAATCACCCAGCATGGGGGCGCCGAGCAGGTAGTCCTCGGTTGGGCCGCTGCGGCGGCTGCGCGCTTCGCGCACGGCGTCGGGGAAGTCGCGGCCTTCATAATCGCCGCGACCGATCCAGTAGAGCGCCACAAGTTCGGCCTGGGCCTCCTCGTCGAGCGAACCCAGCCAGTCCTCGATCTCTGTGCGGATCGGATCAATATTGCCGGTGAGCAGGCTCTCCACGGCATCACTCTCGCCGCTGTCGGGATCCGTCTCGTAATCGTCGATCTGTTCCTTGCTGTCATAGGCGCGGGCCCGATCAATCAGGGTGCGCACCATTTTCTCCGCGATATTCATGACCTTGCCCTTTTCAAGCTGGGGAAATCACCGCGACACAACGGGGAGAGGCTAGCACAGAAAGGGCGGCGTGTGACCGGGGTGGCCGGGCGTTTTGCGGAATTCACCTCCCGCCGCGCGCGACTCCGGCCTTGCACCGCGCGCGCATCGCCGTAAGACTCAAGCCTGTCAGTCGCTTGGTCTGCAATCGGGGGGTGCGGATGACGCTCTCGCTGGGACAACTCAGCAATCAGGTCTTCAATGCCTGCGCCGATTTCGGGTCCGGCGAGATGCCGACGCTCGGCCTGTTCGCGGCGGCCGCTGTTGTGGATGGCGGGACGAGCCTGGGTGGCTATCTGGCGGTCAAGGCGGGGCAGAGCCTGCTGTCGGACGCCGAGCGCCAGCGCGGCCTGACCCTGGGCAGTAACCACACGCTATTGAGCCTGGTCTATCGGGCGAAATGGTCGGCGGTGCGCGAGATTGCCCGCGAGCTGGATGCTGATGGAACGGCGAAATTCTCGCAGAATCCGACCCTCAAGGAGATCTACGGCACCGCCGCTTACGCGCTCAAACATCCGCCTGGACCGAAGGCCGATCCGCGCGATGAAGCATTGATCGGCCAGACAGGGTTCTGGTCGCGCGTCGGACAGCGCCTGACCGGAAAGCGCGGCGTAACCCGGTTTGACGACAGCGAGCTCGAAGGCTTCCACGACAGCGATCGCGAACTTCTCCGCCAGGCGTCAAAGGTCCTGTCTCGCGAAACCGGCAATCGTCCCGACGCGGCGGCGATAGAGGGGTTTCGGGACGCCGCCGGCGCTGCCGCGGCGGAAGCTGTGCTGGAGGCGCTGCAAGCGCGGATGGTGCGGGTCTCGCTGACGCCGGAAGAGCTGCGGGGCGGCAAGGAGTTTCTCAAGCGTTTCCATGATCCCAAACGCGGCTGGGCGGCGACATTTCGTGGCCTGCTGAAGGGGGCGCTGGAAGACCCGAAGCAGGACGGCTCGGCCAAACGCTTCTTGTTGAGCTTCACGGCTGAAACGTTGGAACTGACCGCCTCGACCCATGCACTGGTGCAGGATCTCACCACACGCGTGGCGGCGATGCAGGCGCAGATCCAGGCACAGGGCGTGGTGCTCGATCAAGTTGATGACGGCGTTCAGCGACTCATCCGTCTGGCCGAACCGGATCTGTTTCTTACGCGTGATGGACGCGAGACAAACTTTTCGGCCAATGACGCCGATGTTGCCTATTTCCTCGACTTCGTTTTTACCGCCAGGAAATCAGAATTTACCGGTCGCGACGCAGAATTCAGGGCCTTGCTCGAATTCCTTGGTCCGCATGCAGAAGCCTGTCGCTGGTGGCAGATCGCGGGGGATGCCGGGCAGGGCAAGAGCCGGCTGGCGCTGGAGCTGATCGATCTCGCCCTGATCAACAATTGGCATGCCGGTTTTCTGTCCTGGGGCGAGCTGTCGAGCCGGGCGGCAGATTGGGAGACGATCCGGATTGATCGGCCAACCCTGATTGTCGTCGATTATGTGGCTGCGCCGGACAAGGGAGCGGCCTGCGCGAGACTGCTGGCCCAATTGATTCAGCGCGGCCAGGCAGGCGGACTGGACTGGCCGGTTCGTGTGCTCTTCGTCGAGCGTGCGCCTTTTCGGGGCGGTCACACGGCTGAAGGTGGCGGCAATGAAGCGCTCTGGTTTGCCCCATTCCGAAATAATATCGGCGTTTTCGACACGGCGGCCGTTTGTTTCAATACAGACACAGCGCTCTGGCTCGGGCCGCTCCATGATGACGCCTTGCTGTCGATCGGCCAGTCTTGGCTGGCTTCACACGAGCTGGAGGCGCTGAACGAGGCGGAGATCGAACGCTTCAAGCAACTGATCGACGCCAGGGAGGGCGGGGTTCTCAACCGCGCCAACCGGGCCCGGCGACCGCTTCTGGCCATGGTCTTTGCCGACCTGATCCGGCGCGGTGACGGGGCGGCGGAGATATCCTTGGCCGGTGCATTGAAGCTCGCCCTGCAATCCGAGCGCACCCGCTTTTGGGAAAAAAGTCAGAGCGTCGCGTTCAAACCAAGCGCTGCTGCCGTGCGCCTGGCTTGCCTCGTCAACATCGTCGGAACACTCGATCCGGCTCGACATGGCGATGTGATGGGCCGTCGCGACGAGGGTTATTACGGCACGTCAGGCGAAGGTTGGGAAAAGACCTTTCAACAGGCCTGGGTCCTTCTCGGTCGCAACATTACTGAGGGATTGGACGGCGAGTGGCCCGCGTTCACCGCCCGCGAACCCGACCTTTTCGCCGAGTATTTCCTTGATTGGAGCGCCAGCTTTTTCCCACCGGCCGAGCGACACGACACCGCCCGCCGCCTTGGCCCCATCATCGAAGACGCCTGGCGCATCAATCCGCGGGCCACACTGGAATTCCTCGTCCGCCTGTCCGAAGACGCGGACGATCTCGGCATGCGGGACGTTTTCAACGCCTTGGCCGCAATTCCGCTGCCGGAAGGGGCGGACTTTCCCAGCCTCGCAGAACTCCTGCCGGGGCATGGGGATGGGCCGGCTGAGAGGATGCTGTTCGCTTCATATGTCGGTCTGGCATCTTTGTGCCACGCGGTCCTTGCCGAGACCGGGCCCTCCCAATTGGACGCCTGTGTCAATCCGGCTGGATCCACGGTGTTTCCATTACTGTTTGCGGCCCAGAACGGGCATGGCGCGATTGTCGCGGCCTTGCTGGCGGAGGGCGCCGAGGCGAACCGGGTCCATGAGCAGAGCGGGAATTTGCCGCTGCTGATGGCGTCGCAGAACGGGCATGGCGCGATTGTCGCGGCCTTGCTGGCGGCGGGCGCCGAGGCGAACCGGGTCAATGAGCAAAGTGGGACTTTCCCGCTGCTGATGGCATCGCAGAACGGGCATGGCGCGATTGTCGAGGCCTTGCTGGCAGCCGGCGCCGAGGCGAACCGGGTCAATGAGCAAAGTGGGAGTTTCCCGCTGCTGATGGCATCGCAGGAGGGGCATGGCGCGATTGTCGCGGCCTTGCTGGCGGCGGGTGCCGAGGCGAACCGGGTCAATGAGCAGAGCGGGAATTTGCCGCTGCTGATGGCGTCGCAGAACGGGCATGGCGCGATTGTCGAGGCCTTGCTGGCGGCGGGCGCCGAGGCGAACCGGGTCAATGAGCAGAACGGGACTTTCCCGCTGCTGCAGGCGTCGCAGAACGGGCATGGCGCGATTGTCGAGGCCTTGCTGGCAGCGGGCGCCGAGGCGAACCAGACCGATGAACAAGATGGAGGTTTCCCGCTGCTGCTGGCATCGCAGAACGGGTATGGCGCGATCGTCGCGGCCTTGCTGGCGGCGGGCGCCGCGGCGAACCGGGTCAATGAGCAGAACGGGACTTTCCCGCTGCTGCTGGCATCGCAGAACGGGCATGGCTCGATTGTCGAGGCCTTGCTGGCGGCGGGCGCCGAGGCGAACCGGGTCAATAAGCAGAGCGGGAATTTCCCGCTGCTGCAGGCGTCACAGAATGGGCATGGCGTGATTGTCGAGGCCTTGCTGGCGGCGGGCGCCGAGGCGTACCAGACCGATGAACAGGACGGAGGCTTCCCGCTGCTGCAGGCGGCGCAGAACGGGCATGCCGCGATTGTCGAGGTCTTGCTGGCGGCGGGCGCCGAGGCGAGCCGGGTCAATGAGCAGACCGGGAATTTCCCGCTGCTTGCCGCCGTTTACAGCCGGGACCTCGCCTGTGTCCGGCTTCTGGTCGAGGCTGGCGCGGATCGCGCCATGCGGCATCCTGCCCTCGGCACCGCTTTGGACTACGCCCGCCAGATCGAGGCCGCCGACATCATCGCTTACCTCGAAAGCCTAGACTGAACCGGCCCGACCCGGTCAAGACTTGGTTAAGGCGGGCGGTGCACAATTGGCGGGTTCATTGATTCCCTTTCGCCACTGCGAGATTTCATGTCCGGCAGCTTCGACCGCATTCGTGTCCTGATCGTTGAGGACAATGCGCACATGTCGACCATCCTGCGTACGATCCTGCAGGGGTTTGGCGTGCGGACGATCGTGGAAGTGCGCGATGCGGCGGACGCGTTCGAGACCATGCGGGATGTCAATCCGGATTTCGCCCTGGTCGACTACATGTTGGGCGATCTGAACGGGCTGGAATTTACCCGGCTGGTGCGCACGGCGTCGGACAGTGCCAATAAATACCTGCCCATCGTCATGGTCACCGGTCACACCGACCGCTCCAAGGTGATCGAGGCGATCAATGCCGGGGTGAATGAGTATCTGGCCAAGCCGGTGCGTCCGGTCGACCTGTTTCATCGCATCTCGGCGCTGATCGAGCGGCCGCGCCGCTTCATCAAGGCACCGACCTATTTCGGCCCCGATCGCCGGCGTCGCCAGGACCCGCGCTATGCCGGCCCGTGGCGCCGCGATGGTGATGAGGAAAAGTCGGCGAGCTAAACCCAGGACGGCGCCGACCATGCCCCGCCGCCTTGTTCGGCGAATGGTTTAGCGACCCTCTACCGCGACCCTGCAGGTCGTGGAAAAGCGCGTCGAATCGATCAGCTCAGCCTCTACAGGGAGTGGATCAAGATTCTGGCCGCTGACTGTGCACGAGGGGGCACCGGACGGGTCCCACACGAAATCGATCCTGAGCGCGGCACCCTCAGAAACCGAGAAATTCAAATTACCGAACATGGCGGCGTTCGTGTCTGTGGTACTGGCCGTGTAAGACAGGGGTTCGCCCATCTGGGAGGCAAACCGCATGGGGGGCTGCTCCCACTCACCGTTTCTCAGGTCGAAATCGTCCAGACTCAGCGCGGCGAACGGTCTGAGGTCGGCCTCAATCGTGAGGCTGCGCGCAGACTCATCTTGCAAGAGTTTGGAGCCGACAGGTTTCAGCGCGTTGAGCACAGCTGCCGGCGTGTCGGCCGCGGCGAACATGGCCGATGACAGGGCGGCTGCAAGGGCGATCATCGGTAGCATGGATGTCTCTCTCCGGTTGCTGGCCGGAAGGTTGGCACGCCAGGCGCTAAGATTTCTTGAACTGGCGTCGTTCGGCGCCCGGCCCGGCGGGCACCGGTGCGCAGACGGTAGTCGCGATACGGGCCCACGCCCGTCCTGGCGGGACGGGGGTCTCGAACTGTCAGCCATGGCGCCCGAGCGCGGGTGTCTCCATGTCAGGCCCACTCCAGCGACTCCTGCGTGACCGGATACCGCCGGTAAAGCGAAAACACGATCACCGCCTCCTCGGCGCCGACCGCCTTGCGCTTGCGGATAATGGTCGCGAAGTCGGCATTATTGATCAGCAGGTCCGGCCCGACCCCGGTCAATTCCTCACGCAGGATGAGGGCGGTGTCGCAACTCAGCGGGGCGCCGCAACCGGAGCGGCAGGCGATGGCATCGGCTTCGGTCAGCAGGCCCTGCATGCGACGGGCAGCGAGCCTGTCGGCGATCAGGGCGCGGCCCCAGGCGTCAAAGCGGACCGCATCGAGATGAAACAAGACTCCCCACTCGGTCGACATGCGGACCTCCCGACTGCACGCAGAAAGTGTACTTGTTTTGTTCTGCCACCGCAAGGGGTGTCAGAGCGCGCCGAGTGCCGATGCGATCTCCGCCTCGGTGGTGCACCAGCTGGTCACGAAACGGGCCGAGCCGTCTGGCCATTGGTAGAATTGCGCACCGGCGCTGCGTAGGCGTGCGGCGAGGGCGTCGTCGAGGCGGACGAAGATCTCGTTGCCATCGACCGGATGCAGAACCTCGGCGCCGTCGATGTTGCGAAAGCCTGCCGCCAGTGCCCGGGCCCGGTCATTCGCCGTGCGGGCGAGGTCCAGCCAGAGATCATCAGCCAGCCAGGCGTCGAACTGGGCCGCCATGAAGCGCATTTTCGGGGCCATATGCCCGGCCCGCTTCTGGCGTGCCTGCAACTCCTCGAACCGGTCCATGACGGAGGGGAAGAGGATGACCGCCTCGGCTCCGAGGGCACCATTCTTGGTGGCGCCGAAACACAGCGCATCAATGCCGGCCTTCCAGGTCAGTTCGGCCGGTGTACAGCCAAGCGTGACCAGGGCATTGGCGAAGCGGGCCCCGTCCATATGCACGAAAGCCGGTCGATCCTGCAGGCGACCGGCCCGTTCGTCGATTTCGGCCGGCGAATAGGCGGTGCCGCTCTCGGACAGATTGGAGAGGGACAGGACCCGCACCGGGCTGGTGTGGACAAATCCCTCGGGAATTTCGGCCAGGGCGCGGTCGAGTTCCGCAAGGTCGATCTTCGCGTGTGCGCCCTTCAGCGGGATCAGCTTGCCGCCGCCGGTGAAGAATTCCGGGGCGCCCCGCTCATCGCGGTGAATATGAGCCTCGTCATGGCACAGGATGGCGCCATGCGACGGGCAGAGGACGGACAGGGCAAGCGCGTTGGACGCGGTGCCCGAAACCGCGAAGAGGAGTTTCAGGTCGGTCTCGAAAACCGCCTTCAGCCGTGCCTCGACCTGGGCGGTCAGGGGGTCGGCACCATAGGAGGGCGCGAAATCCCGGTTGGCCGCCGCGATGGCGTCGATCAGGGCGGGATGGGCGGGAGCGGTAGTGTCGGACAGGAAATTCATGTCCGCAATGGACAAGTCCGGCGCCGCTGCGTCAATCGCCGAAGGCGGGATCGGGGATCAGTGGCGGCAGGCTGTCGCGCATCTGGTCGGCGGAGGAGGTTGGCCGGCCGCTGGCATCGGCAAGGGTTGCCTGCCCGCCGAGATCCCGGCCGGGATAGGCGTTGCGCTCGAACAGGGCGCGGATCTGGTCAGCGGTGATCTGGGTAAAGGCGGCCTCGGCCTTGGCGATGTTTTCCTCGCTGGCAAATTGCAGCATCGGCAGGCCTTCACTGCCGTCCGACGGTGTGCAGGCCAGCGCCCGGCGATTGGCATCCGAGGTCGACAGGCAGAAGACCGAGCGCACCGCGTATTGTGTGCTCCCGGAGCCGTTGGGAAAGGGCACGGCGGCGCGGTTATCATTGAACGGATTGGTGTCGCTGAGGATATGCGGCGCCTCAACGGCGTCGCCGGGTTGGGTGGGGTCTGCCATCGCGGTGTCAGCAGGTTCCGTGACGGGCTCGGCTTCGGGCGCCGGGGCCGGGGTCGGTTCGGGGATTGTTTCCGGCTCTGGTTCCGGTTCGGGCGCGGGGTCTGGCTCCGGCTCTGGCTCAGGCTCTGGCGCGTTTTCCGGCTCTGGTTCCGGCTCAATGACGGGTTCTGGCGCCGGAATAACGACCGGTTCGGGCAGTTGGACGAAGACGATGTCGAGCACATCATGCGCGACGGGGGGCGCATCCGGTCGCGGCAGGAAGAGAAGGCCGGCGATGATGAGGAGGTTGACGGCAAGCGCAGACGCGCCGGCGGTCAGACGGCGGCGCAAGGCTTCGGAAAGGGGCGATGAAAACACCACGCCCGGTTATCCTTTCGCTCGGCCCCCGCCGTCACGCATCCTGCTTAGACCAGCTGCGTGGCTGACGCCAGAGGGGCGGGCGGGAAAAGACCGGCTCAGATTGCGGTTTCTGCGTCGGCCCAGACAATATAGCGGTCCGGGCCGGGGGTCAGGCTGCCGAAAGGCCAGCAGGTGACCAGGGCCAGCCGGGCGGGACCGATCGCCGGTTCGATCCCCGAGCGGGCGGCATCGACAATTTCCATGCCGGTGACCCGGAAGCGCAGCGGCGCTGCGCCGGGTTGTTCGATCACGATCAGGTCACCGGTCGCGACGCGTTCCAGGAAGGCAAAGTGGGTATCGCGGTGGGCGGCGATCACGCTGACCCCCGGCGCGCCGGGGCGCGCCGAGGCGTCGAGCAGGGCCGGTCCGAAGGCGAGGCTTTCGCCGCCGCCGTCGGACAGGACAATGGCGTGTTCGCCGAGAAACGGGACGGAGAGCCGCGCCACGGGCCGAAAATCGGCCCAGGGCCATGGTGTGGACGCGGACTCCCCGTCGATTGCGCGGGTCCAGGACTGTGCGAGGAGGACCTGCGCAATATCGGCCTTAACCCCCATCCAGGCACCTTGCGCGAAAACGCAGAGACCGGCGGCCAACAGGCCAAGGGCGAAAAGGCGGGTTGGTTTGACGGTCACCACAAGCGCTCCTCGCGGCGGGTGACCAGCCAGATCAGGGCGAGGATCATCATCAACGCGCCGAGCCCCATCAGGATCTCGCGCGGTGTGGCTGTGGCCGGCAGGGCCAGTCCGCTGGAACGTTCGGCCTCGCCACCGGCAGCAGGGGCGGCGCGCACGTCCAGCCGCGACCGGTTCAGCAGCGCCTGGAGCTGATTTGCGGCTGGCCGCTGGGCGACGGCGCCGAAATCCCAGCCGTCCGGGATCATCGCCGGGACGTCTTGCGAGGCGAGCGGCGTGTCTTCCGGGCGGGCCGGGGTGACATCGACGGCGACCAGGCTGGTCAGGCGGGAGACAAGGCCAAAATCAAGCGCGGTCTGCAGCACGGCGGCGTCGATCTCGGTCTGGCTGGCGCCCTGGAAGCGGGCTTCCTCGAGGGCGCGGATCCGGTTGCGACCGAACAGGGCGGCGATGCCGCGGCCCTCGCGGGCATTGGCCAGCGACAGCGTCTCGCGCTACATCGCCCCGGCCAGCGCGCCTTCAATGACCATCACCCCGTCGCGGCGACCGAGGCGGGCGGTCAGGGTGACCGGTTCGCCATGATAGAGATCGGGCAGTGGGGCCGGCCAGATCTCGCTGAGCGCGTCCTGCGGGAAGAGCACGTCGAGATCGGTCATCACCGGGCGTTCCAGGGCGGTGAACAGGGCTTCCATGCGGGCTTCGACCTCGGAGACCTGTCCGATATGGGTGAAGGTGCCCCGCCCAAGCCGGGCGGCGCGGCTCATGAAGTAGGAATTGGGCGCCGAGCCGATGCCGACCGGAAACAGGCGCGAACGCCCCAGCCCGCTGTCGATCGCGGAGAAGAGCTGTGCCTCATTGCCGATCGCGCCATCGGTCAGGAAGACGACCTGGCGTACCTGCTCGTCGCTCTCGCTGCGCGTGTCGTGCAGGGCCGCGTTGAGGGCCGGCAACATCACGGTGCCGCCCTGGGCCTCGAGCCGGCGGGCGAAGGCGAGGGCGGTGTTGATGTTGGCTTCGTTGGCGGGCACAGCCTCGGGGAAGACCTGGTCCATCGTGTTGTCGAAGCGGATGACATTGAAGCGGTCTGTCGGCTCGAGGCGTTGCAGCGCCGTGATCAGGGCGGCCCGGGCCTGGCGCATCGAGGCGCCGCCCATCGAGCCGGAATTGTCGATCACGAAGATGGTTTCGCGGTCGCGGCGCGGGGTGGCATCGCTCATCTCGGCCGGAGGCAGGACCTGGGCGAGGAGATAGGTCTCGCCTTGCCATTCCTCGATGAAGAGGGCGGCGCTGGCAGCGTGCGGATCGGCGGCGCGCCAGGTCAGCACGAAATCGCGATTGGCCGGGATCGGGCCGGCGGCCAGCGTGATGTGTGCGGTCTCGTCGGGGCGGCGCTCGACCAGCGTGGCATGGTAGAGGCTGGCCACTTCGCCGAGGGCAAAGCCGGCATCGAGATCGGCGGTGATGGTGACCGGCAGGCGCAGTTGGTCGCCAGGTTCCGTGGACGGGTGCAGGATGGGCGGCGTGATGCGGGCGGCATCCGGCACGGCGGCGCTGCCGTCGGAGCCGGTCGAGGCCAGCAGGAAGTCGCTGTCTTGCGGGATATAGCGCGGTGTCAGGCCGAGTGGTTGGCGCAGCTCGTAGCGGCCCTCGTAAAAGCGCGCGACGCTCTGGTATTCCAGCTGCACGATGATGGTCTCGCCCGGTCCGATATTGGCGACCGAGGTGGTGAACATGTTGGGCCGTTCCTGCTCGACCAGGCTGGCGCGCTGGCCATTGCGGCGGGCCGCCTCATAGGTGCGGCGCGCGGCCTGGCGTTCCTGGATCTCGCCCTCGATGAAACGGTCGCCGACCTGCATGCGCAATCGGTCGACACCGCTGTCTTCGGGCAGCGGAAAGACATAGGTCGCCTCGACCCAGGCATCAGAGGGGTTCTCAAAGCGCTGGGTGATGGTGGCACGGATCACCGGTCCGGAAATGTCGAAGGCGATGTCAGTGGCCACCATCGGGGCGGGGATGTAGCGACCCGGCTCGATGGTTTTGATCAGGAGCGCGCCTTCATTGATCTCGGACAATCGCACCATGTGGGTTTCGTCGATTACGGTCGGCTCCGGCGTGTCGGCGAAGGATTCGGCTCTCGCGTCCGACCAGAGCAGCAGCGAAATCGCAAAGACGATGATGGCGAGTGTCAGTGCAAACCAGGCCTGTGACCCGGCGGATGTGTGTGTGCGTGCGGCCGCCATGCGAACCTCCCCGAAATGTGCCGGTCGCCCCGCGGTGCGAGGGTGAGTGCAGAGCGACCGGCTTCCCTGTCCGAGCTCACGCTGGTCCCCGATCAAGAGTGTGACAGGGCGTTAATACGGCGATTGCGGGGAAAATTGGGGCGATGTCGGGGCGGCTTCCCGGACCGGGCACTTCGCGAGCCATGCAAAATTGCCGCATCATTTCGGCGAACATGCATGGCTGGGGGATTGGCCTGCCGGGCGAGCGGGACTAGGGTTTTTGTCTCCAGCCGAGCTCTACCGGGACATGATCATGACATTCACGCCGTCCGCCGCGCTTCAGCGCGTCAAACCCTCTGCCACGCTTGCCGTTACCCAGAAGGCGCGCGAGCTCAAGGCCAAGGGGATTGACGTGATCTCGCTCGGCGCCGGCGAACCGGATTTCGACACGCCGGACCACATCAAGGATGCGGCCATCGACGCCATCCGTCGTGGTGAGACGAAATATACCAATGTCGACGGGATCGCCGAGCTCAAGGACGCGATCATCAAGAAATTCCGGCGGGATAACAGCCTCACTTACGAGGCCAACCAGATCCACGTCTCAACCGGTGGCAAGCCGGTGATCTATAATGCGCTGCTGGCCAGCCTGAATGTTGGCGATGAAGTCATCATCCCAGCGCCCTACTGGGTCAGCTATCCCGAGATGGTGAACCTGGTCGGCGGCACGCCGGTCGAGGTCAAGGCGGGGATCGAGAACCGCTTCAAGATCAGCCCGGACCAGTTGGCTGCCGCGATCACACCGAAGACGCGCTGGCTGATCCTCAACTCGCCGTCCAATCCGACCGGCATGGGTTATACCCGTGACGAGCTGGGCGCCCTGGCCGACGTGTTGCTGGCACACCCGCATGTCTGGGTGATGACCGACGACATGTATGAGCACATTGTCTATGACGGCTATGAGTTCGCGACCATCGCCGAGGTCGAGCCGAAACTCTATGACCGCACGCTGACGATGAATGGTGTCTCCAAGGCCTATTCCATGACCGGCTGGCGGATCGGCTATGCCGGCGGCCCGGCGGCGCTGATCAAGGAAATGGCGAAAGTCGCCTCGCAGACCACGTCCAACCCGTGTTCAATCTCGCAATGGGCTTCGGTCGCGGCGCTCAACGGCGAGCATGACTTCCTCACGGCCCGCAATGCCGCCTTCCTGCGCCGTCGCGACCTGATCCTTGAAGCCATCAATGGCGCCGAGGGCCTGGTCGCCCCGACACCGGAAGGCGCCTTTTATGTTTTCGCCGATTGTTCCGGCACGATCGGCAAGACAGCGCCGGACGGGACGGTCATCAAGACCGATACCGATTTTTGCGCGGCGCTTCTGGGCGCGGAAGCCGTGGCGGCGGTGCCGGGCGTGGCGTTCGGTCTCGAACCTTGTTTCCGGATTTCCTACGCCACGTCGGATGAGGTCCTGACGGAAGCGGGCAAACGTATTCAGAGATTTTGTGCATCGCTGCGTTAGTCATAGATCGTATCAATGTCAGGCCCAATAAATCCTGATTGGATTTATGACTGCCGATAGCCTACATCTGCCTGTGAGAGGCGGCGCTGCCGTCGCAAGACCGACCAAGGAGACTGACATGGGCATCAATATGGGCCTCACCGACGCACAACGCGAAGCGATGGCGAAAGCCGTGACGGCCGTGTTGGCGGACACCTATGCGCTCTACTTCAAGACGCATGTCTATCACTGGAATGTCACCGGTCCGCGTTTCCACGACCTGCACGCCCTGTTCGAGGCGCAGTACAATGAATTGTGGATGGCCACGGACGTCATCGCTGAACGCATACGGGCGCTCGATGTCGTCGCACCGCGCTCCTATGCCGAGATGACCGAAGCTGCGGCCATCAAGTCTGGCGGTGAGGCGACCGAGGCCAATGACATGTTGCGCGACCTGCTCAAGGGTCACGAGACCGTGGTCGCCACCATCCGCAAGGCGCTGGCCCTGGCCGGCGAGCATGGCGATGAAGCGACCGCTGACGTTTTGACGCCGCGCCTGACCGAACACGAAAAGTCGGCCTGGATGCTGCGTTCCACAATCGGCTGACCCATCCGGTCAGTTCGTTGACGAGAGCCCCGGTGCCCGGCACCGGGGCTTTTGTTTGTCTGCCATTGGCTGTGCATCGAACAAAAAAGCCCCGGCTCCTTGGAGCCGGGGCAGTCATTGTGATGCGGGCCGGGGAAGCCCGAAAGAAATGGCGCCGGGTCCTAAAGGGGAGGAGAGGGACCCGGCGCAAATTTGTGCGCCCAAATGGGGAGGAGGGGCGCACAAAACTCAGATGGGGAGATCCGAGGAGCGGCGTGATCGCCGCGTCGGGTGTGTATATGTGCGATTGTTGCCGGTAACAGAAGTGCTATCGCGTCATGCCAGCTATGCAAAAAATAGCGCAAGCCACATTGTTGCCATGCATCGTCGGGATGGCGGCGGGGCGATCGGGCAAGTCCCTGTTTTCCCGGAAATCATGCGGCAGAATTGTGGCTAGCTTTGCCAGCGACGCGCCTGCTCGATCAGGAAATCACGGAAAGCGACGATGCGTCGTGAGCCCCGGAGTTCGCTGGGATAGACGAAAAACACCTCGAAGTCCGGGCCGTCCAGGTCCGGCAGGACCCGCGTGAGCTTCTGGTTCTCACGAGCCACATAGTCCGGCAGGGCGGCAATCCCCATGCCCGCTTCGACGGCTTTCATCACGCCGTAGATCGTATTGACCTCGATCACCGCCGGGCGTGGTGCTGCCCCTTCTTCGCGGCCGGCCTTGGCAGCCCAGTCGAGGCCGGGAATCGGTGCGAGTTGCGGTGGGCCGTAATAGATAATCGCGTGGTCATCCAACTCGGCCGGCGTACGCGGCGCACCCTTGCGCTCGATATAGTTGTGGCTGGCATAGAGGTGCTGGCGGACCGACAGCAGCTTGCGCTGGACGAGATCGTTCTGGGTGGAGGGCCAGGGGCGGATGCCGACTTCGGCCTCCAGACCCGCCAGGTCCAGCTCATGGTCGTCCAGCATCAGGCGGATGCGGATATTGGGATATTCGTCGTGAAATTCCGACAGACGAGGTGCCAGCCAGATGGCGCCGAGCGCGGTTGGTGCCGTCACCTTCAACTCACCGGAGGGCTCGTCGCGGGCGTCGTGAACATGCGCCTCCGCGATCGCCACTTTCGAGGCGATCTCGTGCGCCGCGCCATAAAGCAGATTGCCCGGCTCGGTCGGGATCAGGCCGCGCGCATGACGGTGGAACAGGGTTACGCCGAGATCATCTTCCAGTGCCGCGATCTGCCGGCTGACGGCCGATTGCGACAGGCCGAGCATGTCGGCCGCCTTGGTCAGGGAGCCGGCCTGCGCAGCCGCGTGAAACGTTTTCAGCTTGTCCCAGTCCATGCCCGCTCACTCCCCGTATGGAATCGGTTTGGGCAGTCTATCCGGAAAGCCACAAATCGCGAGCCTGCTAGTCCGCGCCGTCGTTGGCGGGCTCGTCCGGTCTCGTGTCGTCCGGATCCGGCGAGGGCAGGTCGTTTGTGAAGACCTCGCCATAACGACCTTCGCCGATCAGCTCGATACGACGTTGCTCGACGGCATTCAGCAAGAGGCGCCCGTTTGTCGGCAGGACGCCGCAGGAGTTCGCGATCCCGCTGCCCTGTTCCGACCAGCCATAGGACAACATGGGCGATGCGCCGCCGCTCCCGCGGCAGCGGTAGGAACCGTTGATCAGGTCGGCAATCTGCCAGTCCGCCACATTGGTCTCCAGGGGACGGTCGCCCATCAACTGGCTGCTGGTTTCCGGGTTGGCGTAGGCAAGCAGGTGGCGGCGAAGGTCGCGGTCGAAATTGTCGAACAGGCCGCGGGCGTCGTCATAGACATGCGAAACCCGCAATTTGCGACGATGCACATCAACGCCCCGCAGCGCATTGACGAATTCGTCTGCGCTGGCATCCAGCTGCTCCCAGACCTGATCGCCCTCGAATGCGGCCCGCCGCAATTCCGGACTGCCGACAGACCCATTGAAAAAACCGTAGATGATCCGCGGATCATCCCATTGCTCAAAGACGATCCGAAGGCGGATATCATTGAGGCTGAGTGTCTGGCCCGCGACTGTGAGGAGCGGCCCCTCGAACAGGGACTGGTCGGATCCGGGTGCCCGCAGCCGGTTGATATTGCGGATCGGGTAGGCCGCGAGAATTTGCTCGACGACGGCGACGTTGTGAAGGTTGAACCAATAGGCGAGTTGCTCATCGCGATTGAGCGCTTCCAGGCCGCCGATCCGGTCCGGAAGGGTTTCAAGATCTTGCCGCAGCGTGGTGATGGCGTCGCGGTATTCGTCCGGCATCAAATGGTAGACAACCCGGTTGCCTTCATACCGATAGCGGCTGAGATTCCCGGTGCTGAGGCGGGTTCCGGTGGTGATCGGGCGCGACCGCTCCGGATTGCGGTCCATCGGCGGCACATTCAGGACAATGTCTCGCAAAACGAGCGTCCAGCCACTGTGGTCAATGTGAATGAGCGAGTCGGGATCGGACTGTGCGAACCGGGAAAAGTCCGTCGCTTGCCCGTCGCTTTGAGTTGCGAAAGAAGCCCCCCCGCCGGTCATTGCGAGAAGCAGGAAAATGGCAACTGACATGATACGCATCGACAACCCCGGGTTCGGTGCACGGGCGACACCCTTCGGGCCGCATTGGGCGCGTACCCTACCCGGCTGCCGCGAAGCGGCAAGAGGGACGTGCCTTAAATTACAGACACGTCCCATGGCAGCGATCCGGCGTCAGGCGTTGATATTGCTTGACCGGCTTTCCGGATAGCGCGCCCCTTTGACCCGGTCCGCCAGCGCGTTGAGACGGTCGCGCTCCGATGTCGTCAGGCCGATATCCGCCCCGGCCAGATTGGACTCAAGATTGGCCAGCTTGGTCGTGCCCGGAATGGTCAGCACGTTGTCGCCGCGCCCGAGCACCCAGGCCAGGGCGATCTGGGCCGGCTTGGCGTTGTGGGCGGCGGCCACCGCCTTGACCTCGTCAACCAGTTCCAGATTGGCCTTGAACGCCTCGGTTTCGAAGCGGGGCTGCGTCGCGGCGGACCGGAAGTCACCCTTCTGCGGTGTATGATCCGGTGTGTAGCTGCCGGTCAGCAGTCCGCGCCCGAGTGGCGAATAGGCGACCAGTGAGGCGCCGATCTCGTCGACCGCCTTGAGGGAGCCATCCTCGATATCGCGCGAGAAGATCGAGTATTCCGACTGCAAGGCGGCGATCGGATGGACCTTGTTGGCGCGTCGCAGCGTGTCGGCGGAGGCTTCGGACAGGCCCAGCGCGCGCACCTTGCCTTCGTCAACCAGCTTGGCCATGGCCCCGACCGTTTCCTCGATCGGCGTCTTCAGGTCGACGCGATGCAGGTAATAAAGGTCGACATGGTCAGTCTTCAGGAATTGCAGCGACTCCTCGATGGCGGCGCGCATATTCGCCTCCGAGCCGTCGACATCGAGGAAGGCGCCGGTCTGCCTGTCGCGCACCGGTCCGAATTTGGTGGCGATCACGACCTTGTCACGGCGGTCGTGGAAGGCTTCGCCGAGCAGGCGTTCATTGGCGCCCATGCCATAGAGCTGGGCGGTGTCGAAATGATTGACGCCGGCATCGATGGCGGCGTGCAGCAGGGCGACCCCGTCGCGGGTTTCCACGGCCGGGCCATAGAATTCCGACAGGCCCATACAGCCCAGCCCAATTGCGTTGACGAAAATGCCGCTGTGTCCGATTTC
Organism: Maricaulis sp. W15; assembly: GCF_001924955.1. Classification (NCBI taxonomy): domain Bacteria; kingdom Pseudomonadati; phylum Pseudomonadota; class Alphaproteobacteria; order Maricaulales; family Maricaulaceae; genus Maricaulis; species Maricaulis sp. W15. The sequence goes on along the minus strand of NZ_LQXG01000002.1, from coordinate 25,833 downwards.
GCGTTTCAGCATGATGATCTCCCGATGCCGCCCGCATGTCGTGCGGCGTTTGATTGGCGGTAGACGCTCCCGGGCGCACGCTTGCAAAAGCTGCGTGTGAGCGCTCACTCACATATTGTGCGCGAGGTTGCCCGGTGCAAGGGCCGCTTGGTGATTTATACCGTCAGACGGCCCAGCTGTCCCATGCGGCCTCAATGGCGGCATCGATTTCTGTTGCTTGCCAGGTGTGGCCGGCCAAGGCCTGTTTCAGCATCGACATGAGGGGCGGGAAGAAAAAGGCGCGCAGCACGGATCCCGGCAGCGGTTTGATGAGGCCGGCCTCCTGGCCGTCGCGCATCAGATCGGCGACGTGCTGGTAAAACCCCTCATGGGCAACACCTTCGCTGCCCGATAGCGGACTTTCGGCGAAGCGCTGGCCATAGGTGAAGGCGGCCGGATCGGAGAGATAGGCGTGCCAGACGCCCATCCACAGCTGGCCGAAACGGTCGCGCGGCGAACCGCCGGGCACGGTCTTGGCCTGAACCGTCTCAAACACTTCCTGTTTGAGCTGCCGATAGATCGCCAGGAAGAGCGCATCCTTGCCGGGGAAATGGCGATAGAGCGTGCCTTCCGCCAATCCGGTTGCCCGGGCAATGGCCGCCGTCGTCGTGGCTGCGAACCCGTCGTTTGCGACGAGGTCGAGGGCGGCGCGCATGATGCGGGTCCGGGTCGTGCTCTGATCATCCAGCATGAAGCCCAGTCTCCCGCCGCGGCGCGCCGCAGTCCAGCGTGATCGGCGCCCGCCTATTCCTGGGCGGCGAGGAAGCGCTCGGCTTCCAGCGCGGCCATACAGCCCATGCCCGCCGCCGTGACGGCCTGACGGTAGACGTCGTCGGTCACATCGCCGGCGGCGAACACGCCGGGGATGGAGGTTTTCGGCGTTCCGGGCTCGACGACCAGATAGCCGCCTTCCTTGGTTTCCAGCTGGGCGGCGAAGAGCTCGGTTGCCGGCGCATGGCCGATGGCGACGAAGAAGCCGTGGGCCGGAATATCAGTCATCGCACCGGTCTTGAGATTCTTCACGCGGACAGCTGTCACGCCGGGCGGGTTGGTGTCGCCAAGGACTTCCTCGACGGCGCTGTCCCATACGACTTCGATCTTTTCGTGCTTGAACAGGCGGTCCTGCATCACCTTTTCGGCGCGCAGGCTGTCGCGGCGGTGCACGAGGGTGACCTTGGAGGCGAAATTGGTCAGGAAGAGAGCTTCCTCGACCGCGGTATTGCCGCCGCCGACGACAACAACTTCCTTGCCGCGATAGAAGAAACCGTCACAGGTCGCACAGGCCGAAACACCGAAGCCCTGGAATGTCTGCTCGCTCTCCAGCCCCAGCCATTTGGCTTGGGCGCCGGTGGCGATGATGACGCTGTCGGCGGTATAGGTCGTGCCGCTGTCGCCCTTGAGCACGAAGGGACGTGATTTGAGGTCGGCCTCGACAATGATGTCGGAGACCATGTCAGTGCCGACTTTCTCGGCCTGCTCTCGCATTTGCTCCATCAGCCAAGGGCCCTGAATGACATCGGCGAAGCCCGGGTAATTCTCGACATCGGTGGTGATGGTCAGCTGCCCGCCCGGCTGCAGGCCGGCGATCAGCGTCGGCTCGAGCATGGCGCGGGCGGCATAAATGGCAGCGGTGTAACCGGCAGCGCCGGAGCCGATGATGATCAGGCGCGAGTGACGCGTCTCGGACATGGTCGAACCTCAAAGTCATTCAGAACGGGGCGAATCCCCCCGATGATGGATTGAATGTCTATATAGGCAATCGTCCGCGCTTTGCCTGCCCGTCTTTGCAGCCCGGCCTTGCGTGGCGTATCGGCCGGGCGCGATCAACGGGTGGCTATTCACCGACCGGCGGCAACAAGGCGCGAACCATGCCGGGGTCGCGTCCGCCCGGCCATCCCATCGTGTCAAACGGGTCGGTCCCCGCTTTGCCGGTCGCGATCAGGTGGGCGGCGTAGAGATGGGCCGAGCGCGTGCCCGACCGGCAATGCATGACGACCGCCCCGTCGCTGTCGTCCAATATCCCGGCCAAGGCCAGCGTGAAGGCGGGATCGGCCCCGTATTGGCCGCCGATCGGCATTTCGACATAGCGCATTCCGAGCGCGGCCACGGCTGCGGCGAGGTCAAAAGGCAGGCTTGCGGTCTCTTCCGGGGTGCGCGAGTTGATGACGAGGCGCGCGCCGGCTTCGGCCCAGGCTTGCAAATCGGCTTCGCCGGGCTGGCTGGCCAGCCAGACATTGTCGTGGCGCGCCACAATGGCGGCTTCATCCTGCAGGGTCATGATCTCTCCCATCCAAGTCGGCGCTGCGGCCTACCCCGTCGCATCGGTCAGCCCGCCAGCGTGTTGACGGTAGCGCCGCAGGCATTCGCCAGCGACCCGTCCGGTTTCATCGAGCGGTGCATAGGTCCATTGCGCAAGCTCTCCGAGATAGGGACGGACGGCGCCATGGGCCTCCAGGTCGGCGTGCAGGCGGGCAAATTTGCCGGGCGTGCCGGTCAGCGGCAGGGCGTAGACCGGCCGGCCGGTCGTGCAGGCTTCGACCAGCATGTTGGTTGATTCCTCGGTCACGAAGATCCAGTCGGCCGCCGCCAGAAATGCGAAATAGGGATTGGGTCCGTCGCCGTCATGATACCAGGCTCCCGGCTTCGCCTCGAAATGCCTTCGAAAGCGCTCGCGCATTGGGTCCGGCGTTCGCCGTGACACCGTGATCATCAACGCGATGCCCTGGGCCAACAGATCGTCGAGCCGTGCCTCAAGATAATCGGCGCTGGTGTCATCGAGCTTGAAGCGCTTGGAATTGCCGCCGATCAGCACGGCGGCGCGTTTACCGGGCAGGGCATCGAGCTCGGTGGCAAAGCTTGCCTTGCCGGCCGCGAGCACATCATCGGTGACCCGGTTGGGTGAGCCGATCATGGTGATCACATTATCGCCGTGCAGACGATCATGTCGCGGCGCAATGATCACGTCGAAATCACCATGCCGACTGCGTGGATCCTGCACATAGATGAAGTAACTGTCGGGGAAGATCCGCTTGTGGCGACGTGCCAGCGGGATGGCGGCGCGCCCGCAACCGATCCAGATGTCCGGGTCGGACCGCGCCGGCAGGGTGACGAAGCCGTCCTTGCGCACCGTGACGCGGTCGATCGTGACCGGGCCGTCGATCTGCCGCGCCATGGCCTCGGCCAGGCCGAGCGCCTGGTTCTCGATGCCGCGACGACCGTCGGATACGACCCAGATCGTCGTGCTTTTACCTGTGAGGCGAGACATAGGGCCAGTTAGAAAGTGCGTGTTGTAACGCGTCAAGCATCGAGCTCGCTTGACAGCGCGTGCTACGAGTGTAACGTCATGCGACAGATGTAGCGCGAAACCGCGTGACCCAAATGCGAGACCAGCCGATGCCCGCGAACACAACCACCACTGCCCCCTCCCAGGCCGAGCTGGCCATTCTCAAGCATTTGTGGACCGCCGGCCCGCAGTCAGCCCGTGAGGTTCAAAGCCGTATCGAAGGCGTGACCGGGTGGTCTTACTCGACCACACGGACCCTGTTGGCGCGGATGACGGAAAAAGGATTGGTGGCACGAAAGGACGTGCACGGCCTGTCGGTGTTCGAGGCACGGGTTGAAAAAGTCACGCTGATGGGGCGCCTGATCCGCGACTTCGCGGCCAATGTCCTCGACATGGACGGTCCGCTTCCGGCGACCACCTTCGCCAATAGCCGGCTGTTCTCGGATGCCGAGGCGGAGGCGTTGACGCGATTGCTCGAGACTTCCGACGCATCGGCGAAGGACGAGGGGGATGAAACCGGCGGGGAGGGGCGCTGATGTCCGGCCTGTTTCAAGCCCTGCTGATCGGCGCGGCGCTGTCGCTGCTGTCGGGACTTCTCGCACTGGTGTTGGCCAGCTGGCAGACCCGCCGCGGCGCTGGCGGTTCCGGCCTGTGGCGCACGGCGCGCTGGGCCGCCCTGACGCCTCTGTTGCTGGCACCTATTATCTATTTCATCCCGGACACCGCCCGCGCGCCGATGCACGCGCCGCTGCCCGGAGGCGCGTTGCCGTCTGGCGATATGGCGGCCATGACACAGGCCGGGCTTGATCCGGTCTCCATCCTCGCCGCGGTCGACTGGCGTCTGGCGCTGGCCGGGACCTATCTTGCCGGTCTGCTGGCCGCCCTGGCAGGGGCGGCCCTGCGTCACGGTCGCCGCGCGCTGCTGCTCGCCGGCAGCCGCCCGGCGCCGGAGATCGCACAGGACTATCTGTCCATGCTGGCGGCACGGGTCGGCGTCGAGACGCCGGATTTCCGTCTGCGTGACGGGCTCCCGTCGCCGCTCCTGACCGGCTGGAATCCGGTCATCCTGGCTGCACCCGACCTGCTCGATGATAGCGCCGCCAGCCGCTACGCGCTGACCCATGAACTCGTCCACTACCGCCGCGGCGATGAGCAGGACCGCCTGCTGGGCGCGACCCTCATGGTGGCGCTCTGGTTCCATTGGCCGCTGCGCCGGATCGAGCGTGAGCTGCATGAGGCGCGCGAAATTGATTGTGACGCCGAAAGTCTGGAAGCGCTGGGGGGCGCTGAGCGCAAGCCCTATGCGGCGACGCTGATCACCATGATGCGAAGCCCGGCCCAGCTGGTGTCGGCCTTCGGACCCGATGACAGGAGACATCGAGAAATGCGTATCAAAGCCATTCTGTCGGGCCGTTCCGCCCGTCCATCCTCACGGCTGCTGGCGGTCATGCTGGCCGGCGTGTCCATCCTGCCGGTGGCCTGCGCCCAGGCCGCTTTGACCGAGCGGTCCCAGCTTGTGGTCGACCTCAACAATCCGGCCGAGAACCATGTTGTCCGCTTTCAAAGCGTACCGCACGCCGATGGCGAGGTTGATGAGAATCACGACCTGCATTTCGACGCGGATGTGCATGTCGAGCATGATTTCGAGATGGAACACACCGGCGATGGCGACATGGTCTTCCATTCCGAAGACGGCGGTGAACTCAGGTTTGAGCTGAGCGAGATGGATGCCAACGCAAATGTGATGTTCATAGAAGAAGGCGATGAAGGCGATGCCGTGATCTTCACTGCGCGGGATGGCGCGGCGAGCCGCTATGCCTTCATTGATGAGGCGGGCAATGTCACCCGCTTGGACTTGGCCCCCGGGTCGGTCTGGGAGAGCGAGGATGGGACGCGGCACGTCGTGGCGCCACCGGCCGAACCGGCGGATGTGGAACCCTCTGCCGAGCCTGCGCCAGTCGCTCCGGCCACCGAACCGGCTCCGGTGCTCGACCGGGTTGAACCCGCGGCGGCGCCTCGGCCTGACGGTCGCAAGCGCACTGTCGCAGCGGTTGAGGCCGTGGCCCCGGCCTTCACCCATACGGTCGCCGACGGTCGAATTTCCAGCCGTTTCGGACCTCGCCGCGCGCCGGCAGCTGACATTTCGTCGGATCATCATGGCACCGACATCGCAGCCGCCAGTGGCACGCCGATCCGGGCGCCGGGCGCTGGCACAATTGTCCACGCCGAGGCGGGGCTGAATGGCTGGCCGGCCTGGGGCAATACGGTGGTCATCGACCATGGTGCGGGTTGGGAAACCGTCTATGCCCACATGCAGGGATTTGATGTCGAGGTCGGCGATCATGTCGAAGCCGGCCAGCAGATCGGACGGGTGGGCTCGACCGGTCGCTCGACCGGACCACATGTCCATGTCGAACTGCGCCGGAATGGCGAGCGCATCGATCCGGCCAGCCGTCTGCCCGGCCTGCGCTGAACGGGTTCAGCTTTGGTTCAACAGTGTCGGGCTTTAATGTCGCCAGGTTGAATGGCAGGGCCGCGGGGCATGACGTCGGGACGCAATATAGCGATCATCACAGCGCTTCTCGCGCCGGTGGTGATCGCTGCTTGCGCCCAATCCCCCCGACAAGAACCGGTCACGCCGCTCGCGCCCGACCTGGCGGGAGCGCCGCCGGGCTCCGCCATTCCCGGTCATGACACTGCGCCGGACCCGGGCGCTGTCCTGTTTTCCTATCCGGTCGTCGAAGGCATTGTTTACTCCCGTTTCGGCGCTGTCCGCGGCGGCGGGCGGGTGCATTCCGGGACCGACATCTCGGCGCCGCGCGGGACGCCGGTTCGGGCTGCTGGCGCGGGGCGCGTGATCTATGCCGGATACGGATATCAAGGATCGGCAGCGTGGGGGCAGGTCGTCCTGATCGACCACGGTCGGGGATGGGCAACGCTGTACGCGCATCTGTCCGCCGTCGAGGCCTCTGTGGGACAGGAATTGACCGGCGGCGAGCAGATCGGCCGTGTCGGCCGTACCGGCAATGCAACCGGGCCACATCTGCATATCGAAGTGCGGGAGAACGGCACCCGTCATGACCCGGCTCGCTTGATACCTGGTATTGGCACCGGCTCCTGACTGGCTCTTCGACTTGCGGGTATGCCCCTGATCGTCCCATCATCCACGCCTCCATAAACACAAATCAGAAATTCAACGGTCGGGGATGAAAATGACAGAACGCGAATTCGATGTGGTCGTCTTTGGCGCGACAGGTTTTACGGGACGATTGGTCGCCGAATATCTTGCCGCCACGCATGGTGGGCTGACATGGGCGATGGCGGGCCGGTCGCAGGCCAAGTTGGCCGAGGTGCGCGATCTGATCGGCGCACCGGCGGACACACCGCTGATCGTGGCTGACAGTGCCGATGCGGCCTCACTGGCGGCGATGGCAGGCCGTACGCGCGCGGTCATCACCACGGTCGGACCCTATCAGCTGTATGGCGAGCCGCTGGTCGAGGCCTGCGTGAAAGCGGGCACGGATTATGTTGATCTGTGCGGTGAACCAGCCTGGATGCATGACATCATTCGCACGCACGATGCCGCCGCCCGCGCCAGCGGTGCCCGGATCGTCCTGTCCTGCGGCTTTGATTCCATTCCCTTCGATCTCGGCGTCTATCATCTGCAACAGGCCGCGATTGCCAAAACCGCTGCGCCGATCAGCCGGGTAAAAGGCCGTGTCCGCAAGATGAAGGGGACTTTCTCCGGCGGCACGGCGGCGAGCTTTGCCGAGACCATGGTGCGGGCCGGCAAGCAGCCGGAAATCATCGGTTGGCTGAAAGATCCGTTCTCGCTGGTGCCGGGCTTTGACGGCCCGAAACAGCCCAGCGGCTCGAAAGTCGTGTTCGAGGAGGATCTCGATTCCTGGGCTGCGCCCTTCGTGATGGCCTCGATCAATACCAAGAATGTCCACCGCTCCAACGCGCTCCTCGGTCATCGATATGGTGAGGACTTTGTCTATGACGAGATGTTCCTGACCGGGCCGGGCGAGCAGGGCGAAGGCTTTGCCAAAATGATCGCCAATGACAAGTCCATGTCGGAAAACCCGCCCAAGCCGGGCGATGGGCCGTCAAAGGAAGAGCGTGAGACCGGTTTCTACGACATCATGTTCACCGGCCTGACCAAGACCGGCGAGCGGATGACGGCCAGCGTCTCTGGCCAGAAAGACCCGGGCTATGGCTCGACCTCACGCATGATCGCCGAAGCCGGTCTGTGCCTGGCATTCGATGTCGATCGCGACACCACGCCGGGCGGTGTCTACACGACGGCCCCGGCGATGGGTGAGGTGTTGATTGAGCGCTTGCAGAAATATGCGGGTTTGAGCTTTGCGATCGAGGGGTAGGGGCACGCTGTCAAACGCGATGTTCACGGAATTCGGGGCCCGGCGCTGCGTCAAGCGAGGCCAAGCCCTGAGTCGCCACTCGAGCAACGCTCGAACCGGACCTTAAATCCCATGCCAGCCAGTGGGCCTCAGAGGGTCAGTCGGGTCAAGGGCCGCGCAGCGGCCGCTTCGCGGTTCCACCCTTGATCCGACTGACCCTCTGAGGCGGAATCCCGGCAAGAGAATTAGGGGTAAATCTGTCCGCCCGGGCGCCGACCGACGGCTTGTCCTGCTGGCGCGCCGGTCGCGGATGAGAACATCCCCCAACGCCAAACCGGCGCCCCATCGGAGCGCCGGCTTGGCATGTCATCGCATTGAAAGAGCCGACTATCCCCAGGCGACCGACATGATCTCATAGCTCTTGAGGCCGCCGGGCGCATTGACCTCAGCAACGTCGCCGACTTCCTTGTTGATCAGCGAGCGTGCAATCGGCGAGGAGATCGAGATCTTGCCGGATTTCACATCCGCCTCATCCTCACCGACGATCTGATAGGTCGATTCCTGTTCGGTGTCCTCGTCGAGCACGGTGACGGTCGCGCCGAACTTGACCGTGTCGCCGGACATTTTGGTGATGTCGATCACTTGCGCCCGAGCGAGCTTGTCCTCGAGTTCCTGCACCCGGCCCTCGATCCAGCCCTGGCGTTCCTTGGCTGCGTGATACTCAGCGTTTTCAGAGAGATCGCCATGCTCGCGCGCCTCCGAAATCGCCGCGATCACGGCCGGGCGTTCGATGGTTTTCAGACGTTTCAACTCTTCGTCGAGGGCGATTTGCCCGGCGACCGTCATCGGGATCTTGTTCATGCGACCACTTATCTTCGGGAAAGAGGAGACAGGCTAGCCTCCACTTAATTGACCATCAAGAGTAGGTCTGCAGCGCTTGCGGTTCAAGCGCTCCCTCATCGATGCGACGCAGCGACGCAATTGCGGCCCGGGCCGCCGAGGCGGTGGTGTAACAGGGGATCCTGGTTTCAAGCGCAGAACGGCGGATCGAATAGCTGTCGAGATGGGATTGTCGGCCTTCCGTCGTATTGAAGATCAACTGGACTTCGCCATTCTTCATGGCGTCGACAATGTGCGGGCGGCCTTCAAAGACCTTGTTCACGCGCGTCACCGGGATGCCGGCTTCCTCGAAGGTCTTCGCCGTCCCGCCGGTGGCGAGAATGGTAAAACCGAGCATTTTCAGCACGCGAACCGGCTCGACCATGGCTGCCTTGTCGCCTTCTTTCAGCGAGATGAAGACAGCGCCCTTGCGCGGCAGGGCAATGCCGGCGCCCAGTTCCGCCTTGGCGAAGGCCGCTTCGAATGTGGTGTCGATACCCATGACTTCGCCGGTTGAGCGCATTTCCGGGCCGAGCACCGGGTCGACACCGGGAAAGCGGGCCCAGGGCATGACGGCTTCCTTGACCGAGACATGTTTCGGCGCCGGGTCCTTCAGGCCGAATTCCTTCAGCGGCGTGCCGGCCATCACCTTGGCGGCAATCTTGGCGACCGGTTGGCCGATCGCCTTGGCCACAAACGGCACGGTGCGCGAGGCGCGCGGATTGACTTCGAGCACGAAGATTTCGCCGTCCTTGACCGCGAACTGGACATTCATCAGGCCTTTCACGCCGATGGCCTTGGCCATGGCGACGGTCTCGGCCTTCAGCTCGGCGATCATGTCGTCGGACAGGTTGTAGGGCGGCAGCGAGCAGGCGCTGTCGCCGGAGTGCACACCGGCTTCCTCGATATGCTGCATCACGCCGGCCACCCAGACATCGGTGCCATCGCAGATCGCGTCGACATCGATCTCGTCGGCATCCGTCAAATAGCGGTCGAGCAGGAGCGGCGATTTGCCGGAGACATTGACGGCCTCGCGGATATAGCGCTCGAAACTGTCCATCTCGCGGATGATCTCCATGGCCCGGCCACCGAGGACATAAGAGGGGCGCAGGACCAACGGGAAGCCGAGCTTTTCGGCGGCGGTGCGCGCTTCGGCGTCGGAGGAGGCTATGGCGTTGGGCGGTTGTTTGAGGCCGAGATTGTCCAACAAATCCTTGAAACGCTTGCGGTCTTCAGCGAGGTCGATCGCGTCCGGCGCGGTGCCGAGGATTGGCACGCCTTCGGCTTCCAGCTCGCTCGCCAGCTTGAGCGGCGTCTGGCCGCCATACTGCACGACCACGCCCAGCAGCGTGCCGTTCTCGCGCTCGGTCTCGATCAGCTCCAGCGTGTCCTCAATGGTCAGCGGCTCGAAATAGAGACGGTCGGCGGTGTCGTAATCGGTCGAGACGGTCTCGGGATTGCAGTTCACCATGATCGATTCGATGCCCATATCGCCAAACGCAAACGCGGCATGGCAGCAGCAATAATCGAACTCGATGCCCTGGCCGATCCGGTTCGGGCCGCCGCCCAGGATGATGGCTTTCTTCGCATCCGTAGGATTGCTCTCGCAATCGGTCTGGCCACCAAAGGCCGGCAGCTCATAGGTCGAATACATATACGGCGTCGCGGCGAAAAACTCGGCGGCGCAGGTATCAACGCGCTTGAACACCGGGCGCACACCCAGGGCCCTGCGGGCCTTGCGGATGTCGGCTTCCTCAACCTTGACCAGCTTGGCCAGGCGGGCGTCGGAAAAGCCCATCGCCTTGATGTCACGGAAGGCTTCCGCCGTGTCCGGCAGGCCGAGCGTGGCGATGTCGTCCTCGGTGGTGACCAATTGTTCGATCTGGCGCAGGAACCAGGGTTCATAGAGCGAGGCCCGCTCGACTTCCTCGACTGTCATCCCTTCGCGGAAGGCTTGCGCGATAACGCGCAAACGGTCGGGTGTCGCCATGGCGAGCGCAGCCCGGACGGCCTGTTTGCGGGCATCCATGTCGACCGCGTCATCAACACCGGCAATCTCGATCTCGTCGAAACCGGTCAGGCCGGTTTCCATCGAGCGCAGGGCTTTTTGCATGCTTTCCTGGAAGGTGCGGCCAATGGCCATGGCCTCGCCGACCGACTTCATCGAGGTCGACAGCTTGGCTTCGGCGCCGGGATATTTCTCGAAGGCAAAGCGCGGGATCTTGGTGACGACATAGTCGATCGTCGGTTCGAAGGCGGCGGGGGTGGCGCCATCGGTGATGTCGTTGGCGATCTCGTCGAGCGTATAGCCGACCGCCAGCTTGGCGGCGACCTTGGCGATCGGGAAACCGGTCGCCTTGGAGGCCAGCGCCGAGGAGCGCGACACGCGGGGATTCATCTCGATCACAACCATGCGGCCGTCTGCCGGATTGACCGCGAACTGCACATTCGAGCCGCCGGTCTCGACGCCGATCTCGCGCAGCACGGCGATCGAGGCCGTGCGCATGATCTGGTATTCCTTGTCGGTCAGGGTCAGGGCCGGCGCGACGGTGATCGAGTCGCCGGTGTGGACGCCCATCGGGTCCACATTCTCGATCGAGCAGATGATGATGCAATTGTCGGCCTTGTCGCGGACAACCTCCATCTCGAACTCTTTCCAGCCGACAATCGATTCCTCGACCAGGATTTCATCGACCGGCGAGGCGTCGAGGCCGGTGCCGCAGATATGGCGGTATTCCTCGACATTATAGGCGATGCCGCCGCCGGTTCCGCCGAGTGTGAAGGAGGGGCGGATGATGGCCGGCAGGCCGATCTCGCTCATCACGGCTTCTGCTTCGGCCATCGAGTGAACCGTGCGCGAGCGCGGGCTTTCCAGGCCGATCTTGTCCATCGCGTCGCGGAAACGCTCGCGGTTTTCCGCCTTGTCGATGACATCCGCCTTGGCGCCGATCATTTCGACACCGAACAGGTCCAGCACGCCGCGCTTGTCGAGTTCGAGGGCGCAGTTCAGCGCCGTCTGGCCACCCATGGTCGGCAGCAGGGCGTCCGGGCGTTCCTTTTCGATCACCTTGGCCACCATGTCCGGCGTGATCGGCTCGATATAGGTCGCGTCGGCCAGTTCCGGGTCGGTCATGATGGTGGCCGGGTTGGAATTGACCAGGATGACCCGATAGCCCTCGGCCTTCAGTGCCTTGACCGCCTGAACCCCTGAATAGTCGAATTCGCAGGCCTGTCCGATGACAATGGGGCCGGCGCCGATGATCAGGATGGACTGGATGTCGTTGCGTTTGGGCATGGGCGTGGCCTTCTTTTCCCGTTTTCGCGTGTCATGCGCGCGCGCTCGTCGCGGCCCTCCGGGGACGGAGTGCCGTGCGAGCGATCAGTTTTGGTGCTGAAGCGGGTAGGTATCGCGGAATCGGCGGGAAAGTAAGGGGGAAACTGCGCCTTTTCGTGCAGAAGGCGGCAATGTCCCGGCGGCACGCGGGAAAGCGGTGTTTTTACAGGTGTGGACCGGTGTTGATGGCGAGGCGCAAGCGGGCGTCCGGCGGCGGCCCGGTCGACCATTGGCCTGCGACACCTCACGGCGTGCAGTGAACATCCATCGCGTCTTCATAATCCGAATCGAGCGGGACCGCTGCGTCCCGGTCATCGACATAAAGATGCCCCCACATATTCACCCAGCGAGCGTCGTCGGACAGGCTGTCGACCTGGTCCAGCAGTGAGGTCCCGGCAGGCGTGGTGTTGGGATAATTCGTGCGGAAACCGTAGCTGATCCCGCCGCTCCAGGCATAGTCGTCGACCGGCGGCTCGACATAGGTCGCGCCATAAGTGGTGACCTCAACCGGTTCCAGCCCGCCGCCGAGCTCGAAGATTTTCATGCCGGGCGTATTGCCGTGGTCGGTGCTGATACCTGGCACTGACACCAGAAGTTCCGAGACGCCGGGCGTTGCCTCGCAGGTGTGCAGGCGGCGTATGCCGTTGAGATGGGTGTGGCCGGCGAGCACGGTGGTGATCACCGGCTGGTGGTTGCCGATATAGGTCAGCAAGACATCCTGCATCCGGCGCCCGGTGAGCGCGGTGTCGCGACCCTGGTAGGCGAGGCTGTCGTCCCACATTGAATGGCCGCTATGGCCGTCGATCCCGGGCGGAACGTGCATGGCCAGCAGGACGGGTTCATTCGCTGTGGTGGCGGCATCGAGCTGGTCCGCCAGCCAGTCGAGTTGTGCCGATCCTGTCGCGGCGGCGTCCACAAGATCGGAACAGCGGCTGTAGTCGGCGGTATAGATATTGGTGTTCAGGGCCAGAATTCGCAGCGGTGCCGCGCTGGCGCCGACCGTGATGCGGGCTGCGTAATAGCCGTCAGTGAGACGGCTGCGGTCGATGATGTCGGCCGAGCCGTTGATCACCGGCCACACGGTCGGATCGTCGACCGTGTTGAAGACGCTCCGGTCATGATCGGTGAAGGGGCAGTAGTCGAAATCACCGCGGCCGTGATTGCGCTCCACCGTGTCGTTATTGCCGGGCAGGTAGAATAGCGGCGTGGTGGTGCCGGAGACAATGTTTTCCAGACCATCCAGCACGTTCGCGAGAACCGGCCTGCGCTCGCTCTCGTCGGGAATGCTGTGTTCCGGCATATCGCCCAGATAGATCACGAAGTCGGGAGTTTGACTGGACAGCAGCGCCTGGGCCTGTGTCTGTGTCGCGGTCCAGAAGGCTGGCGAGGTTTGACAGGTGCGGCCGGTGCAGGGATGCCCGTCCCGCAGCCGGTGCACGTCGGACAGGGCAAGGAAGGTCGCAGACGCGGCTGCCGCGGGCGCCGGGATGACAGGATCGGCGGCGGCTGGCGCCGTTTCGCCGCCCGTTTCGCCGCCTTGTGCCAGGCCGTCGCCGGCCGCCATGGCGGCGTCCGATGCGCTGCCCGTGTCGGTGTCGGCGGTCCTGCCCGCGTCCGAACAGGCGGACAGGGCGAGCGTGCTGGCGGCAAGCAAGGCCAGGCAAGCGCGCTGGCTGTGGCTGTCGATCATGAATTCCCCCGGGTGCCGAACGGCGATGCACATCCTTCACCCGGAGATCGGGGAAGTCGGCAGGCCGGTGTTTGTGCGAATACGATCAATGGAACAGAACGACGCTACAACTTAAAGGGGTTTTCGGCAACAAGCTTCGCCGCAGGTAGTCGGGCGATTGATTGGGGCCGGCAATCGGGACTGGATGCTGAGACTGGCCCCTGCGTGAGGAATGGGGCGCAGGCAGACAGCACGACACACAGGCCGCGACGGCTGGGGGTGGGTTGACACACGGTGTGCGCTCCCGATTGCCGGTGCGAAACAATTCAACTAATATGCATAGAAATTCAAGTTTAACTTTAATTCATGGACAGTCGCATGCCCTCAATCCCGCAGGATCGATCCATCCGGCGTCTCAGCCGATTTCTAGCCCTGGCGACGCTGGCCGGCATGGTCCTGGTGCCGTTGTTCGGACTCGGTGTCTGGTTTTTGCCCGGCCTCGCGAACGCGTTGGGTGAATTGCCGGGCAGCCGCTGGGTCGGCAATGGCCAAAACGACTGGTTCGTGTTCCAGATCCGCCTCGGAGCGGCCGGCATATCGATGATCGGAATTGGCCTCACACTGTACGGGCTGTTCGGCGTGCGCCGGCTCTTCCTGGAGGGCGCCGAGGGCCAGTATTTCTCCGAGGCCTCGGTCGGCGGGTTTCGCCAATTTGCCCTGGCCAGCCTTGTCGGTGCGATCTGGGCTCCGTTCGAAACCACCGTGTTCAGCGTCTATCTCTCGGTCGCTAACCCGCATACCCGGAATGCCGTGGAGATCAGCTTGGGGTCCGACACCATCGAGTCGATCGGCACCGCGCTGCTCTTGTTCCTGATGGCGCATATTCTCGCCGAGGGGCGTCGTCGCCATGAGGAGCTGGAGTTGATCCTGTGACCGCCGATCCCGACCTGCCCGGCGAGATCATCGTTCACCTGGACGTGTTGCTGGCGCGCCGCAAGGTGCGATCGAAAGAGCTTGCCGACCGGATCGGTGTGTCCGAGCAGGCGCTGTCGATGATCAAGACCGGCAAGATCAAGGGCATTCGTTTTTCCACCCTGATCGCGATCTGCGATGCGCTGGATTGCCAGCCCGGCGAGTTGTTCGAATTCAGGAAGGTGCCGGACTAGAGCTTGCCGCCCAGTGCCAGGAACTCGCGCCGCATGTTGGCTCGGGCCTTGTCGCCGAGTTCCGTTTCGAATTGATCCGTCAGGAAAGTGCGCTCATCTGCTGGTGCCAGCACGCGCTCAACTGCTCTTCCATCTCACGCATCGGCCAACTCCAGATCCCGCCACAACATCGGCTGGATGTCGTTCCGTGTGCCGCCAACGCGTGGCCCGACAAGCCAGTGGGCGCGTTCGTGGAGGAGCGGGATGATGGCCATGTCCTCGTGGATCCGGTCCATCGCCGCGAGATAGAGCTGGGCGCGGGCGGACGGGTCATTCTGGCGCCGGGCAGCGGCCATCAATTCGGCGAAGGTCGGGTCGTCCCAGTTGAAATTGGCCGCGAACCCGCCGGGCGCAAACGGGTCGAGCATGAAGAAGGGATCGGACTTCAGGCCTCGATTGAAGCTGGCGATGGCGATATCGAAATCGCCGGCATCGACGGCCTGGTAGAGGTCGGTGGGATAGCTGACCAGAAGCTCGGTCTCGATCCCGAAACGGGCCCAGTCATCGGCAATCGCCACGGCGAGGCGTTCGCCTTCGCCGGTCGTGGTGCGGAGCTGGAGCTGCCGGGACACGCCGCCGGCCTGCGGCGCCAGCTCGCTGTCAGTGATGACGGACCCGGGAATGACCAGTTCGGACGGGGTGGCGGTATCGGCGTAAAACTCACGGGCCAGGAAGGGGCGGTCGATGGCCCGGGACAATAGTCGCCGGACGCGCACATCATCCAGCGGCGCACGCGCGTGATTGATTTTCAGATAGCGCAGGATCGGCGCGTCGAAACTCTGGAACTGCGTGCCCAGGCGTTCGCGCCAGTAATCGATCTGGTTGGCCGGCGGCCGGTCGGCAAGATCGTAATCGCCGGCCCGGAAGAGGCGCATGCGGGTGGCGTCCTCGCGCACGCCGTCAATGCGGATGGCCGGGATGGAGACGGTGTCGGCGGCGTAGTGGTTCGGGTTCTTTGTCAGGTCGAGACTGATCTGGCTCTCGGCTGCCACCGTGTAGGCCCCGGCCGTGACGATGTGTTCCGGACGGACCCAGTCCAGCCCGACGCGTTCGATCACATGGCGCGGGAAGGGGTAGAATTCGCGCATCAGCGTCGGCAGCAGGCCCAGCGGCGTCTCGAGCCGGAATTCCACCGTGCGATCATCCAGCGCGGTCACGCCGAGCCGGTCCGGTGCCATCTCGCCGGCATGGATCGCCCGCGCATTCGTGACGGCATAGAAATCGCCCAGCACGGCAAAGCTCTGGGTCGGGTCGACAATGCGCCGGGCCGACCAGGCCACATCTTCAGCCGTCAGCGGATGGCCATCCGACCACATCAACCCCTCGCGTAGCCGAAAGGTCCAGACCAGGCCGCTCGCGTCAACAGACCAGCTTTCGGCCAGTCCGGGGCCGACCGAGCCATCAGGTGCGTACTCCGTCAGGCCGGCATGGATCTGCTTGTAGACCAGAGCCGCCGCTGCGAACTCACCGCGGGCCGGGTCGAGACTGTCCGGCAGGCCGGTCGTGGCGACACGCAGGAGATCAGGCGGTGGGCCGGAGCGCCCACAGGCGGCAAGACCGGATGCTGCCGTGGCGGCGAGAAGGGTGCGTCGGTTGAGCATCACGCCATGATGGCGCGATTTGTGGCGGGGTTGTCCAGTGAAATAGCCAAGAACGAGACGCCGTATCGCTGCGCGGCGGGCCGCAGACCGAGCCATACATCACTTGTCAGCCAGCGCGCCGCATCCGGGTTTTCAGGTCAAGGGCGCGTCCGCGCCGCTTCGCGGTTTCACCCTTGAGCTGAAAACCCGGATGCGGCTGAATGCCGGCAAGCGGTGTATGGGCAGCTCCGCGCGGTGCGCGCACCTCTCACTGAAAGAAAGGGAGCGACGTGTCCTAGGGCTCTAAGCCTCAACCCGGCCCTTCAGCTCACCCACAAAGCGGTCGAACACGCCGAAACTGTCCTGCGGGCCGGGGCTGGCTTCGGGGTGGTGCTGGACGGCCCAGACCGGTTTGTTGACCAGTTTGAATCCGGAATTGGATCCGTCGAACAGCGAGACATGGGTCTGGACGGCATTGTCGGGCAAGGTCGCGCCATCAACGGCAAAGCCGTGATTCATCGACACGATTTCAACCTGGCCGGTCTCGTAATTCTTGACCGGGTGATTGGCGCCGTGATGGCCCTGGGGCATTTTCGCGGTCTTGGCACCGATCGCGAGCGCCAGCATCTGGTGGCCAAGGCAGATGCCCAGCGTCGGGATGCCGGCCTCGAGGACGGCCTTGATGGTCGCCAGCGCGTATTTGCCGGTCTCCGCCGGGTCACCCGGACCGTTCGACACGACCACGCCATCCGGATTGAGCGCCTTGATATCGTCGATCGAGGCCTTGCCCGGCAGCACGGCGACGCGGGCGCCGGCGCCGGTCAGCAGGCGCAGGATATTGGCCTTCACACCATAATCGAGCACCACGATGCGAGGTCCGTCTTCCGGCCCGACCGCATAGCCTTCGCCCAGTGTCCAATTGCCCTCGGTCCAGTCACCGCCCTCGGTGCGGGCGACATCGGCGGCCAGCTCGCGGCCTTCCATCGTCGGCGCAGCCTTGGCGGCGGCCTTGAGGGCGTCGATATCGATATTGCCGGCCGGATCATGCGCGATGGCGCACATCTGCATGCCATGTTCGCGAATGCGGCGGGTCAGGGCGCGGGTGTCGACCCCGGTCAGCGCGACGATGCCGCGGGTGCGCAACCATTCCTCAAACGTCGTTTCGGCGCGCCAGCTGGCCGGCGGCGTGATTTTCGCGCGGCTGATCATGCCGACGGCGGCCTTGCGGGCCTGCGGCGACGCGGCTTCCTCGTCTTCGGCATTGGCGCCGACATTGCCGACATGCGGGAAGGTGAAGCAGACCACCTGGCCGGCATAGGACGGGTCGGCCAGGATTTCCTGGTGGCCGGTCATCGCCGTGTTGAAGCAGACTTCGCCCAGGGCGGTACCGGTTGCGCCGGTGCCATGGCCCAGGAACACAGTGCCATCGGCAAGCGCCAGCGCGCCGGTCGGAATTTGGGTCGGCGTGGACGTCATGGCTTTGTCTCCAAGGGTCTTGCGGGGCGCGCTCGCGCCGTCCGGAATCGGTCGGTGGCGAGGGGCGGGTAAACGGGCGCTCTGCTAGCGGTTGATGCAGGCCGGGTCAATAGCGTTGCAGTGACCGGGGCGAACCAAGTCCATCGTCTGCAAGCCCGGCTTGCCGTGGCCGGTCGCGCCTCGCGATACTGGTGGCCGCAAGCCGAGGGGCGTCGAGCCATGAGCGAAACCGTGGAAGCCTTCATCGAGGCGGGCAATGTCGCGCTAAAGGCGGGTGATCATGACGGTGCGGCCCTGGCTTGGTGCCGGGCGCTCGATCTCGACCCGCATCTGGCGCGTGCCCACAATAATCTCGGGGCCGTGACGCTGATGGCCGGTCAGCCGCATCTGGCGCTGCCCTGTTTCATGAACGCGACGGCGCTGCGCCGTGACCAGCCGGGCTTCTGGATCGGCCTGGCGCGTACGCTGGTGGAACTGGATGAACCGGCCCGCGCCGCCGCCTGTCTTGATGCAGCGCGGCAAGCCCTTCCCGACGACCAAGCCTTGCAGGCTGCAGCGCGCCAATACCCGGCGGATGACGCTGTCCGGGCCCGTTATTCCGGTCTCGCCGATCGCGGTGGAGCGACGACTGCCGCGACCCGGCTTGCCGAAATTGAGGGCCTGCCCTTGGGCACCGATGCCGCGGCGGCTCTGGCCGCGGCACGCGAACTGGTCTGGGCCCTGCCGGACCGGCCCGGCCTCTGGGTGGTCTTGTCGCGACTGGCCATGGCATGCGGTGATCTGCAACAAGCCGAATTTCATGCCCGCCGCGCCATCATGCTGGCACCCGCCGACGTCGCCGGCTGGCACGCGCTGACGACGATCCTGCAGCAATCCCCGGTCCGGCGCCGGGATGCCGAGCGTGTCCTGTTGCGGTCGCTCGACCTGTGTGGTCCGCAATTGCGCCTGGCCGAGATGCTGTGTGGCCAGCTGATGAGCGACGACCGCGCCGATGATGCGCTGGCGGTATTGGACGGCTTGCCGGCTGAACGTGGCGGCGACCCGGCCCGCTGGCACTTGCTGGCCGCGCGCCTGTTGGACGCAGCAGGGCGACCGGAGGCCGGCGCTGCCCTGTTCCGCGACGCGCTCGCCGACGGCGAGGCCCCGCATGCGACGCTGATTGCGGCAGCCATCTTTCATGAGCATGACCTGGAACCCGGGGCCTGGCTTGAATTGCGGCAACAGGCGGCCGCCCTGGGGGCCGATCTCGATCATCCTGACCTCCACCATGCCCGGGCACGGGCGCTGTTGCGAACCGGTCAGCTCGACGCTGCGGAAGAGGCTGTCAGCCTGGCGCTCGATGGCGATCTCAGTGATGAAGCGCGTCGCGGCGCCAGCTATATCGCCGGCCAGATCGCGGATCGCCGGGGTCGGCATGATCAGGCCTGGGCGCATTTTGAAACCGCCAATCGTTTGCTGGAGGCCAATTGGGAGGCCAGCGGCGTGTGCGACCACACCATGCCGTTGGCGCGGCTGGCCAGTCTCGATGCCCGCCTTCTGGCAGAGATCAAGTCCGGCAATCCGCTCACCCGGACGCCAGCGCGGCCCAAGGGTGCGGAGGCGGGGGCGGACCTGGCATTTCTGGTCGGGTTCCCACGCTCGGGCACGACCTTGCTCGACAGCGTTCTGCGCGCTCACAGCGTCGTCGATGTGCTTGAGGAAAAGCCGGTCCTGATCGATGCCCTGCGCGCCGTCATCCCCGGGGTCTCTGGCGATGAAACCAATTTCACCGAGGCCTGGCTCGACGCGGTCGAGGCGACCGATCCGGCTGTCCTGCAGGCTGCCTATCGCGAGCAACTGGCCTCCCATGTCGATGATGCGGCGCCGGGGCAGGTGATCATCGACAAGCTGCCGCTCAACATGAATTGGGCCGCGGTGATCCACCGCATCTTCCCGGCGGCAGCATTCATTCTGGCGCGCCGCCACCCGCTGGACGTGGCGGTCAGCAATTTCGCCCAGGACTACGCGCCCAATAATGCGATGCTGGTGATGACGCGGCTTGAGCGCATCGCTGCCTTCCATGCCGCCAGCTTCGACCATTTCGAACGCTTTGTGGGCTGGCGCCGGCCGCGCCTGGCGCATGTCGACTATGAAGCGCTGATCGATGATCCGCAGGCGGCGATCGAACCGGTCATGTCGATGCTGGGCCTGTCATGGGAACCTCAGCAGGCCCGGTTCTTCGAGACCGCGAAGGCGCGCGGCCGGATTTCCACACCCAGCGCTCACCAGGTCACCCAACCGCTCTACACCCGCTCGCGCGAGCGCTGGCGCCACTATGAAAAATGGCTGTCCGGCCCGGCCTGTGCGCCGCTGCGGGCGCGTGCCCGTGCCTGGGGGATGGCGGTGGATTGACGCCCGGACGGGGTTGAAATTCGGCGCCCTCGGGCGAATTTGCAAACCGGTTATTCGATCACGATTTTCATTCGGGCTTGATTCTTTGCCGCCAACGGAATAATTCCCGGCCCCTCGTTTCGGAGGCATGTGCCTCAAACGCGCGACGCCAGAGCAAAAGGCCCAGCATTGTTCGAAACAATCGGCACGTCATTGCGTGCACAACAAAAGTTCTTCACACCGGAGATCTCGTCAGGGAGCGCCGCGTCCGGCGCCCGGATAGGTTTGGTTGAGACCATGTCACTTCGTGAACGCATCACCACGGATATGAAAGCGGCGATGAAAGCCCAGGACAAGGCGCGTCTGTCGACGCTTCGCCTGATCTCGGCTGCCATCAAGGACCGTGATATCGCCGCCCGCGCCGAAGATCGCTGCGCCGGCTGCGAAGACACCGAAATCATGACACTGCTCACCAAGCTGGTGAAGCAGCGCGAGGAAAGCGCCGAGACCTATGAAAAGGCCGGACGTCTCGATCTCGCCGAGGCCGAGCGCTCGGAAGCCGAGATCGTGCGCGAATTCCTGCCGACCCCGATGGATGATGGCGAAATCGATGATGCCGCCAAATCGGTGGTCAGCGAGCTCGACGCCAGCGGGTTGAAGGATATGGGCCGCTGCATGGGCGAGCTGAAATCGCGCTATGCCGGTCGCATGGACTTTGCCAAGGCGGGCGCCAAGGTGAAAGACTTGCTCGCCTCGGCCTGACCCTGACCCCATTCGCAGATTGAACGCGTGACGTGGGCGGCTTTCGCGCGCATCATGCACGGCTGATCTGTGCGGGGCGGGTCGTGATTCAGGGGTAACCGACGGCAATGCGTCTCAATGAGGACTTCATCGACGAAATCAAGGCGCGTGTGCGCCCGTCGGACCTCATCGGCCGTTCCGTCCCCCTGAAACGCCAGGGCCGTGAATTTGTCGGCCTGTCGCCCTTCAAGAAAGAACGCTCGCCCTCGTTTTTCGTCAATGATGACAAGCGCTTCTACCATTGCTTCGCTTCCGGCAAGCATGGCGATATCTTCACCTGGCTCGAAGAGATGGAAGGCCTGTCCTTCATGGAGGCGGCCGAGCGTCTGGCTGGCGAGGCGGGACTTCGCCTGCCCGAGCCGGATCCGGAGAGCCAGCAAAAGACCCAGCACCGCAAATCCCTCGTCGAGTGGATGGAAAGCGCCCAGGCCTTTTTCCTGCGCGCCCTGCGCTCCCCTCAGGCCGAGGAGGCGCGCCGCTATCTCAAATCGCGCGGCCTGACGGGCGAGGACTGCGCCCGCTATGGCATTGGCTATGCCCCTGAGAGCCGGACGGCGCTCAAGGACGAGCTGGTCACCGCCGGCGCGCCGGTTGCAGACCTCATCGAGTGCGGGCTTCTGATCGAGCCGGACAATGGTTCGCCCTATGACCGGTTTCGCGACCGCATCACCTTCCCGATCCATGATCCGCGCAATCGCTTGGTCGGATTTGGCGGGCGGGCGCTGTCGAAAGAGGCACGGGCGAAATATCTCAACTCGCCGGAAACGCCGATCTTCCACAAGGGCTCGGTTCTTTACCGTTATCCGGAAGCCCGCAAAGCGGCCTCCGATCCCAAGCAGGATATTCGCGGCCTGATCGTCGCCGAGGGCTATCTCGACGTGATCGCGCTGTCGCGGGCCGGGCTGGAGCACGGGGTCGCGCCGCTGGGGACCGCCATCACCGAGGAGCAGATCCAGCTGTTGTGGCGGGCCGGCGGCGAGCCGGTGATGTGCCTGGATGGTGACAGCGCCGGACGGGCAGCGGCCTTCAAGGCGGCGGATCGGGCCCTGCCATTGCTGCAGCCGGGCAAGACGCTGCGCTTTGCCTTCATGCCCGACGGCAAGGATCCCGACGATATCCTGCGCGAGGAGGGCGCCAACGCCCTGCGCGCTGTCTTCCGCGAAACCCGCTCGCTGGCCGATCTGATCTGGGAGCGCGAGGTTCTGGTCGAGCCGCTCGATGATCCCGATCGCCGGGCCGGTTTCCGTCGCCGCATCCGGGCGCTGGTCAGCCAGATCGCCGACAGCGATATCCGCGAGGAGTACAAGCGCGAATTTGATCAACGGACGGATGCCCTGTTCGGCACGCGCCCGAAAGATGGCCGCAGTGACCGGCGCGGACCCTGGCGTCCCGGCAAGGGCGTACCGCTGGGGGCGACAGCCGAACTGCGCAACAAGCAGTCCCGACAGGCCGATCCGACCGCCCGGCTGGGCCATCTCCTGCTGGTCGCGGCGATCGAATACCCGGAAATCGCCGCCTCGCAGATCGAGACTCTCGCGCTTTTGCGGTTGGGATCGCTTGACAGGCTGCGCGACGCCGTTCTAGACGCCTGCTCTTCTGGGCAGTTTGTGCAGACCGACACGCTAAGGGCTGATTTGGCCGACGCCGGATACGCGGCAGAGATAAAGCGGTTGGACGGTGAGCGCAGACCCATGCGGGCGGAACTGGGCGGTATGGAGGCGTCTCCAGAGGTGAGGGCAGAGGCTTGGAAGCGGCTGGCTCACGCCTATATGGAACGAAGCGAAGCACAGACACGTCGTGATGAGGCGCGTGCCCGTCTGGACGAAGAACTCAAGCAGGCGGATTCGGAACGCTTTCGGCAGGTGGTAGACGCCTACCGGTACGAAAGCTCTCGTTCGGAATCCTCCTGATGCGTATAATTCCAATTGCGCGCCCCAGGGCGGCGCGACAAGGGACGATTAAATGAGCAAATCCGCCGAAGCCAATGATGCATCGGAAAATTCGGATGGTCCGCTGCTGGACCTGACGGATCAGTCAGTGAAGAACATGGTGAAGACCGCCAAGAAGCGCGGTTATGTCACCCATGACGAGCTGAACGCGGTCCTGCCGAGCGAGGAATTCTCGTCCGAGCAGATCGAAGACGTGCTCGCACAACTGTCCGAGATGGGCATCAATGTCGTCGACAATGACAGCGATGTGGATGACGACAGCGGTGATGCGCCGAAAGCGGCCAAGGCCACGTCTGCATCCTCGGATGATGATGACGATGATGACGAGGAAGAGGAGAGCGACAGCCGGGCTGTGGCCGGCGCCTCCAAGACCGCTGTCACGGGTCTCAACACACCGACCTCGGCCGACCGTACCGACGATCCGGTGCGCATGTATCTGCGCGAGATGGGTTCGGTGGAACTCCTGTCCCGCGAAGGCGAGATCGCGATTGCCAAGCGCATCGAGGCTGGTCGCAATGCGATGATCCGCGGCCTGTGCGAAAGCCCGCTGACCTTTGAAGCCATCATGGTCTGGCGCGACGAGCTGACCGAAGGCCAGGTCCTGCTGCGCGACATTATCGATCTCGACGCCACCTATGGCGGTCAGCAGGCGGAAGCCGCGGAGGATGGTGATGAGGACGGCGAGGGCACGGGTGATGGCGAGACGCCGACCCCGGCCGATGATGGTGCTCCCAAGCCCAAGTCCGACGATGATGATGACGACAAGGACGATGAGGAAAAGTCCGAGAAGTCTGATGATGACGAGGACGGCGAAAGCAGTTCCGACGACGATGATGATGACGACGATGATGACGGCGCATCACTCTCCCTGTCGGCCATGGAAGCGGAGCTGCGCGATGGCGTGATGGAGACGCTCGACTCCATCGCCACCGATTTTGCCGCCTTCCGCAAACTGCAGGACAAGCTGGTCGCCGCCCGTATCGAGGGCAAGGACCTGACCAAGCAATCGCGTGAGAAATACGAAGGCCTGCAAAACGCCATCGTGACCAATCTCAACACGATGCACCTGAACAATGCGCGGATCGAGGCGCTGGTCGAACAGCTGTATGCGATCAACAAGGAGCGCATGGCGCTGGAAGGCAAGCTGTTGCGCATGGCCGACGCCCATGGCGTGCCGCGTGCGCAATTCATGGACAGCTATTTCGGCAATGAGCTGAACCCCGACTGGCCGAACTCGATGGCGTCCACGTCCAAGGCCTGGGCCCGTTTTATCGACCGTGAAGGCACGGATGCCGGCAAGATCCGCGACGATCTCGCCGATTTGACCCAGCGCGCCGGCGTGCCGATCGAAGACCTGCGCCGCATCGTCCGCACCGTCCAGAAGGGCGAGCGCGAAGCGCGTGTGGCGAAGAAGGAAATGGTCGAGGCCAATCTGCGTCTCGTCATCTCCATCGCCAAGAAATACACCAATCGCGGCCTGCAATTCCTGGATCTCATCCAGGAGGGCAATATCGGCCTGATGAAGGCCGTCGATAAGTTCGAATATCGCCGCGGTTACAAATTCTCGACCTATGCCACCTGGTGGATCCGCCAGGCGATCACCCGCTCGATCGCCGACCAGGCGCGCACCATCCGCATCCCGGTGCACATGATCGAGACGATCAACAAGATCGTCCGTACCAGCCGCCAGATGCTGCACGAGATCGGCCGCGAGCCGACCCCGGAAGAACTGGCCGAAAAGCTCGCCATGCCGCTGGAAAAAGTGCGCAAGGTGATGAAGATCGCCAAGGAGCCGATCTCCCTTGAAACGCCGATCGGCGACGAGGAAGACAGCCATCTCGGCGATTTTATCGAGGACAAGAATGCCGTCCTGCCGATCGATGCCGCCATCCAGGCCAATCTGCGCGAAACCACCACCCGCGTCCTCGCCAGCCTTACCCCGCGCGAGGAACGCGTCCTGCGCATGCGTTTTGGCATCGGCATGAATACCGACCACACGCTGGAAGAAGTCGGCCAGCAATTCTCGGTCACCCGCGAACGCATCCGCCAGATCGAGGCGAAAGCGCTGAGGAAGCTGAAGCATCCGAGCCGGAGCCGGAAGCTGCGGAGTTTCCTGGATAATTGATCTGAAAAAGCCGGCCCAAGGGCCGGCTTTTTTGTGTCTGGCCGCGGACCCTTTTCTTCCCCATGAAATGGGGAAGTGGCCCGGCGCAAGGCGCCGGGTCGATGGGGCGGCCGCAGGCCGGAGAAGGCCTCACCCAAACCCTGCCGCGTGCCGCGCCAGCCCCTCCGTCTCGCCCTCACGGGCGATCCACCTCCCCCCGAAGCGGGGAGGAAAGCGCACTCGCCAGTTGCGTGCATGGCCGCTAGGTTGTGGGGTGAGGGCAGGCAACACAATGGCGAGGCATGATGGCGAGCGCGCCAAAGTTTGATCGGAAAGCGTTTGAGGGCTGGCTGGCGACGCAGCCTGTAGACGTGTCGCTCGTCATCGCGGCCCGGTGCGCCCTGCGTGTGGCTCCCATGCTGCGGGTTCTTTTGCGAACGACGGATAACCACCGTGCCATGATCCTGTCGCTGTTTCGGGGTATGGTGACGCCATGGGTTGCCGCTACACGTTCAACCCATGGCGTCGATCGGTGGGCCACCGCCGCCGCCACCGCCTACGCCTACGCCTCCGCCGCCGCCAACTCCGCCGCCAACGCCGCCTCCGCTGCCACCAACGCCGCCTCCGCCGCCACCAACGCCGCCTACGCCGCCACCGCCGCCGCCGCCGCCACCGCCTACGCCTACGCCTCCGCCGCCGCCACCGCCGCCGCCAACGCCGCCTCCGCTGCCACCAACGCCGCCTCCGCCGCCACCAACGCCGCCTACGCCGCCACCGCCGCCA